>CBFGTW010000049.1:0-28440 GCA_965651855.1 uncultured Verrucomicrobiales bacterium
AGCGGGATTTCCTCATGCGCCCGATCCTACTCGGCTGGAGCGACGGGGGCAAGGGTTTCTCGATAAGCTGTCTGTCCCTTTACCATGTTCTTTAAGCGCACCTTCGCACCTTCGCACCTTCGCACCTTCGCACCTTCGCACCCCCGCACCCCCGCCTAGGATGGAGACTAACATCGCGCCAAGCCCTCGCCGTTGTCGATCTCCCGGAACACGTCTGCTGCTCGCACCTCCAACATGCTCGAGAAAGGCCAACCCCCACCAAGTCTGATTGGATAGACTCCGAAAGTCTCGCCAGGCACCTACTCATCGCGTGGACCAGTCAACACTCACACTAAAAAGCTGTTCAACAGCTGTTTCGGTAGTTTGTCCGTCCCTTTGTAGACCGCCTGACGGCCTTCTGGATTCCGACGCCGACGGCATCGAACCGCGCGAGGCACGCAAGGATCAGCCACAGGACAACTCGCTTGCGGCGTCCTCGCATCTCATCTCCGCTTCCCCGGGTCGTACGACGCCAACTTCAACGATCGTCCGCCGCTTCCGTGCGCCCTCCGAGCTGAAGTGGAAGATCCGCCTCGACAAGCGACACGCCGTCAGGAGCAAGCCAAGTGATCTTGAGCGGCTTCTCATGCCGCGCGCCAAGGGTTCTCTCCAGGCATATGGCCGTCATCTTCATCACTTGGAGAAGTGTGACCCCGAGATCGCCTGGCACCTCAGCCTTGGAGAAGTCGGCGATGATCCGGTCCTCCGATTGCCCCCACTCGGCCCGGAGTTGCCCCCCGACGATCACGATCAGATTGCTCTCGGCGGGAAATCCGTCCGGTGCGCCGGCAATCTTGTGCGGAAGAGAAATGGCGTGAACCGGCGACTCGGGAAACGCTCCGCCGATGATCACGGGACGCGATACGATGGTGGCGGCGATCCATTCGCCGGATCCCAGCGGATCCGCTTCCGTATCGGTGCCGAGGAGGCTGGTCGGTTGATACACGTCGATGAGCGACCTCTCGCCACGGACGTCGGCGAGCAGAGCCAGACACGTGAGCGTGTAGACGAAGAACCGGTTCTTCATGAAGGAAATGGAGATCATGGACTGCCGGCGCCCTGCCCCGGGACCGGCGGCGGCACGAATGCAGACAGCAGCCTGGGAGACCGAGTCGGTCTTGTTGGAATACCGGGGATCGCTGAAAACCTCCAGATGATACCCGTCACGACCGCCCGGCACCCATCCTCGCTGTTTCACGCCCTCGAACCTGACAAAGGCCCCCTTCCCCTCCGCATCCACCTTCTCGATCGGGGCCGACGGCGAACCATCCGGATTCGGCAGATAAGCTTTCAGGTAGAGCGGAGAAGGAGATGACGTGGTTCGCGTCACTGCGAGGACCGCTTGCGCCTCGCGCCCCTACGTCCCGCCATCGCGCTCCCAGCCGAACCCGGCAAGATCAAGCCTGTAGTGATCCGAGCTCGCACCCCGAGGGATGCTCGAACAGGACGACGAAAGCGCGGCAGCCGAGGCAAACCGGGCGATGAACGGGACGCGCATGGCTTCCGAACATCGAAGATCCCACACCGGACATCGAGCGGAAAACGCGCCCCCGCCGAGGCGGGTCACTCGTGCTCGGTCAAGTAGCGCTCGGCTTCGAGGGCGGCGGCGCAGCCTTGGCCGGCGGCGGTGATGGCCTGGCGGTAGTAGTGGTCGGCGACGTCGCCGGCGGCGAAGAGGCCGGGTGTCTTGGTGGCGGTGCGGCCGGGCTGCTGGAGGATGTAGCCGTTCTCATCCTTTTCCACGAGGTTGCCGAGGAAGGCGCTGTTCGGCACGTGACCGATGGCGACGAAGACGCACTTCACCTCGAGCTCGCTCTCCTCGCCGGTGACTGTGTTTTTCAGCTTCACGCCGCGCATCTCGTTGTTCGCGTCGGTGAGATACTCGATCGGCGCGGTGTTCCAGAGCGGCTCGATCTTCTCGTTCGAAAGCGCGCGTTCGGCCATGATTTTCGAAGCCCGCAGCTCGTCGCGGCGATGGATGAGATAGACCTTGCTGGCAAAGCGGGTGAGAAAATTCGCCTCTTCGCAGGCGCTGTCGCCACCGCCCACGACGCAGACCGGGACGTCGCGGTAGAACGCGCCGTCGCAGGTGGCGCAGGACGTCAGACCGTGGCCGACGAGTTCCTTTTCGCGCGGCAGTCCGAGCCATTTCGCCGCGGCGCCGGTGGCGACGATGACCGTCTTCGAGCGGAACGTCTCCTCTCCGGCTTTCAGCGTGAATGTGCCGTCGGATTCCTGCTCGACCGAATCGATGTTGGCCCAAGCCACGCGCGCACCGAACTTTTCGGCCTGCTGCTGCATTTTCATCATCAGCTCGGGCCCCATGACGCCTTCCGGGAACCCCGGAAAATTCTCGACCTCGGTGGTGGTGGTGAGCTGGCCGCCCGGCTGGGTGCCGGAAATGAGGAGCGGGCTCAGGTTGGCGCGAGCGGTGTAGATGGCGGCGGTGTAGCCGGCGCAGCCGGTGCCGATGATGATGACGTTTTCCATGATCCTGGGAGCGGGAGGCGCGCGGAGTATTCCGGCGGCATTCCGGCGGAGTCAACCACCGGAACCCGGAAATCCCCGGGGCTTTGGAGGCGGCGGCTACTGGATTCCCCGCAGCCGTTTCTGCTCGGCGATCCAAGCGCGGTCCGCAGTGGAGAGGACGTTCTCCTTGGTCCGCGCGCGGGTGCCGTCCGGCTCCACGAGGATGAGGACGCCATCCTTGTAGGAGATCAGCTTGGCGAAGATCCGGCGGCCCTCGCGGTCGCTCCATTCGCGGTAGCCTTTTTCCTCCATCTCGGCCCGCCAGTTTCCGTAGGCGTGACTCGCTGCGATCGCGGCGTGCTTGAGCTGGCCCCAACGGAACTCGGCGTCGCCACGCTTGTAGCCGCGGTATTTCCCGGCGACCTCGCCATTCGGCTTGAGGACGACGAGAAACGGGTGCCCGAGCACCTTGTAGCGCTTCTTGAGGTCGTCGACGGCGTGCTTGCGAATGGTGTCGCGGTGCGCCTGTTCCTCGAAGCTGAGATTCGGGTCGCGCTGGCTGAAATTCGCATCGACGCGCAAGCGGACGAAGCGCTCGGACGCCCAGTCCTCAAACTCGCGCGTTGAAAAAAGCTCCTGGCTGAGCGCCTTGCACATCGGGCTGTTCTTCGAGTGCGTGAACCAGATGAGCAGCGGTTTTCCCTCGCGCATCGAGCGCCGGCGCGCGGCGGCGGGATCGCTTTCCCAAGAGCCGGCTTCGGGCGGGGGCGCGGCAAGGATGTCCGCCAGCTCGATCAGGCTGGCCTCGGGATTGTCCGGGTCGGTGTAAACGATGTCCTCTTCCGGCGTGAGGTTTGACAGCACGGGTGCGGCGTTTCCACCCGGAGTGATCGGGGTCCCCGCGCCGCGGTTGGCGCGGAGATGCGGGGGAATCCCGGTGGGGCCGAAAGGCAGTTCCTCGTCGGCGTCCGCCTTGGCGACTGCCTCCACCTTGTTCCGGACGGCGCCGCACGATGGCAGGAGGGCGGCCAAGACCAGAATCGCGAAGCTCGCACGGATCATCCCGCCGAAGATGCAAAACCGGCTGCTCTCGTCCACGATTTTCCCCGCTCGTTAGGCGCGCGCCGCTATTTCTTCAAACGGACGGGAGTGCCGCAGAACGTGCAGCGGAACCAGCGGAACAAGAGCATGTGGACGCTCACCGGGAGAATGTAGCCCAGTCCGGGCACGTGGTGGGCCTTGACGTTCTTCCGGCACGCGCGCGGAACGAAAAGCCTCTGGCCGCAGATGCGGCAGCGGCCGGAGACACCCCAGATCAGGTAGGCGATGCCGAGGATCGGCAGCGCGATCGGGAAGGCCAGCAGCCACTTCGGCACCCAGTCGAACGTCTCCGGCATCAGGTCGGAAAGCAGCAGCAAGACGCCGGAGGCGATCGCCACCGGGAGCACCACCATCAGCAGCAAGGTGATGACGGCGCCAAACGACAGGCTGTGCGGGTGGGTGTGGAGCACCCCGCGGATGTAACGGCGCGAGTTCGGATCCTTGCCGCGGTTCGTCTCCTCGCGCGGCGCCCGGAGGAGAGTCACGCGGTCGTCGCGCTTCTCCGCTGGAGCGGGCGCCGGACGGCGCGGAGTCGAGGCGGCGAGAAATTCGTCCGTGCTCTTCATGCGCGCGGTGTCGATCTCCAGGCGCTGGGGCGTCGCCTCTCCAAGCTGGACGTAACCCACGGCGGGGCTCGACTGCCGGCGGCCGGATGCGGCGCGGTCGGTCACGCGCACGTCGAGATCGCCGACGTATTCGTTGAGCAGCACCGCGGGCGGGATCTCGGAAACGGCGAGGCGCTTCTCGACGAGGTGGCGCGCCGGCAGCGGAATGGCGAAAGGCGCGCCCGCGAGCATCGCGGCCACCTCGGGATTCCGTTCGTGGTTCACCGGCTCGGCCGGCGTTTCCTCCACGGATTCCGGCTCGCCGAGAGCTTCGCGGGCGGCGCGGATCCATTTCTCGACGTTCGCCCGCGCGGGTGGGCGCTTGGCGATCTTGAGGACGTCGTTGGCCCGGGCCAACTCGCGCGTCAGCTCTTCGGCCGAGGCGCCGGCAAGCGATTCGAGATCATCGAAACCGGCCGCATCCAGCAGCTCCTGCGAGGATTTGCCGAGGCCGGGAATGCTGCTGAGGTCGGTCATCGCTGCGGGCTCGCAAAAGCTAAAGACGGCGGACAATCTGGCAAGCCGTCAGTCCAAGCCTTCGAGCATCTCCCGGAGCTGGCCGAGCTTCGCGCGCCACTCCTCGAGCCGCTGACGTTCCTGCTCAACGACTTCCGCCGGCGCGCGATCCACGAAACTGGCGTTGCCGAGCTTGCCCTCGCTCTTGGCGACCTCCTTCTCGATCTTCGCGATTTCCTTGGAAAGGCGGACCCGCTCGGCCTCGACGTCGATCAGGCCCTCGAGCGGCAGGTAAACCTCGCCGACATCCGTGAGCGCGACCGGCGTGCCTTTGGGGGCTTCGTAGGTGGAATCCAGCGCGATCTCCCCCGCTCCGCAAAGCAGCGCGAGCACATCCTTCTCGCCCGCCGCCCATTCCGGCGCGTCCTTGATGACAAGCCGCACGTCGCGGCGGGTGGCGACGTTGTATTCCGCCTTGAGATTCCGGATGCGACCGGCGGCTTCGTAGACGGCGGCCGCCTTCGCTTGTTCCGCGGCGATGTCTTCCGCGGCGAGCCCTGCGAGCAGCGGTTCGTCCGGCAGCTCGGCGCTCATGAGGAACTGCCCTTCTTCGAGGTAGTTCATTCGCGCCGAAAGCTCCTCCGTGAGATGCGGCATGTAAGGATGCAGGAGCTGCAAGTAACGGCTCATCACCGCGTCGAAAACCGCGAGCGTCACCGCCCGCGCTTCCGGGGTGGCGGACTCGCGCAGGTCGCCCTTCACCGCTTCCAGGAAGCGGTCGCAGAACTCCGCCCAGAGGAATTCATAGAGCCGCTGGGCGATCTCGCCGAAGCGATACTCGCCGAACGCCCGCTCGAGATCGGCGGCCAGCTCGTCGAGCTTCGCCATGATATCGATGTGGAAACAGCGGGCCATGCCGACCGTTTCGAAGTCCTCATCGTCATCCGCGTCCTCGTTTTCCGGCAATTCCGCGTCGCCCGCCATCTGGCGCAGGCGGCAGGCATTGTAGAGCTTGTTGGCGAAGTTCCGGCCTTCCTCGATCTGGACCTCGTCGAAGCGCACGTCGCTGCCGACCGGCGCGATCCGCATCAGCCCGAAGCGCAGGCCGTCGGCGCCGTACTTGTCCATCAAGTCGATCGGATCGGGCGAATTGCCGAGCGATTTGCTCATCTTGCGGCCCTGCAGATCTCGGATGATGGCGGTGAAATAGACATTCCGGAACGGCAGCTCGCCGCGGAAGCGGAAGCCCGCCATGATCATCCGGGCGACCCAGAAAAAGATGATATCCGGACCCGTGACGAGATCGGTGGTCGGATAGAACTTCTTCAGCGTGTCGGTTTCCTCGCCGACATCCGCCATGGTCGCGAACGGCCACAGCCAAGAGGAAAACCAGGTATCCATCACGTCCTCGTCGCGCACCCAGTTCGGCTCGTCGGCCGGCGGCTCGATGCCGACGTGGATATCGCCGGCGGAAAGGTCCTGCATGTCGAGCGACTCCGCGTTCTTGAGCGAGTCCAGCTTGTCCTTCCGATACCACACCGGAATCTGGTGCCCCCACCAGAGCTGGCGGCTGATGCACCAATCCTGGAGGTTTTCCATCCAGTGGGCATAGGTCTTCGCCCAGCGCTCGGGCCGGAACTTGATATCTCCATTTGCGACGGCGTCCGCCGCCTCCTTCACGCAGGGATACTTGAGGAACCACTGCATCGAGATGCGCGGCTCGATCGGGACGTTCGCACGCTCGGAGAAACCGACGTTGTTTTCGTATTCCTCGACCTTGATGAGCAGCCCCATCTCCTCGAGCTTCGCGGCTGCCCTTTTCCGCGCGACGAAGCGGTCGAGACCGTCGAGATCCGGGCAATCCGGGCAGTGGATCCGGCCGTCGGGGTGGAGCGTGTCGATGATCTCGAGGTTGTGCTTCAGGCCGATCTCGAAGTCCGCCTTGTCGTGCGCCGGCGTGATTTTCAGCGCTCCGGTGCCGAACTCGATGTCCACGTGCTCGTCCGCGATCACGGGAATTTCCGCGTGCGGGAACGGCCGCTTTACCTTCCGGCCGACATATTTCGCATATCTCGGATCCTTGGGATTCACCGCCACCGCCACGTCGCCCATGAGCGTTTCCGGGCGGGTCGTCGAGATTTCGAGAAACTCGCCCGGTGCGTCGGCGAGTTCGTATTTCATCGTGTAAAGCTTCGACCGCTGCGGGGTCATGATGACCTCTTCGTCGGACAGCGCGGTGAGCGAGACCGGGCACCAGTTCACCATCCGCTTGCCGCGATAGATCAGGCCTTGCTTGAAGAGCTCGACGAACACGTGGCTGACCCACTTCGTGTAGGCCTCGTCCATCGTGAAACGCTCGCGGCTCCAGTCGCACGAGCAACCGAGGCGCTTGAGCTGCTTGATGATGATGTCGCCATGCTCATTCTTGAAATCCCAGACCCGGTCGAGAAATGCCTCGCGGCCGAGGTCGCGACGGGTTTTCCCCTCCTTTTCGCGGAGCTCGCGCTCGACCTTCGCCTGGGTGGCGATGCCGGCGTGGTCGGTGCCCGGGAGCCAAAGGACTTCTTTCCCATCCTGCCGCGCGCGGCGGGCGAGGATGTCCTGGAGCGTATTGTTCAGGACGTGCCCGAGGTGCAGGATGCCGGTGACGTTCGGCGGCGGGATGACGATCGAGTAGCTTTCCTTCTCCGACGAAGGATCGGCCTCGAAGCATTTCCCGTCGAGCCAGGCGGCGTACCACTTGGCTTCCACCGCCTGGGGTTCGTAGGCTTTCGGCAATTCGGACATGGGCGCGGATGGATGCCAGACCCCGCCCGGTTTGTCCAGCCGCCCGGCACCGGGAAAATCCGGCGGCGAAGGCGGAAGATCGCTAGTTCCCGCCGCGGAACAAAATGCAGATCGGATTGGGCGCTTCCACCGTGGAAACCGCCGCGCCGAGTTTTCCCGTCTCCGGATCGAGCGGGTGCGAGCTGATCGTGTGGCTGTTCTGGTGGGCGCAGAGCAACCAGCGGCCGCCCGGGGCGATCTTGAAATGCCGCGGTGTCTTGCCGGCGCAGGGCGCGTGCTGGACGAGCTCGAGCCGGCCGGATTCCGGATCGCGGCGGAAGACGACGATCGAGTCGTGCCCACGGTTCGAGGCGTAGACGAAGCGACCGTCCGGATGCACCTCGATCTCGGCGGTGGTGTTCTCGCCGGTAAAGTCGCTCGGCAACGTGCCGGCCGTCTGGATCGTCTCGAATTTCCCGTCCTGATGGCTGGCGACGAGCACGGTGTTGTCGAGCTCGTTGATGACGTAGGCGTGCCGCTCGTCGGGCGAGAACGCCATGTGCCGCGGCCCGGCTCCGGGTGCGGTGGCGAGAGGCTCGGCGGCGGAAATCTCCGAGCTGCCGGCGTCGAAGCGGTAGACCAACACCTGGTCCAGGCCGAGATCCGGCACGAACAGCCGGGCGTTGGCGGAATCGAAATACACGCCGTGGGCATACGGGCCTTCCTGGCGGCGCTCGTTCGGGCCGCGGCCTTCGTTGCGGATAACGCTCACCGGCTTCTCCGGCGAACCGTCTTCGCCGAGGCGGACCGTCGAGATCGAGCCATCGCTGTAGTTGGCAATCGCCACGGTCCGGCCGGCGGCATCGACCGCGAGGTGGCACGGGTTTTTCCCGGCGGAGGACGATTCGCCGAAAAAGGTCAGGGCATCGTCCTCGCCGATCGTGAACGCGGCGAGCGTGCCGAAGCCATCCGGAGTCGGTTTCTCCGGCCGGCCGACGGCGTAGAGCACCGGCTTTTCCGGATGGAGCGCGAGAAACCCCGGCGCCGGGTATTCCGCGGCGAGCACCGGGTTTTCCAGCGCTCCGGATTCCGGGTCGAAATTCGTGCGGTAGATTCCCTTCGCCTCGCCACCGCCGGTGCCGATGAAAACGGTCAGGGCCGGCGCGGGAACGGCGGAAACGAGAAGCGCGAGGAAAGCGGAGCGAAGCATGACGCGGAGACGCGGCGGACGCAGGGAAACTTGCATCGCCGCTTCAGCGGTTCGGCACCATCGAGTAGAGCGCCATCGTCATGCACCAAGCCTCGTCGGCCCGCATGTATTTCTTCTCGTGGCCCGCGCCCCAGGAATCGGTGTAGCAGATCATTGGCACCTCGCCGTCGTAGTTGTAGCCGATGATCAGCCGCATGTGGCCGCCGAAGGATTGCGGCAGGCCTTTTTCGGGAAACATCCCGAGGTAGAGCGTCCAGCACAGCGGGATGCCTTGGTCCACGTATTCCTTGATCTTGCGGTTGAAGTGCGCCGCCATCCCCTGCTCGGCCTTCATGTCGCGGAACGTCTCCTTGTGGGCGCGCGACCAGAAATGGCGCGGGTCGATGTTGTAGTCCTTGGGATCGTAATCGTAGGTCCGCACGCCCGCTTTCCGCGCCGCGCGGTTGTAGCCGGAGATGTCGCGGTCGAGCTGGCGCTCGCTGTATTCGATGTGCTTGAGCGTCCGGACGTGGATCTTGCCGGTCACGCGTTGGAAGGCCTTCTCCATGTCCGAGCCGCTGGTGCCGTGATCGCCGGTGTTGGCGATCTGCGCGAGTTCGTGCTGGTCGACGTTCGCGCCGAAGTAACGCGCCACGCGCTCGACGGTGGCCACCACGCAGTAGCCCTTCTGGCCTTGATCGACCATCGGAATGGTGTCGATCAAGGTGTAGCCGTCATCGTTCCGTGTGACGTTCTCGGAGAGCGTGCCGCGTCGGACGGTTCCGCCGCCGACCGAGCCCCGGGTGGTGCCGAGGGGGGCGAGCCGTAGACGGATGAATTCCGCGCGCTTTTCCGACCGGTTCACGCTGCCCTCGAGGAGCACGGCGGTCTGGTCCTTGCGCCACATCCAGCCTTGGGTCTGGACGGCGCCGCGGCTGTCGCGCGACTCGGCCCGCACCGCGAGCTTCGCATCGAGCAGGGTTTTCCACTCGGCCATCCGGCGTTCGAATTCGCTGATGGAAATCTCGCCGTCGTCGCCGCGGTTGTAGACCGACACCGACCCTTCGTTGAACACCCCGTCGACTCCGCGGAAGACCACTTCTCCCAGTTCCTGGCCGAAGAGCGAGCAGATCTTCGGATTTGCCCGCACGCCGTTTTTCGCGCCGGACAACCAATCGAAGCCGTGGCTGGATCTCGCGCCGGCACCGGCTCCGCCTTTCAGCAGTTTTTCACGCAGCTTGGCCTCCTCCGGCGAGACCTCCGGGCCCGCGTCTTTCAGTTCCTCGAGCGTCCGCTCCCATGGATTGCCCTCGAACAGGAGCCCGTCCAGACTCACCGGCTGCCTGGCCGGGGCCTTCTCGGATTGGGCCGAAGCGGGCAGCGCGAAGCCGAGCATGACAGCGGTGGCGGCGATGCGGATCATGACGCTTGTCATGTCAAATCGTGCCACCGCGCCTGTCGAGCGGATTCATCGCGCGGGCGCGCAGCTCACCCGTCGATGCCCAGCTCGTCCGCCCCGGCGGATTCGGTGCCGAATTTTTCTTTCAACTCGGCCCGCCGCCGCTGGTTCTCCGCTTGCAACATCGCCAGCTCGGCGGCCCAACGGTTGGTCCTCCAGATCTGCCAGCACCAGAGGGCGACCGCCAGCATCGCGCTGCAGACCACCAGCAACCCCCAGAGCGTCGCGAGCGCGGCCAGCCCCGGCCGGAAAATCGTGCTGTAGGCGGCCCCGAGCAGCGCGGCTTGCGCCGCCGCCAAGCCGCTCCACGCGAGCCAGCCGGCCTCATCCGAGCGAACAAACCACATGCCGGCGAAAATCACGGCGAACAGCGCCGGCACGATGCATCCGATGACATACACCAGCCTTCCGTCCGCGAACGAAACAACGGGCGCGGATCCCGTGCCGAGCAGCGACGATGCCGCGATCGAGGCCACTCCGATCCCGATACCCGTGACCACCGCCACGAAGAACAGGAATGCCTTGCCGAACACCCACGCGAAGGTGTCTCCGAAGACCTCGATCACGTCGCCTTTCATCAATCGAAAAGCTCCGCGATTTCGCGGCGGAAGGCAAGCCTGCCGTCGGCTCAGAGATTGATTCCGAAATGCCGGCTCGCATTGCCAAAGCAGACGTCGCGCACCAGCTTCGCGAGCATGTCGAAGTCGTCGGGAAGCTCGCCCCGATCCGCTTCGCCGCCGATGAGATTGCAGAGAATCCGGCGGAAGTATTCGTGCCGCGGGAACGAGAGGAACGAGCGCGAATCGGTGAGCATGCCAACGAAGCGCGACAACAATCCGGTCGCGGAGAGCGCGTTGAGCTGCAGTTCCATGCCGTCCTTCTGGTCGGCGAACCACCAGCCGGAGCCGAACTGGATCTTGCCCGGGACGGTGCCGTCCTGGAACGCGCCGGTCATGGCGGCGAAGAGGTAGTTGTCGCTCGGGTTGATATTGTAGAGGACGATCTTCGGCAGCGCGCCGGCGGCGGCGAGCGCATCGAGATAGGCGACGAGCGCCGCGCCCTGGCGGGTGTCGCCGATGGTGTCGAAGCCGGCGTCCGGCCCGAGTTTCGCGGCCATCGCGCGGTTCGTGTTCCGGAACGGACCGAGGTGGAGCTGCTTGGTCCAGCCGCGCGCGGCGTCGAGCTGGCCGAAGAAGACCATGAGATAAAACGTGAAGCGTTCCTTGTCGTCGGCGCTCGCGGCCTTCCCGGCGAGGGCGTTTTCGAAAATCGTCGCCGCCTGGGCATCCGAGCACGGCAGCGCCGGGCAGCGGTCGAGGCCGTGGTCCGAGAGCCGGCCGCCGGCCACGTGGAAGTCGTCATGACGCTTCTGCAGCGCCGCGAGCAGGTCGGAAAGCCTGTGGATCGACATGTCCGCGGTCTGCCCGAGCTTGTCGATCCAAGCGCGCAGCGCGTCCGGCCGATCGACCTGCAGCGCCTTGTCCGGGCGGAAGGTGGGGAGGACCTTCGTCGGCAGGTCCGACTCCGCGATCGCCCGGTGGTCGTCGAGCGGATCGGCCGGGTCGTCGGTGGTGCCGACCATCCGGACGTCGAATTTCTTCAGCAGTCCGTGGGTGCAGAAATCCGGCTCCGCGAGGCGTTCGTTCGCTCGATCCCAGATCTCGTCCGCCGTTTCCGGGGAAAGCAGCAGGTCGATGCCGAAGTAGCGCCGCAGCTCGAGGTGCGTCCAGTGGTGGATCGGATTGCGCAGCGTGTAGGGCACGGTTTCCGCCCAGGCCTGGAACTTCTCGCGCGGCGGCGCGTCGCCGGTGACGCGGTTTTCATCGATGCCATTGGCGCGGAGGAGCCGCCACTTGTAGTGGTCGCCGCCGAGCCAGAGGTCGGCGAGGTTTGGCCAGCGGTGGTTCGTCGCGATCTCGCGGGGCGGCAGGTGGCAGTGGTAGTCGATGATCGGCTGATCCTTCGCCACTTCGTGGAAAAGCCGGCGCGCGGTCGGCGAGTGGAGCAGGAAGTCGTCGTCGAGGTAGGCCATGCGCCGGATCTCACGCGCGCGGGCGAAGGTTTCCAAGGCGGAAATTGTCGGACAACCTGCTGCCGCCGGGCCACGGGCCGCTATTTCCAGCGGTAGTGGCCGGTGAGCGGGAAGCTGAAAAGCACCGGTTCCTCCCGCGCGCCGCGCCCGATGTTGTGGATGACGAGCGGCACGCCGTCCGCGGTCTTGCGGTCACTGACGATCATGATGTGCGGCAGGTTCGGCGGCACCGTACAGGTGACGATGTCGCCGGGGAGGAAGGCGCCGGGATCGGGTTCCGCGGCGAGCGGGATGGCGCCGAGCCGGCGCTGGAAGAAGACCTGGAGGTTCGGCACGCGGCGGTGGTCGATGTTCCTGTCCGGACGCTTCAGGCCCCAGCGCTGCGGGTAGGCGGAAAAGTGCGCCTTCATGTCCTCGTGGACGAGCTTCTGGAGATCCACGTGGTGCGCGTCCCGGAGCGCGCGCACCACCACGTCCGTGCAAACGCCGCGTTCGCGGGGAACGTCGCCACCGGGATAGTCGATGGCGACGTAGGCGGGATCGTAGGCGAGCGTGACGCCGACTTGCTTTCTCGCGGATTCGACGAGGTCGCCGCCGGCCTCCGCGCGCAGCCCGGCGAGCGGCAAAAGGCACAATACCCACGTGGCCAAGCGCGCGTTCATTCGTCGAGTTTCGTGAGCTCGACCTTCCGGAACTCCACTTCCGTGCCTTCGGCTTGCAGGGCGATCTTGCCCTTCTTCGCCGTCGAATTCGTGCCATGGTTCACGAGATCGCCGTTTACGTGGACGATCACCTCGTCGCCGCGGCACTCGATCGTCATGGTGTTCCATTCGCCGAGCGGCTTCTCCGAATCATCTGTCAGATTCAGGATGCGGCGGGCGTCGTTCGGTCCGCCGCCGAATTGCTGCCCGTCGTTGCGCGGCCGGCGTGTTTCCATGTCCGGCACCTCGATGTTCTCGCCGATGCACCAGAAATCGCCGGCGTTTCCGGACATCATCTGCACCTCGATGGATTTCGGGAACATCCCGTAAAGCATCCGCGGCTCGGAAGCGTGGACGAGCACGCCGCAGTTCCCGCCTTCCTTCGGAAACCGGTATTCCACCTCGAGCTTGTAGTCCTCGAACACCTCGTCGGTCACGAGATGCCCTTCGGGCTTTCCGAGGCTGACGAGCACTCCCTCGCGCACCACGAAGCTTGGCGGCGCATCGGGCTTTCCATCGGCCGCGGGAACATCGGCGGTCCAGCCCGAGAGGTCCTTGCCGTTGAAAAGCGGAACCGGATCGGCGGCGAAGGCGGCGGAAACAAGAAAGGGAACAACGAGGGCGGTTTTCATGAGCTGGGATTCTACGCGGGGAACCGCGCGTTTTTCTCGCGCGCCCTCGCCTCTTGCGCCGGGCCGCTCCCACGGTTACGCCTCCGGCGGATGGCATTCAAGCTCGTCAGCGACTACGACCCGCGCGGGGACCAGGCCCAGGCGATCGGCAAGCTGTCGAAGTCGCTCGCCGCGGGCAATCCGCACCAGACGCTGCTCGGGGTCACCGGGTCGGGGAAAACCTTCACGATGGCGAACCTGATCCAGCGCCACGGCCGGCCGGCGCTGGTGATGAGCCACAACAAGACGCTCGCCGCGCAGCTTTACTCGGAGTTCAAGAACTTCTTCCCGCACAACGCGGTCGAGTATTTCGTTTCCTACTTCGATTATTACCAACCCGAGGCCTACATCCCGCGGAGCGACACCTATATCGAGAAGGATTCGTCGATCAACGACGAGATCGAGCGGCTGCGGCTGAGCACGATGGGCTCGCTGCTCACCCGCGAGGACACGATCGTGGTGGCCTCCGTGTCGTGCATCTACGGCTTGGGCTCGCCGGAGGACTACCAGGGCATGATGCTCCCGGTCTGGACCGGGCAAAAGCTCGGCCGCGACGAGTTCCTCAATTCGCTCGTCGGCATGCTGTTCGAGCGCAACGACATCGCCTTCGGCCGCGGGAAATTCCGGGTGCGCGGCGATGTGGTGGAGATCCACCCGGCCTATCTCGACGAGACGGCGATCCGTGTGGAGTTCTTCGACGACGAAGTCGAACGCATCACCAGCGTGAACGCGCTGACCGGCGCGACGATCGACCGGCTCGAGAACCACACGTTCTTTCCCGCGAAGCAGTTCGTCACGCCCGGCGACAAGATGAAGCGGGCGACCGTGGAGATCCGCAAGGAACTCGACGCGCGGGTGGCGGAGTTCGAGAAGGAGGGCAAGCTGATCGAGGCCCAGCGGCTGCGGATGCGGACCGATTACGATCTCGAGATGATGCGCGAGATGGGATTTTGCCAAGGGATTGAGAACTACTCGCGTCACCTCACGGGCCGGGAGCCGGGCGCACGGCCACATACCCTGCTGGATTTCTTCCCGCGCGATTTCCTGCTGCTGATCGACGAAAGCCACGCGACAATCCCACAGATCGGCGCGATGTACGAGGGAGACCGTAGCCGGAAAACCGTGCTGGTCGACCACGGCTTCCGCCTGCCGAGCGCGCTCGACAACCGCCCGCTGCGCTTCGACGAGTTCATGCAGATGACCCAGCAGCGGGTGTATGTTTCCGCGACTCCGGGGCCGTTCGAGATCGTCAACTCGCGACCGGAAAACAAGGGCTGGATTCCGGTGAAACCGCGCGGCGACGACCGCGGGTTCACGCACATCGATCTGAAGAAGCTGCGAGTGAAGCCGAGCGGCAACGACGAGCCGGTCGAAGCCTTCGATGTTTCGAGACGCGGGACGCCGCTCGTGGTCGAGCAGATCATCCGTCCGACCGGGCTGCTCGATCCGGTGCTTTCGCTCCGGCCGCTCAAGGGCCAGATCGACGAGACCATCGAGCTGTGCCGCCAGCGGGTCGAGCGCGGCGAGCGCGTGCTGGTCACCACCTTGACGAAGAAGACCGCGGAAGACTTGAGCGAATATCTCCAGGGGACCGGCCTGAAAGTGAGATATATCCACGCGGACATCGATGCGGTCGAGCGCGTGGAAATCCTGCGCCAGCTCCGCGCGGCGACCATCGACGTGCTGGTCGGCATCAACCTGCTGCGCGAAGGCCTCGACCTGCCGGAAGTTTCCCTCGTCTGCATCCTCGACGCGGACAAGGAAGGCTTCCTGCGCAACGAGACTTCGCTGATCCAGACGGCCGGCCGCGCCGCGCGCCACATCGGCGGCGAGTGCGTGTTGTTCTGCGACAACGTCACGGATTCCATCCAGCGGCTGATCGATGTCACGGAATACCGCCGCAGCCGCCAGCAGGACTACAACGAGGCGCACGGGATCACGCCACAAAGCGTGAAGCGCGCACTGCAGCAGAGCCTCCACACTTACGAAAAGGAACGGGAAAACGCGAACCGCCTGAACGCCTCGATGGTCGCGGAAGACGTGATAACCTACGACAAGCTGCGCGTGATCGCGGAGCTCGAGGAGGAAATGCGCGAGGCTTCCTCGCGTCTCGAATTCGAGCGCGCGGCCCACTTGCGCGACCAGATCGCCGCGCTGAAGGACGAGCGGCCGGCGGCGCGTCAGACGGCGGAACCGGCGAGCTACCGCGGCCGGCGGCGGAAGCGCTGACTTGACCTGCGCCGCGCCGCAGGGATGATCCGTGCCATGTTCACCGCAAAGGCCGAGCGCCCGTACTTCGAGGCGTGGCTGCGGCGGACGCGCCGGCAGTTCGCCGTGAGCGGCCGGCTTTCGCAGGTGGCTCTCATCCTCGCGCGGGAGCAGGGTGGCACGCCCGGCGAATGGCGCGGACGGCTGCTGGACCTCTCGGAAAACGAGGAGCCACCGACGCTCGAGCTGCTCACGCGCATCGACGCGATCCTCGCCCGGCCGCCGAAGCGCACGCCGCGCCAGGAGTCGCAGGTGATGCTTCCTTGGAGCGAAACTCCCGGAATGCCAGCGGGTTAATCTGGGGTCGGCGAATCCTTGTCAAATCTCCGTTGACGCGGGTCGGGCGCAACCTAATTTCACCCGTCCGCGGCACGGCTTATCTGGCGATCCCATATCTCCGGACCAAGGAGCGCGCGCAAAGAATCCAATGCATCGACTCCCGTCCACCTCCGCCGTCGTCCGCTTCCGCCTCGCCGCCCTGCTGCTGGTCATCGCCTGGCTGCTCGCGCCCGCCGCGATCGCCGTGCTCGGCTACTCGGTTTTCATTCACGACCGGGATCTGGCGCTGATTGGCGCGGCCCTCGGCGGCGGGGCGCTGATCGTGGCCATCTTCCAGTTCATCGTCGCGGCGAAGGCGCGCTGTCCGCTGTGCATGACGCCCTCGCTGGCGAACAAGGCGTGCTCGAAGCACCGGAATTCCCGCCGTCTCTTCGGCAGCTACCGGCTGATGGCGGCCGTCTCCGTGATCGCGCGCGGCCACTTCCGCTGCCCGTATTGCAACGAGCCGACGGTGATGGCCCCCCGGGTGCCGAACCGCTGACGCCGTCGCTCCGGGACCGGAGTTGACACCCTGCGCCGGGCGGCGGACGCTGCGGCATGCATTTCACAATGAAATCATGGCGTCGTCTGATCCCGCACGCGGCCGGGCTTGCGGTCGCTCTCAGCCTCACCGCCCGCGCCCAGGATGACATGCCAGAAGCACCCGCCGATGTGAAAGCCCCGCCCGCCGAAGCCGAGAAGACCGAGTCCGGTTTGGCCTCGCGTATCCTCGAAAAAGGCGAAGGAGCCACGAAACCGGGCCCCACCGACGTGGTGACCGTGCATTACTCCGGCTGGACGACGGACGGCAAACTCTTCGACAGCTCGGTGCGGCGCGGCCAGCCCGCGCAATTCCCGCTCGACCGCGTGATCCCCGGCTGGACGGAGGGCGTGCAGCTCATGGTCGAGGGCGAGAAGCGCCGCTTCTGGATTCCGGCGGAGCTCGCCTACGGCGAAAACCCCGGCGGCGGACGCCCCGGCGGAATGTTGGTTTTCGATGTCGAGCTGCTCGACATCAAGGAGATGCCCAAGCCGCCGCCCGTGCCGGAAGACGTGGCCGCACCGCCCGCGGACGCCGAGAAAACCGAATCCGGTCTCGTTTCCAAAGTGCTCGAGAAGGGCGAAGGCACCACCCACCCGAAGGCGACGGACCAAGTGCTCGTCCACTACACCGGCTGGACGACCGACGGTAAAATGTTCGACAGCTCCGTGGCCCGCGGCGAGCCGATCGCCTTTCCGCTCAACCAGGTGATTCCCGGCTGGACCGAGGGCGTGCAGCTCATGGTCGCGGGCGAGAAGCGCCGCTTCTGGATTCCGGCGAAGCTCGCCTACGGCGAAAATCCCGGCGGCGGCCGACCGGGCGGCATGCTCGTGTTCGACGTCGAGTTGATCGAAATCCAGTGATTCCGCGCGCGGACAAGCTGGCGGTTTGGGTTTTCGCGCTGGGCCTCGCGTCCTGCGCGGACCCGCAGCCCACGCCGTTCGCGCCGGAAAACCAGCCCGCGGCGGTGCAGGCGCGGAAGAAAAAGGCCGCGCCGCCGCCTGAGCCCGCGCCACCCGAGGAACCGCGGCGCGGCCGGGTGACGCGGATGCCGCTCGGCAACTTGTTCCAGCGCCAACAAGCCGGCACCGCACTCATCTACGACGTCCGCCCGGCCTTCGTCCACGCCTTCGGCCACATCCCCGGCGCGATCAGTTGGCCGAAGGCGGATTTCGAGAAAAACCTCGCCGCCCGCGAAGCGGAGATCCGCGCCGCGGCGGAGGCGGGCAAGCCGGTCGTGCTCTACTGCACGGATCTTGCTTGCCCGGACGCCCGCGAAGTCGCAGAGCGTCTCGCGCAGCGCGGGCACAACGTGGCCGTCCTCGAGGGCGGCTGGGATGCGTGGAAAGCCGGCGACCTGCCAACGAGCTGACCGTTTCCCGATACCATGACTTCGTTCTCCAATGTCACCGTCGACGCCAAGGCCAACGTTTACTTCGACGGCCGCGTCGTTTCCCACAGCGTCCACTTCGCGGACGGCTCGAAGAAGACGCTCGGCCTGATCTATCCGGGCGAATACCACTTCGGCACCGCCGCGCCGGAGCGCATGGAGATTGTCGCCGGCGCCTGCGAGGTCGTCCTCGACGGCAGCCCGGAGACGAAAGCCTACGCCGCCGGAACGCACTTCGACGTTCCGGGAAACAGCGGGTTCACCATCCGCGTCGCGGAAGGCATCTGCGAGTATGTCTGCTCGTTCCTGGCCGACTGAAGCCGCGGTCGCCTTCGCGGCATTCGCCCTCTGCTCGTGCGCGATCCGTCTGCCGGAGCCGGAAATCGCGCGTCGCGTGGAGGTAGCCAACGACGCGGAAACGCCGGTGATTTCCCGCGCGGATGACACGCGGGATCCCGACGTGCTTGTCTGGCTGACGGCCGACCGCCTGCACACGGGGATGATTTTCCCCTACGACTGGCTGCTGGAGTCCGGATTCGTCCCGCCGGAAAACTTCGGCAGCCCGCGCCACGTGAACCTGAGCTGGGGCGACCGCACGGCCTACCTGCAGAAGGAACCGCTCGGGCCACTGCAGATCGTGCGGGCGATGTTCATGCCTTCGCCGTCGGTGATGGAGTTGATTCCGGTCGATTGGGACGTGGCGGAGGTCCTGCCGGACCAGCGGATTTGGCGGAAGCTCGTGGCGCGCGAGCACGGCCCGCGGCTGGCGGCGTTCCTGAACCACTGCACGGTGAAGGACGGAAGCGGCCGGCCGGTGGTCGTCGCCCCGTCGAGCTGGGGCGAGGGCGTGATGCTCGAAGGCCGCTCGAGCTACTACTTTCCTCGTATTTGCAACATCTGGAGCGCGCAGACGATCGAGGCCTGCGGCGGAGAAATCGACATCTGGCGCGCGATCAGCGCGGATGGGCTGGCGCGGCAGGCGGTGGCGGCCGAAAACGGCTTCGAGATGATCTGGCCGGGCGGCGGGCGGCCGCAGTCGTGGTCACTCGACGAGCAGGCGGCCGGCACGGCGGCGCAGTGATTTCCCGCCCGGAAGGTTCACGGCTGGCGGCGCGGCGGGATTGAGCAGACGCAGTGCGTTTTCGATCAGGCGGCGGTCGATGTCCGGGATTTCCTGACGCCGCAGGTAGTCGTGGATGACGGCGGTTTGCAGGGACGGCGGAAGATTCCGCAGCGCGGGCAAATGCAGGCGACCCTGCGGATCGAGAACATCGGCGTGCGCGACGGCCCAGGAGGCGATGGCTTCCAGCTCGTCCGTCGCCTCCGCCGCGCGGCAGAGCTGCGGGATCACATCCCGGCCGGCGATTTCCGCGAACAGCGGCAGGGCTTCGTGGCGCAGGCGGTTGCGGGTGAAGACGGGCTCCGCGTTGCTGGCGTCCTCGCGCCAGCGGAGCTTCCGCGCGGCGAGCCACCCGCGGAGATCCTCGCGGCGGACGCCGAGCAGCGGTCGGTGGATTTCCAACGGGCCGAGCGACTGCACCACGCGCATGCCTTTCGCGCCGCGCGCGCCGCGGAGGAGGTTCCAGAGCACGGTCTCGGCCTGGTCGTCGGCGTGGTGCGCGAGAACGACGCGCGGGCAGCGGTGGCGCTTCGCGCAATCGCGGAAGAACGCGTGCCGGGCCTCGCGAGCGGCGGTTTCCACTGACGTGCCGGTTTTCTCCGCGAGCGAGGCCACGTCGGCGCGACCCATCTCGCACGGCAGGCCGAGGTTTTGCGTGAGGCGTTTCACGAAGGTGGCATCCGCCGTGGATTCGCGGCCACGCAGGCGGTGGTCGAGGTGGCAGACAACCAAATTCCGGAAACCCGCCGCGACCAGCAGGTGCAGCAGCGCGACGGAATCCGCGCCGCCGGAAATGCCCGCGAGCCACCGCCTCCGGGGGTCCGCCGTTTCCATCCACGCGACCTTGCCATCCCAAGCCACGCCCGAGGTTGGCGGCCCCGCGCCGGGGTGACAATCACCGCCTGCAAGCACCCCAAAAAACCCCTTTGCATCGGCCCTGCCGGTCGCGAGTATCCCGCGCATGCAGACCGCGCAATACCTGAAGGACTTGTTCGACCTCACCGGCAAAACCGCCGTCGTCATCGGCGGCACCGGCGAACTTTGCGGCACGATGGCCGTCGGACTCGCCCGCGCGGGAGTCGAAGTGGTCCTCGGCGGCCGGATTCCCGAGAAGGCGGAGAAGCGCCTCGCCGAGATCGAGAGTCACGGCGGCTCGGGCTATTTCGTTCCCGTGGACGTCACTTCGCGCGACTCGCTGCACGACCTGCTCGACACGGTGCTCGAGAAGTCCGGCAAGGTGGACATCCTGATCAACGGCGCGGGCGTCAACGCTCCCACGCCGTTTCTCGAAGTGAGCGAGGAGGAATTCCAGAAGATCATCGACACGAACCTCGCGGCGGTGTTCCGCGCCTGCCAGGTCTTCGGCCAGTATTTCGTCGACGAGGCACGGCCGGGCTCGATCATCAACCTCGGCTCGATCTCCGGCCTCAATCCGCTTTCGCGCGTGTTCACCTATTCCGCCTCGAAAGCGGCGGTGCACAACCTGAGCCGCAACCTCGCCCGCGAGTGGGCCGACAAGGACATTCGCGTCAACACGCTGGTGCCCGGGTTTTTCCCCGCCGAGCAGAACCGCAAGGTGCTCGACGAGTCGCGCGTGCTCGACATCCTGCGCCAGACGCCGTCGTCGCGCTTCGGCAATCCCGAGGAATTGATCGGCGCGACGCTGCTGCTCGCCTCGGGCAAGGCCGGCTCGTTCATCACCGGCATCGAGCTGATCGTGGACGGCGGATTCCAGTCGATGACGCTCTAGGAAAAACCCGCTCCGCACGGCGGCCCGCGGCGCTTGCGCCGCTATCGGCCCCGGTGTATTGCGTCCGCCCCGGCGGGTCATCCGGCCGAACCCCATCTTTCCCATGATCAAGTGGATCCTCCAGAAAATCGTCGGCAGCAAGAACCAGCGCGAGTTGCGCCGGATCCGGCCGACGGTTGCCCGCATCAACGAAATTGAAGAAGCGCTGCAGCGCGAGCCGGAGGAGAAGCTTCGGGAGTTCACCGCGAAGTGGAAAAACCACCTCGCCCGCTACCATGGGCTCGACGCGCCGCCGAAACCGCAGGTGCTGCGCATGACGCCGGAAGAACTGCAGGCCACGGCCGACGCGCTCGACAAGCGCCTCGCGCCGCTGCGCTCCGAGTTTTCCTCGCTGCCGGCCAAGGTGGAGCCGACGCCCGAATCGATCGAAGCGGCCAAGGAGGCCTTCCACGACATCGAGCCGGACTTCCGCGTCGCACGGGCGAAATACCTCGAGCAGATCCTGCCGGACGCCTACGCGGTGGTGAAAAACGCCGCGCGCCGGATGTGCGGCCGGACCATCGAGGTGAACGGCCACCCGCTCGCTTGGGAAATGGTGCACTTCGACGTCCAGCTCGTCGGCGGCATTGCCCTGCACCGCGGGATGATCGCGGAAATGCAGACCGGTGAGGGCAAGACGCTGGTCGCCACCCTGCCGGTCTACCTCAACGCACTCACCGGCCTCGGCGTGCACGTCGTGACGGTGAACGACTACCTCGCCCGCCGCGACTCCGAGTGGATGGGCGCGCTTTTCCGCTACCTCGGCCTGACGGTCGGCTGCATCCAGAACCAGATGCCGCCGTGGGACCGCCGCAAGGAATACTCCGCGGACATCACCTACGGAACGAACGCCGAGTTCGGCTTCGACTATCTCCGCGACAACG
Organism: uncultured Verrucomicrobiales bacterium; assembly: GCA_965651855.1. GTDB lineage: Bacteria > Verrucomicrobiota > Verrucomicrobiia > Verrucomicrobiales > Akkermansiaceae > Luteolibacter. Next base: position 21,799 of record CBFGTW010000049.1, read on the forward strand.
GCATGGCGTCCTCGAAGGACGAGCAGGTCCAGCGCGGCCACTACCTCGCGATCATCGACGAGGTGGACTCCATCCTGATCGATGAAGCCCGCACGCCGCTGATCATTTCCGGGCCGTCGAGCCAGTCGTCGCACCAGTTCGACAAATACAAGCCGCTGGTCGAGCAGCTCGTGAAGCGCCAGACGCAGCTTTGCAACGACCTCGCCGCGGAGGCGAAGAACCTGCTCGATTCGGGCGATACGATCGGCGCCGGCCGCGCGCTCTTCAAAGTGAAGCTCGGCCAACCGCGGAACCGCCAGCTCATGCGGATGATGGAGGAGCCGGAGATCCGCCGCCTGCTCGAGAAGACCGAACTGTCGTTCTATCAGGACGCGCAGAAGAAGGAGCTCTTCGCGATCAAGGAAGAGCTCTATTTCACCATCGACGAAAAGGGCCACGACGCGGACCTGATGGAGAAGGGCCGCGAGTATCTTTCTCCCGGCGATCCGGAAGCCTTCACCCTGCCGGACCTCGGCACGCTGTTCGCCGACATCGACACCAATCTCGACCTGACCGACGAACAGAAGGCCGCCGCCAAGGAGCAGTGCCAGGTGCGCATGGACGCCCAGGCGGAGAAAATCCACAACATCTCCCAGCTGCTCAAAGCCTACTGCGTCTTCGAAAAGGACGTCCAATACGTCGTCAAGGAAGGCAAGGTCATCATTGTCGATGAAAACACCGGCCGCGAAATGCCCGGCCGGCGGTGGTCGGACGGTCTGCACCAAGCTGTGGAAGCCAAGGAAGGCGTCGCCATCGAGAAGGAAACGCAGACCTTCGCCACCATCACGATCCAGAACTATTTCCGGCTTTACGAAAAACTCGCCGGCATGACCGGCACCGCCGAAACCGAAGCAGCCGAGTTTCACGACATCTACAAGCTCGACGTCCTGCCGATCCCGACGAACCGGCCGAACCAGCGCGTCGACGAGAACGACCAGGTCTTCAAGACGCGCCGCGAGAAGTTCAACGCCGTCATCCAGAAGATCGAGGAAGCGCACGCCAAAGGCCAACCCGTCTTGGTCGGCACGGCCTCGGTCGAGTCCTCCGAAACGCTCGCGCGCATGCTCAAGCGCGCCAAGATTCCGCACTCGGTGCTGAACGCGAAGTTCCACGCCCAGGAGGCGGAAATCGTCGCCCGCGCCGGCCAACCAGGCTCGGTCACGGTTTCCACGAACATGGCCGGCCGCGGCACCGACATCAAACTCGGCCAAGGCGTGCCGGAAGTCGGCGGCCTGTTCGTCATCGGCACCGAGCGCCACGAGTCGCGCCGCATCGACCGTCAGCTCCGCGGCCGTTGCGCCCGCCAAGGCGACCCCGGACGCTCGCAGTTCTTCATCTCCTTCGAGGACGACCTGATGCGGAACTTCGCCGCCGCGGACCGCATGACTTCGATGATGGAGCGCTTCGGCATGAAGGAAGGCGAAGCGCTCGAGCACTCGTGGCTCAACCGCTCGGTCGAGACCGCGCAGAAGCGCGTCGAGCAGCGCAACTACACGTGGCGCAAGCGCGTGCTGGACTTCGACGACGTGATGAACAAGCAGCGCGAGGTCGTCTACGGCTACCGCAACGAGGTGCTCACCACCGAGACGCCGCGCGACCTGGTCACCGAGATCATCGAAAAGACGATCCCGAGCAAGGTGGAGGAATATCTTTCCGAGCGCGACGCCGACTCGCCGGACTACAACGAGCTGATCCACTGGGTCAACTCGACCCTGCCGGTCCGCGTGACTCCCGAGGAGCTGAACATCGAGACGCACTCGCCGGACCAGATCGCGGATTTCCTCGTCGGAAAGGTGAAGGAAACCTACGAGGCGCGGGTCAGCTCGCTGCCACCGGAAGTGCTCGACCAGGAAGAGCGGCGGATGGTTCTCGTCGCCATCGACAAGCAGTGGCAGGCGCATCTTTACAACATGGACGCGCTCCGCGAGGGCGTCGGCCTGCGTGCCCAGGGCCAGAAGGACCCGCTCATCGAGTACAAGAACGAGGCCTACAACTTGTTCGTGACGCTGATGGACAGCATCCAGGAAGAGGCACTGCAGAACCTTTTCCGCTCCGCGGCGAACCTCGAGGCCTTCCTCCGCCAGCTCCACGAGAAGCCCCAGCAACTGCATGGCGGCGAGTCCGCGCTCACCCGCGACAACATGGCCTCTTCCGGCAGCTCGGGAAATCTCGACCCCTCGGCCATCCCCTCGCCGGAAGGCAGCACGCTCAAGCTCAACCTGCCCAAGCGCAAGCCGTCCTTCTCGATCGAGACGACCGGCCGCAACGCCCCCTGCCCCTGCGGCTCCGGCAAGAAATACAAGCAGTGCTGCGGCCGCGAGGCGTGAGCCAAGGGGGTGAGCCTTCGGCTCCGGCAATCGCTGCCTCTCGCCTCTGGCTTCTTGCCCCTTCATGCAATCTCCCGTCTCTCCCGAAAAGCAGGCCGCGCTCGAGCAGCGGATGGCCTCGCTCGGGGTGACGGAGGCGGATTTGCAGGAAAAATTCGTCCGCGGCTCCGGCGCCGGCGGCCAGAAGATCAACAAGACGTCGAACTGCGTCTTCTTGAAACACCTGCCGAGCGGCGTCGCTATCAAGTGCCAGATGGACCGCTCGCGTGAAATGAACCGATTTCTGGCGCGTCGCGAACTTTGCGACCAACTCGAAGCGATCCGCGACGGCAAGGCCACCGCGAAGACCCAGGCGATCGAAAAGATGCGCCGCCAGAAACGCCGGCGCTCACGCCGGTCGAAGCAGCGCTCGATCGCCGACAAGCGCCAGCTCTCGCAGAAAAAGTCGCTCAGGAAGCCGCCGAGCGCGGACTGACCTGCCGAGTTTTCCGGCTTCGGATCGCCGCCACCACGAGCACCACCATCGCGCCGCACCAGATGCCGGCGAGCACCTGCGGCAGCCGCCAGCCGATGCGTGTGTAGAACGTGATTTCGCTTCGCGGGTGGATCGCCGTGACCAGCACGCGGTCTTCCATCAAGGGCAGTTCCGCCACGCGATTCCCATGGGGATCGATGACCTGGGTCAGGCCAGACGTCGCGCACACGGCCATCCATCGCCCGTTCTCGAGCGCCCGATGCCGGAAAAGCTCCGCATGCTGGAGATGCTGTCGCCGCGACCAATGGACGGCGTCCATGCTCGGCACCGCGAACATTTCCGCGCCGGCCGCCGTCATCCGCCGGACGGTGTCCTCGTAATCGCAGTCGAAGCAGATCGGGGTGCCGATCCGGCCGAAGCGCGTCGTGACGGGCTTGGCTTCCGTCCCCGCCACGCCGTCGTCCATCAGGTGGACCGGGTGGTTCTTGAAATGGGAGCCCGCCTCTTGGCCGGCTTCGAGCGTGAGGGCCTCGTTGTAATGTCGGTCGCGGTCGATTGGCCAAGTCGTTCCGAGGATCAAGGTCGCATCGCGTTCCCTCGTGATCGCCAGTGCCTTGTTCATGTCGCGCGGCGCGTGCCGGAGCCCGGGAGCCGCATACTCCGGCCAGAGGACGATGCCGGCGGTGAAGCCGGACTTTTCCGTGAGATTGACATACGTCTGGAAGTCGCAGTTCTCGCTTTGCACGGCCAGCAACGGCACCGGTCCCCCCGGCTCCTCCACCGGCGGGGGCCTGAAAATCCCGAGCACCAACAACGCGCCCGCCACCGCCACTCCAGTCGAACGCTGCCAGCGCCCTCCAAAAGCGACAAAGCCGCCCGCCAGGAGCACGACGAAGCTCGCGCCATAGACCCCGATCCATGGCGACATCCACGTCGGTCCCAGCGCCAGCCCCGGCGTCATCCAAGGAAAGCGGAGGACGAACCACTCGGCGCGGAAATGATCGACCACCGCAAAGGTGAGAGCGGCGAACAAGGCGAGCCAAGCAGCGTGTGGCCAGCGTCGGCTCACCATCCCGACCGCTGCCGCGGAGCCCGCCGTGAAGAGCGCGAGCAACAGCCACAGCCCGACCGCTTGGGGGCCGAAAAGATTCCACAGCCAAGACAGCGAGCCACCGAAAAAGACCAAGCCGTGCGCCAGCCCCAGCCATGCCGCGCGCCATCCGGCTCCGCGACAGGAGAACATGAGCGCCATCCAGACGACCACCGCCAGCGGCCAAACGCCGAACGGCGGAAACGCGAGGATCCCCAGCGCTCCCGAACCGACAGCCAGTGCGAAGCGGATCCCGGATGACATGTCGCATCCTGCGCAAGCCGGACTTTCCGCGGCAATGATTTCCAACGCCTCAGGACGCGTCGATCCTCGGCGGATTGTCCACCTCCCCGCGCCGCAACCGGCCGAGATAGGCCGTCAGTTCCGCTCCGAGGAAGAAGATCTGGATGGTGAAGTAGATCCACAACAGGATCACCACCAGCGTCACCGCCGCGCCGTACGCCGTGATCACGCTGCTTTGCTCGAAGTAGATCCCGATCAGGCTTTTCAGGATCACGATCAACACCGCCGCGAGCACCCCACCGACGGCCGCTTCCTTGAACGGCGGCGGCGAGGCCGGCAACCAGCGGATGATCAGCGCGAACAACAGGACCATCAGGCCGACCGACAGGATGCGCTGCATGATCTCCCAAAGCCTCAGGTTCAGCGGCACATAGCCGTCGAGATAGAGGGCGGCCGGACGCAGCACCGCATCGGCCATCGCGGAAACCGCCATCACCCCGCCGAGCGAGACCACCAGGAGAATCGGCACCAGCCGGCCGAGAACGAGCGCGATGATCGTCGCCCGCCGGCCCTCGCGCGGACGCACGCCGAAAATCTCGTTCAGCACGTTGCGCATTTCCGCCACGACCTTGGACGCGGCGAACAACAGGACGAAAAAACTCAACACCGAGGAGACGCCGGTGAACGTCGGCGTCGGCTGCTCCTTGAGCAACTCCTCCAGATAACCGCTCGCCCCTTGGTCGAAGAACAGCTCGGCGGTCTGCCGCACTTCGAGCCGCGCCTGCTCGCCGCCGATCAACATCGAGGCAAGACCCGTCGTGATCATCAGGATCGGCACCATCGAGAACAGGCTGAAGAAGGCCAGCGCCGCGGCGGACCGACCGTGGTTCCGCCGCCACCAGGCCTTGCCGCTCTCCAGCAGCGCGCGGCCGAGACCGCGGCCCAGTGATCGTAGGGAAAATCCCGCCATCCGGCGTCTAACATCCCACGCCTCCCGCCAATCTCAAGGGCCGACGCATGCAATCTGCATCCGCCTGAGGCCGTCATGCCGAAAATTGCATCCCGGCCGCTTTCCCGGGAAGCCCAGGATTCCCTTCGCGCGTCCTTCGCAGGCTGCGGACGGGCTTCGGAATGCCGCCTGCTGCCCTTCGGTCCGAAAACCAATCGAACCGCGACATGACCATGAAACTTCAGGAAATCATGACCCAGAACCCGGAGGTGATCCGACCGGACACGAAGCTTCAGGTGGCCGCCCGCACGATGCGCGACCTCAACGTCGGCATGATCCCGGTGTGCGACGGCGACCGCATCCAAGGCATGCTCACCGACCGCGACATCACCATTCGCGCCACCGCCGAAGGACTCGATCCGTCCCAGGTGACCGTCGAGCGCGTGATGACTCCGGACGTCGTCTACTGCTTCGAAGACCAGGACGTGGAGGAGGCGGCCGAGCTGATGAAGAAAAACCAACTCCGCCGTTTGGTGGTGCTGGACCGCGACAAGCGCCTCACCGGCATCGTCTCGATCGGCGACATCGCCGTGAAGTGCGGCCGCGACAGGCTGAGTGGCGACGCCTTGGAAGAGGTTTCGCAGCCCGCGCAGCCGCACCGCTGAGCTTTCCCATGAACCGACGTGCCTCCGCATCCGCCGCCGCGGCCGTCGCCGGCGCGGCACGGCCGATCGAGCGGGATTTCGCCGGGCTGCTCGATGGGATCGGCGACGCGCGGATCGTCCTGATCGGAGAAGCTTCCCACGGGACGCACGATTTCTACGACATCAGGGAGCGGCTGACACGGCGGCTCATCGAGGAGAAGGGATTCCGCATCCTCGCGCTCGAGGCGGATTGGCCGGACACGCTGCGGGTCCATCGCTACGTCACCGGCCGCGGGGAGGATGCCTCGGCGGCGGAAGCGTTGTCCGACTTCCGCCGCTTCCCCGCTTGGATGTGGCGGAATTCGGTGATGGTGCACTTCGTCGAGTGGCTGAAGCAGTGGAACGCCGGGCGGGACGATCCGGCCGGCATCTTCGGCATGGACCTCTACAGCATGCACGCCTCGATCGACTCGGTGCTGGCCTATCTGGAAAAGGCCGATCCGGAGGCCGCCCGCGCCGCCAGAACACGGTACGGATGCTTTGAGCACTTCGGAAAAGACCCGCAAGAATACGGCTACGCGACTTCCCGCGGCGGAGCGGACCCGTGCGAGGATGAGGTGGTCGCCCAGCTCGTGGACATCCAGCGGAGGCATGCCGATCTGGTCAGCCGCGACGGCAAGCTCGCCGAGGACGAGTTTTTCTTCGCCGAACAGAACGCCCGCCTCGTCGCGAACGCCGAGCGCTACTACCGCTCGATGTTCCGCGGCCGGCACAGCTCCTGGAACCTGCGCGACCAACACATGACCGACACCCTCGCCGAGCTGCTCTCCCACTTCGACCACGGCGAGGCGAAGCTGGTCGTTTGGGCGCACAAC
>CBFGTW010000050.1:0-28298 GCA_965651855.1 uncultured Verrucomicrobiales bacterium
GCACGCCCGCGTGCTGGTCGAGCCGCGCGCGGATGACCTCGTAGCTGCCGCCTTCGAGTTGTTGGTCTTGGTTCATTTCAGGGAAACCACGGAAACTGGCGGAAGAGGAGAACCACGGAATACACGGAAAGCACGGAAATTGGATTAGAGGGCGAAGCGTTCGTGTTGAGCCTTCGGGTAGTGGCCGAAGTTCACGAGGAGACCGACGCGGTGACCCGTCGCCCGGAGGTGGTTGATGAGCTGGGCGCGGTGGGCGTCGTCGATGTTCTTGGCTGCCTTGATCTCGAGAACCACGGAGTCGAAGCAGATGAAATCGGGTTCGTAAGCCTTCCTGAGCCGATGCCCTTTGTATTCCAACATCAGTGGTTGCCGAGTGACGAAGGGGATGCCTCGAATCCCAAATTCGATCTCCAGGCACTCCTGATAGACATCTTCCAGAAACCCACAGCCCTTCTCCCGATAGACCTCAAAGCAAGCCCCGAGGATCGCGTGAGTTTCGTCTTGCAGCAACAGAGCCACTTTTCCGTGCCTTCCGTGTATTCCGTGGTTCGCCAACAACGCCTCAGCTCAGCAATGCCGACGCCTTCGCATCCGCCAGCCCGAAGCGCTCGGCCGCACCGAGCAGGCTGACGATGCGCTGGCGGGTTTCGCCTTTGGCATCCGTCAGCAGCTTGCCGAGCAAGGCGGAGACGCTGAGGTTTTTCATATCTTCGCTGGCGACGCCGAAGTCCTGGATCCAGCTCTCGAGCTGCGATTTGAAATACTCCGGATCACCGTTGAAGAACGTTTCCTTCACGTCGTTGAGCACCTGGCTGTTCGCCACGGCACGGTCCACCGCCTTGCCGGTGGTGATGGCGCGGGTGATGCGGTCGAAGAACTGGGTCTCGCCCCCGACGATGTCGATCTTCGCCGACTTGAGCGCCTCGCCGATGACCAGCGCCTGCTGTTCGGCGATCTGGCGCTGGACGTCGATCTGCGCCAGCTCGATCGCCTTGTCCTTCTCCAGCTCGAGCTTGAATTCCTCGTGATCCTGGCCGGCTTCTTCGAAGAGCTTCATCGCGTCGGCCTTCTGGCGGATCGCCTCGGCGTCGGCTTCGCCCTTGGCGCGGAGCACCTCGGCCTCGCCCATGCCCACGGCGGCGGATTCCTTGGAAATGGCCTCGGCCAGCGTCTTCTTGGCTTCGGCCTCCTTGGTCGCGGCGCTCTGCTCGGCCTCGGCGAGGATGATGCGCTGCTCGGCCTGGAGCTTCGCGGCCTGGCGTTTCGCCTCGGCGGCGGTGGTGACGGCGTAGGCTTCCTCGTCCGCCTTGAACTGCGCGGCCTGCTTGTGGGCCTCGGCTTCCTTGATCTGCTGGATGAGGTTTTCCTGAGCGTGGGCCTCGGCCTGCGTGACGGTGACTTTCTTGTCCCGCTCGGCGGTGGCGAAGGCCTCGGTGTCCTTGATGCGCTGCTGCTCCTCGACGACCGTTTTTTCCACGGCCACGCGCTCGCGGATGACCTCCTGGATCTCCTTGCGCTGCTGCTCGACGGCTTTCTCCGCCTCGATTTTCTTCAACTCGGTCACCCGTTCGCGTTCGATCTGCTCGATCATGCGCTCGCGTTCGACCCGCTCGAGTTCCACCGCGTCGGTGCGCTCCTTGTTGCGCTGGGCGACGAGCACCTGGCGGGATTTGTTTTCCTCAGCGACGGCGATTTCCTCATCCGCGGCGATGCGCGCGGCTTCGGATTTCCGGCGTTCCTCCTCGCGGACCTTGGCGGCCTCGGCTTCCTCGCGGGACTGCACGGTTTCGACCTCGCGCTTTTGCCGGGCCTCCGTCTCCGCGAGCTGGCGCTCGAGTTCGAGGATCGCCTCGCGGGCCTCGACGTCCTGCTGCTTGATGACCTTCTCCTTGTCGCGCTGGATGCGGTTGGAAAGCTTCGCCTGTTCGGCGGTCAGTTCGGTGATCTTCTTGATGCCCTCGGCGTCGAGGATGTTGTCCGGATCGAGCATCTCGATCGGCGTCTGCTCGAGGTAATCGATCGCCGCGTCCTCGAGGATGTAGCCGTTCAGGTCGGTGCCGATCACCTTGAGGATGGCGTCGCGGAACTTGTCGCGGTCCTCGTAGAGATGGATGAACATGAAGCGCTTGCCGACGGTCTTGAGCGCTTCCGAGAATTTCGCGTCGAAGAGCGCGCGGATTTCCGGCTCGCTCGAGGCGCGCTGGCAGCCGATCGAGTCGGCCACCTTGAGGACGTCCTGCTCGACGTTGTTGATGCGGACGAAGAACACCACCTTGATGTCCGCCCGCATGTTGTCCTGGCAGATCAGGCCGTTCTTGCCGGTGCGGTCGACTTCGATGCGCTTGACCGAAATGTCGATCAATTCGGCGCGGTGGATGATCGGCACGACGAATCCGCCGTTGAAGATCACCTTGGTGCGCGCGCCGCCGGTGCGGACCAGCGCCTGGCCTTTTTCCACCTTTCGGTAGCAGGTGAGCAGGAGCCAGATCGCTCCGACGACGATCAGGACGACGACGAGGGAGGCGACGACGGCGGCGGCTCCTTCAAGGCCCAGCTGGGCGAGTGGAGGCGCGATGGCGGGCAGCGGCGGCGTTTGCATGACTGGAGGCGTGGTTGGCGTTAGGGGAGAATGTCGGGCGATAGGGCGGGAAGCGGGCGGACCAGATATGCGCCGCGGGATTCATCGAGAGAGAGCACCACGATCTGGGTTCCCCGCGGCAGGGGCTCGGAACCCTCGGCGAGCCTCGCGTTCAAAATGGCCGGCGCGCCGTCCGCGCGGTGAACCTCCACCTGGCCGTAGCTCTCGGTGATTTCGATCGAGCGCACTACTCCGGTCTCGCCGATCACGGGCACGGCGTCCTCCGCCTGCTTGAGCCGCCGCATCAAGGGGACCAGCGGCTGTGTGAGAATCTTCGTCGCCACCACACCGCAGACGAAGGCGACCAGGAAATACGCCGCGGCGAGAAGATAACTTCCGGCCGGGTTGAAATAGTAATTCACCATGATGGAGACCAGCCACATGGCGAGCACCAGCACACTCAGCACGACCGTCAGCGGGACATGGCCCGCATTGACGAAGCGCAGCATCGCGCCGGGCACGTGGCCGAGATGGCCCGCATCGGCGGACGCGTCGTCCGGCACCTCGACGTCCAGTGAATCCACGCCCAGCACCCCGAGCAGGGACACCAGCCAGAACAGGACAACGGCTCCCAGCGCGATGGTCAGCGGGAGGTTGTACGGGAGGATGGCCTGTTCCCAAAGTTCCTTCACTGAACGGAGGCTAAGGGAGGATTTCCGCCCGTGACAACTTGTTCCGGTGTGGAAAGCGGCACCGGGTTTGTAGCGGGGAAGGACGTTTCCGGTCACGGTTCCGGGTTCTCCCGCCGTTGCGCCGCCTGCCCCTGATAGAGCAGCGCGAAGACGAGCAGGCAGGCGCCGATCATCCCCGCGAGGATGGCCCAGAACCAGGCCCAGCCGATGACGGATTCGTCGACGCAGCGCGCCCTCAACCAGCCGCAGACCAATGCTCCGCCAAGCGGCCCCAGCCCGCCCGAAACGAGCGCCAGCAAGCCCTGCGCCTGGCCCTTCATCGCCGGCGCGACCCGCCGGTCGAGAAACACCTGCGCCGTGATGAAGTAGAACGTGTAGCACACGCCGTGCAGCGCGATGCCCGCCACGTGCCAGCCGATGATGCCGTTCGCGCCGCTCCAAGCGCTCATGCCGTACCGGACGGCGGACAGCCCGAGCGCCCACATCAGCACGACCTTGATCCGGAACCTCGTCATCACCGCTCCCACCAGCAGCATCGCCGCGATCTCGCTCCACTGCGCGATGGTCATCGTGGCCGTCGGACGGGAGTCGCCCATCATCTTGAGCTGCTCCGGCGCATACATGTAAAAGGCCGCCAATGGGATCGAAAACAAACCGGTGACCAGGAAAAACACGCATTGGTCCCGCTGCCGGAGCAAGCCGAAGGCCTCGAATCCCAGCAGGCTTTTCCACGACGTCCCCCGTCCGAGCGGCGGCGTGTGCGGCAGGAAAAACGCGCAGCCGGCACACACGACCCGCGAGACGGTCGCCGCGTACCCCGCCACCGGGCTGGCATCCGCCCGCAGCACATGGCTCGTCAGCAAGCCAGCCGCCATCCACCCGATCGTCGCTCCGAGCCGGACCAGCGGAAACTGTCGCTCCGCCAACGACAGGTGCGTCATCGAGATCGTCGCCAGCAAGCCCCAGGAAGGGCCGGCGGCCAGCGAATACCCGGACAGCAGCGCGATGAACCACCCCGGGTGCCAGCCGGCGTCGAGCGACCAGAACGCCCCGCCGAGAAGGCCCGCCGAAGCGAGCGTCGACCACGAAAACAGCCGGTTTGCCGGCACCCGCTGGTCCGCCACCGCGCCGCCCACCAATGGAGAGATCAGCGCGCACATCGGGGCGATGGCGAAGGCGATCGCCACCCAGCCGCTCATCCCGTGTGCCGTCAGGATGTTCGTCAGCGCGGGAAACCAGAATCCCGGCGTCATCCCGTGAAAGAAAAAGACGACCCACAACCAAGTGAAAGTCGCCGCCGGACTCGTCTGCCGCTCGCGCACGCGCCGTGGCTAGCATCCGCCGCGGGGAAAGCGAGCGGCATGTGCGGGCACTTCCATCTTTTCGCTTGCCAGCGGATTCCCGCTCCACTTTGTTCTTGAGAACACTGTTCAACCGCCATGCCCACGCAACCCCAGCTCACCCTCCGCCAGCACGAGATCCTCGAGTACCTCAAGATGGCCCAGCGGCGTTCCGGCGTGATGCCTTCCACGCGCGAGATCCAGCATTTCTTCGGCTTCGCCAGCCAGACGGCCGCGATGAGCCACCTCCGCGCCCTCGAGCGCAAGGGCGTCATCCAGCGCATCCCCGGCAAGGCTCGCGCTGTCTTTTTCCCGGAAGAACTCGAACGCGCCGAAATCGTGGATATCCCGATCTACGGCCAGATCGCCGCCGGCATGGGGCAGGACGTCGAACCGGAGCGCGAGGGTTGCATTTCCATCGACATCGCCTCCATCGGCGTGCCACGCCACGCCCGCACGTTCGCACTCAAGGTCCGCGGTGACTCGATGATCAACGCGCACATCTGCGACGGCGACACCGTCGTCATGGAATTCCGCCAACCCCGCAACGGTGACATCGTCGCCGCGCTGATCGACGGCGAGACCACCCTCAAGCGCTACGTGGTGGAGAAAGGAAAACCCTTCCTGCGCGCCGAGAATCCCGACTTTCCCGACCTGATCCCGGCCCGCGAGCTGATCATCCAGGGCGTCCTCCTCGCTCTCCTCCGCCACGCGGCCTGAGGGAACGGGCGGAAGAAAGCACGAATGTCGAAGCATCAGATTCCAAAGGGTTTCGCGGGGGCCGGATGCTTCTCATTGTCGTCCCGCGCCGTTGGCGACGAGGGGTCGCGCCGGGCGGTCACGCCCTACCGGACAGGGATGGCATCTCATTTTCACCCTACGCCGCCGGTTGAGCCTCGAGGACGCCTCTGACTCTCGGCCAGGCGCGGACCGCTTCCACGATCATCCAAACCTCCACCAACAGGGTGGCGAGGGCAAAGGAAGCGAGTGTCCAGTCGCCGCGGGCGAGCCAGGAATTCTCGGCTCCGAGCGAACGGTGGAAAAGCTGGTAGGCGAGCGCCCAGGCAGGAAGGACAAGCATGAAGAAGGCGGGGATGGCCACGAACCAGAGCGGCATCGCCCGGCGGCGCATCCAGAACAGGATGACGATGAAGGCGAGACCGCCGAGCAGCTGGTTCATCGAGCCGAACAGCGGCCAGAGGATGAAGCCCCCTTGGCCTGCGGTCGCGACCGACCACGTTTCGCCGGGACGCGGCGCGGCGGCGAGGAGGGCCGCGACCGTCACGCCGAAAAGCGTGGCGCCGTGGCGGTGGCTGAGCCAAGTGAGCGGATTCAGCGAGACACGCACGCCCGTGTGCGGCGCCGTCGTGGGTTTGTGCCGCACCAGGCTGGCGGCGAGTTCCTGGATGACGTACCGCTGGAGCCGGCAGGCGGTGTCCATCGTGGTGGCGGCGAAGGAGGCGACGAGCACGCCCACCAACGCAGTGCCGGCGGTCGCCGAAATGCCGAGTGCCCGGAGGAAATTCGATGCGCCCTGGACGAAGGCGCCGAGCGCACCTTTTTCCGCGGTCGGCCAGTCGGCATATCTCGCGTTCCAGGCGGCCGCGCCGGTGAGGACGCCGCCGTCTCCGCCCGTGACGCCGAGGCCCACGCCGGCCACACAGGCGAGGATCACGATCACGGCGAGGAATCCTTCGGCGAGCATGGCGCCGTAGCCGACGGACCGGGCGTCGGTTTCGCATTCCAGCTGCTTGGAGGTCGTGCCGGAGGAAACCAGGCAGTGGAACCCGGAGATCGCTCCGCAGGCAATGGTGATGAATAGGAAGGGAAACATCAGCGGCAGCTCGGAGTGGCGTCCGGTGTCCACCGCGGGCGCGATGATCTCGAGCGGAGCGCTCTCCCCTCCCCCGGCGGGCGCGACGCCGAAGAACGCGGCGGCGGTGAGACCGAGCACGAGCAGGCCGAGCGCGCTGAGAAGCTGGAGCGAGTTGATGTAATCGCGCGGCTGGAGCAACACCCACACCGGCAGGACCGAGGCGAGGTACGAATAGATCAGCAGGATCACCACCCAGACGATGACGGGCCAGGTGCTGAGCGAGACGTTGAAGGCATGGAGCCAGCCGCGGTCGCCGAGCCAGACACTGGCGTACATCAGGGCCAGCGTCACCAGCGAGGGGATCAGCAGGCTGGCCCCGCGGCGGTGGAGCAGCAGGCCGATTGCCATGGCCAGCGGGATCTGGAAAAGGACAGGAAAGATCGACGCCGGGAAAAGCTGGAAGACCCGGGCGATGACCACGCCGAAGATCGCCAGGACGACGGTGAGCGCGAGGAACAGGATCGAAAGGAACAGCACGCGGGCCCGCGGATGGATGACGCGGCCGGCGATATCGCCCACCGTCTGGCCTTTGTTGCGGAGAGAAATGACGAGCGATCCGAGATCGTGGACCGCACCGATGAAGATCGAGCCGAAGATCACCCACAGCAGGGCCGGCACCCAGCCCCACATCACGGCCAGGGCGGGGCCGACGATCGGCCCGGTGCCGGCGATGGAGGTGAAATGGTGGCCGAAGACGATGCTGCGGGCCGTGGGAACAAAGTCGCTCCCGTCCTCCTTCTCGCGGGCCGGGACCACCGCCCCGGGATCAAGGCGGAAAACCTTGGCGGACAGCCATTTCCCGTAAGTGTGGTAGGCGACGAGGTAGGCGAGAAACGCGCCGATCGCGATCAGCAAGGTCTGCATCGCGCGGGATCAAAGCGGAAAGCAGGGGCGTGGAGGAAGCATCAATGTCCAGGCGCCCACTTCCAATCGGCGGAGGGAAGATTGAACATCGAACCTCGATGTGGACTTCGCGCTTCTCTCCGCGACTTCCGCGCCTAGGCGTTTCGATCCGTTCACACCGGTCGCACTTCCTTGTCACCTCATGCCGTCGTCGACAGGTGGGCGCGCCCGGCGGTCGTGTCCTGCCGGGCATCTTCTATGGCGGCCTTGGCGCTTGTCGGTTTGAATTTTCGCGCGCCGTTCAAACAACCACCGAGTCCCGGCGGTTGGCCTGGACGATGTTGAGGGCATGGTTGGCGACGGCCTCGAAGTGGTTGTTCATCTCGATGAACAGCATCTCGGTCTGGACGATGGCCCCTTGCTGCATCCGCTGGGCGGCGGCCTTGTTGTTCTTTTTCCGCAGCTTGTCCACGCGGTCCTCGATTTCCTGGGCGCGCTCGAGCGAGGGTCCGTCCACGCCGGCCAGCGAATTGGCCGCCACGTCGAGCAACGCGCGGACCTGCATGGCGATGCCCTCGAGTTCGCGCTGGTGGACCGGGGAAAACTCGCGCTCCTTCTCGTAGCGGCGCTGGACGATCTTGACCAAGCGGTAGATGCGGTCCGTGGCCTCCTCGAACTCCGAGGCCACGCGCAACATCGAGGTGATGCGCTGCGCGTTGTTCGCCCCGATCTCGTGGGTGGAGCACTGGATGAGGTAGGAGGTGATGTCGTGCAACATCTCGTCGCAGACATCCTCCATCTTCTTCAGCTCCGCGACGCGGCTGGAGAGATCCTCGTTCGGCCGGCCCATCAGGTCGGTGAGGCCGTCGTACATGCTGGAGGTGAGGCGGGCCATCTGCTTCATGGCTCCGTCGGCCTCGGCCAGGCTGAGTTCGCCGATATCGACGAGCGGGCCGCCCAGGTAGCGCAGCTTGCCGGGTCCCTCGCCTTCGGCCTTGTCCTTCACCCACCACTGGACGACGCGGGCGATCTGGGGAACGAACCAGACGAGGATGCAGATGTTCAGCAGGTTGAAGGAGGTGTGGAAAATCGCGGTGGAGAAGGCGATCTCGGACGATTCGAGGTTCGCGTTGGCGCTGCGCAGGGCGGCCGGCAGGTAGTCCACGGCCCACCAGACGGCGCGGGTGAAGAAGGGGAAAGCGACGAGGCACCAGGCCACGCCGAGAATGTTGAACATGAAGTGCGCCCGGGCGGCGCGCTTGGCATTGGTGTTGGCCCCCAACGAGGCGAGCCAGGCGGTCACGGTCGTGCCGATGTTTTCGCCGAGGACGATGGCGGCGGAGTTCTGGAAGACCCCGAGCGGGTTTGCCTCGATGTCGCCCAGCCAGCCGTTGATCGCGCAGGTGATCGTGATCGCCATCGCCGCTGACGACGACTGCACCATCAGTGTGAGGACGATGCCGGCGACCAGGAACAAGAGCACCGAGCCGAATCCGTGGCCGGTGAGCGAAGTGACGACGCGCATCACCATTTCCGCCGTGGCGGGATCTTCCTGCATCATCGTGCGCAGGTCCGGCACCGAGTCCTTGAGCAGCCCCAGTCCGAAGAACACCAGGCCGAAGCCGATGAGCATCTCGCCCCAGTTCTTGCCGCGGTCCTTGCCGATGAAAAGGCAGGGCAGGCCGATGCCGATCAGCGGCAGCGCCACGCTCGCGACGTTGAATTTCCCGATCAGGGCGACGATCCACGCCGTCGTGGTGGTGCCGAGATTCGCCCCCATGATCACGCCGATCGACTGCAGCAGGGTGAGCAGCCCGGCATTGACGAAGGATACCACCAGGACGGTGGACGCGGAGGACGACTGGACGAGCGTGGTGGTGACGAATCCGGTGAAAATTCCGGAAAAGCGGTTGCCGGTCATGCCCGCGAGGGCCGCCCGCATCCGGTCCCCGGCGACCTTTTGAACGCCCTCGGAGAGGACCTTCATCCCGAACAGGAACACGCCGAGCGAGCCGAGGACTTGGAGAATGCCGGTGAGGATGGACCAGAAGGACATGGGCGGTGCGGAGGCGGGAATCCGTGACGAAACCGTCACATGAGCCCGCCGCGGGCCAGAAAATTTTCGCGGAACCGCGGGTCGTCAGCGGGCCAAGGCGCTCTGGAGCGCGTGGAACGCCGGCTTTTTCCGCCCGTCGTGCGTCACCAGGCCGAGGTGGTACTCATTCTCGTCCACGTGAAAGCCTTCGATCGCCTCCCGGTCGGGCGCGAGGTCGATCAGACTGTACCAGTAGGTCCGGGCGGCCGGGGCGTCCATGGCTTCCAGCAGCCGGGCCTCCTGGATCTCGTGGAAGGCGGCGCGGCATTTCCGCAGGTCCCAGGTGGCGAAGCCGGTTTCGGTGATCCAGATCGGGCGGTCGCCCGAGGCACCGGTGATCGAATCGATCTTGGCGGTCCAGCCGTTCCAGTGGGAATGCCAGTCCCAGTTCGGCAAGTCCGGCCACCACATGCCGGGGAAGCCGTGGATGGCGACGACGTCGAAGTGCGGCAGCGCCCCGTGCCGCTCCATCAGCACGAGCCAATGCGGATCCACCGGCATCATGCCGCCGAGGACGGTGGTCATCCCGCGCTGCCCGGCCCAGTAGGCCGCGCAACCGATCATTTCGCCGAACTTCCGCCACTCCGGATCGAATTTCAGGAAGTCCCACTTGTAGCGGTTGTTCGGCTCGTTCCACAGCTCGAGCGCGGAAATGTGATCGCCGTAGTCGGTGATCACACCGTCGATGAAATCCGCGAAGTCCAGCAGCCGCTGCGGCGGACTGGCGCAGAGGTTTCCCTCGGAAAGCGAGGGCGGCGTGTGCCAGACGGAAACCAGCAGCTCGAAGCCGTCGAGCGCCGCGAAGACATCGCGATACCACTTCCCTGCCCCGGGCCGGTGGTGGTCCGCCCAGGAAATGCCGGTCCGCAGGTGGCGGATGCCCAATTCGTGGAGCAGGTCCACGCCGCGGTGGAGCGTTTCGTAATCCTGGAAGTGGAACCACTGGCAGATGCCGAAGCGGTCGCTCAACGGCTGCCGGCGGTGAGGCTGGATGCCCGGACGCAGGTCCGGCCGACGCCCGCCGGTGATCTTGCGATTGCGGACGGAGGGACCGGCGGCTCGGGCGGGCGTCATGATGGGAACGTTTTCGATCAGGCGGGCGCGGTGGCGCGCTTCCGGACGTGGCGCAGATGTTCTTCTAGTTCCGCGGCGCGGTGGGCGGCGGTATGGGCGGAAAGCACGCGCTCGCGGCCGGCCGCGCCGACCCGCCGGGCCTGCTCCGCCGGCATCTCGCGAAGGAGGTTCAGCGCCTCCTCGCCGTCCTGTGCCACCAGGATCTCGGAACCGATGCGGAAGATCTCGTCGAGCCCGTCCCAGTAGTCGCTGACGATCGGGACGCCACAGGCCGCGGCTTCGAAAAGCCTCACGCTCGGCGAATGGCCGGCCGCGATCATGTCCGCGCGCGTGATATTCAAGGTGAAGCGCTGGCTGTTATAGAAGAACCTGTGTTGATCGGGCGGAAGATGATCGATACGCTCGACATTCGCCGGCCACTGGATGTCGGCGGGATACTGCGGGCCGGCAACGATAAAACGCCCGTCGTTCCAGCGTTTCGCCGGCTCGATGAGCAACCGCTCCAGTCCCGGCTGGCGGTCGTCGCTGTAGGTTCCCAGATATCCCATATCCCACTTTTCGGGCACGTTTTCCGGATAATAGAGCGCGGGATCGACCGAGCAATAAAAAGCGCGCGCGCAGGGCGATCCATACTCGCGCTCGAGCCGCCGCAGCGTCTTGCCGCCGGTGAAGGAGAGGAACAGATCGTAGCGCGAAATCAGCCGCTCCGAGAGGTATTCGCAGTCGTCGCGCTTCAGCCGGGCGAGCGTGACCGGCGTGTCGATGTCGTAGTAGGCGACGGTGCCGCGCGCCGTTTCGATCGCCCATTCGCCGACGGCGATGCCCTCCGGGACGTAGGAGCCGACGATCACCGCGTCGGCCTCGCGCACGAGCGCGGCGTGGCCGTTTTCCAGCTCCTCCAGCGAGGCGTAGAGGTGGACGGTGGTGCCGGGCAGGCCGGCGAAGTCGCGGTGAGACGCGTACCACGGCACGTCCCGCTCGAGGAAATGGATGGTGTGGCCGCGCTTCGCCAACTCGCGGACGAGCGCGCGGTAGGTGGTGGCGTGGCCGTTCCCCCAGGAGGAGGTGATCGAGAGGCCGAGGATGACGAGATTCATGGCGGAGGTCTTTCGTTTCAGGGAACGGCAATGGCCGACGGACGGAAAAGCGCGGCCTCCAGCTGGTGGACGCGGTTCCGGTAGGTGTGCTCGCCGAGGATCCGGCGGCGGGCGGCGTCGCCGATGGCGGCCGCGCGATCCGGCGTGAGATCGTCCACAAGCGCGGCGACCTCGCGACCGTCGCGGGCGACCAGCACCTCGCGGTCCGGCTCGAGGAACAGCTCGATGCCTTCCCAGGCATCCGTGATCAGGCAGGCCCCGGCGCCGGCGGCCTCGAAGACGCGGGTGGCGGGCGAGAAGCCGTATCGGGCCATGCTTTCGCGGCTGATGTTGAGCACGGCCATCGGCGTGACGTTGAAGGCGTTGTGGTCCGCGGTGCCGACGTGGCCGAGGTAGCGGACGTTCGGGCTCATCGGCTTGTCGCCCCAGCCGCTGCCGCCGAGAAGAAACCTCCGGTCCGGCAGCGCGGCGGCGACGTTCAGGAAAAACTCCTCCACCCGCGCCTCGCGGTCGGGCAGGCGGTTTCCGAGGAATGCCAGATCCGCGCCGAAGCGCGGCTCGGGATCCACCGGATGGTGCGTGTGCGGGTCGAGCGCGTTGTAGATCGGCAGGCACTCCCGCGCGCCGAGCGCGGTGTAGGCGTCGATCACCGGCTGGCCGCCGCCGTAGGTGAAAATGTGGTCGTAGCGCGGGATCAGCGCGCGGAAGGGATCGGTGGCGTCGCCCTGGACGCGGTCGAGCGTGGCCGGCGCGTCCACATCCCAGAAGACCACGCGGGTCTTCTCCGACTGCAACTCCAGCACCGCCTCCTCGAGCAGCGCGTCGTGGACGCCCACGCCGCTGGCCTTCACCACCAGATCCGCGCCGCGGGATTGCCGGACGAGCGAACGGACCTCCTCCGCGGAATCCGGCTGATAGACGACCACCCGCGCCCATTCCGGATCTTCCATGTCGCGGTGCTGCTGGCGGCCGAAAGCGTCCGGCTCATGGAAGGTGACCGAATGGCCGCGTTCGGCGAGCGCGTGGAGGATGCCGCGGTAATAAGTCGCCGCCCCGTTCCAATAACTCGAAACGAGACTGGAGCCAAAGAAGGAGATATTCAGAGGAGTTTTCATCATTTCAGGAAAGTGCGGCGGCGGCTTCGCGCGCCTTCGGCTGGAGCTGGGCGACGACCTCGAGCAACTCGTCCACGCGGTGCGCGCAGGTGTGGCGCGAGCCGATGGTCTCCACGCCGCGGGCAGCGAGCGTGGTGCGCGCGAGTTCGTCGTCCAGCAACCGCCGGAGCTGCGTCTTCATCTCGTGGCCGTCGTTCGCGACGAGATAATCCTCGCCCGCGGTGAAGAGCCCTTCCGCGTCGTTCCACGGCGCGCTCACCAGCGGGATGCCGCAGGCCAGCGCCTCGAACGGCCGGATCGTGGGGATGCCCGGCAGCGCCCGCACATAGGGACGGCGCGGGACGTGGATGGTCACCCGGAAGCGCGCGAAAACATCGGGCGCGCGGAAATTCGGCAGCCAGCCGCGGTATTCGATGCCCGCCTCGCGCAGCGCCGCCTTCGCGTGCTCCGGATAACGCACGCCGTATACCGCGGCGCGCAGGCCCAGTTCACGCACCGGGCCGATCAGGAATTCGTGGAGTTCCTCGCTGCGCTCGTCGTCGCCCCAATTGCCGATCCAGACGAGATCGCCTTCCTTTTCCTCCTCCGTGCCGGAACGGAAAAGGCGGGCATCGGCCGCTTCGTGCCAGGTCCATGCGCGCTTGGCGAGACCGTCCGAAAGATAGAGATCGCGAAGCACTTTCCCAAAGGCGAGCACCCCGTCGTAATATCTCAAATCGTAGGCGGACATTTCCTCCGGTTTCGTGACCAAGCGGTGGTGCGTGTCGTGGAACAACAACCGGAAGGCATGCTTCCGCCGCAGCGCGCCGATGCGGGCGACGAGCGCGTGATCGTTCCACTCGTGGACGAGCACCAGATCCGCGTCCCGCACGACCGGCTCCGGATCGAAGGCCTCGGGATCGTATTCGCGGCTCGAGAGCCCCGGGTAGGCCCTCTGGAAATCCCGCACCGGAGATTCACCATGCTCCTGTACCAAGTTCGAGCGGCTCCAGCCGTCGCGCGGCTCGAGGACGTGCACGTCATGCCCGCGCTCGATGAGTTCGCCCGCCACGCCGCGAAGGAAGTGCGCGTTGCCATGGTTCCAATCGGAAACCAACGAATGATAGAACATCACGATTTTCATGCGGGTCGGAGAAGTGGTTGGCTGCGAGAGATGATAGCACGATAGGTGGAGAGATAACTTCCGCGCATCCGCGGGATCGAGTAGGTCTCGGCGCGTTCCTGGGCACGGGCGGCCAAGGCGGCCCGCTCGCGCGGATTCCGAACGAGGTGCAGCAGGGTGTTGCGCAGCGCCGCGCGATCGTCCGGCGGGACGAAAGCCGCCGCGTCTCCCCAGACTTCGCGCAGGCTCGGAATATCCCCGAGGACGAGCGCGGCGCCGGCGTGCGCCGCCTCGAGCGCGGACAGGCCGAATGGCTCGTAGCGCGCCGGCAGCGCGTAGATTGACGCGCGGCGGAACCATTGGGCCATCTCGCGCGGTGCGCACCGGCCGGCGAAGCGGACGTTCGGCACCGGCGCCGCGTTTTCCCCCGTTTCGCCGGCCAGGACCACCGGCCACGGCAGGTCCGGCGCGACGGCGGCGAGCGCGGCGGCGTTCTTCGCTTCGTCCCACAAGCGACCGGCTGAAAGCACGAGCGGCTCCTTCTTTTCCCCGCCGCGGAACGGCTCGGGGTCCACCGCGTTCGGGATGACCGAACAGTCCGGCACACGGCGGTAGTGGCGGCGCACGCATCGGAGCATCGCCTCCGTCGGCGCGACGAGCCGATCCGCCGCGGCGATGCCGGACGCGACCGCCTGGCGATAGTTCGACCAGCCGGCCGGCGCGGACTCGCCCTTCACCGCGCGCCACCACGAGAGCACGCACGAGTGGGCCACCATCAGGACCGGGGCGTTCCACGGCAGCGCGCCGTGGACGTAGCCGTTGAGGTGGATCACGTCCGGCGAATGCCGGTGCTCGAGCGCGAGCAACCACTCGCCGGCCGTCTGGACGTCGAGCCACGGATCGTCCATCCACTCGAGCTTGAAGCGGCCCACCTCGAGCGTGACATTCCCCAGACGGGAAACCTCGCGCCGTTGCTCACGCGATGGCGGCGGGCCCATGGTCGCGAGCACGAATTGCATCTCCGGCAAACTCCGGCACAACTCGATGGCATATGTCCACACGCCACCGACGGCGTCGGTGGTCATGAGGACGCGGTGGCTCGAAGAACGGCGGATCATGGGCGGCGCGCGGATTGGTAGATGGAATCAAGAACCTCGGAGACCTTGCGGAGCTTGGCCACGCCGGGGTCGAACGAAGGGTCGCGCGCGAGACGTCGCGCCCAGTTCGCGGCGGCGCGACCGCCCCAGTCGTCCGGCGGCGAAGCGAGCGTGACGACCTTCCGGTCGCGGTCCGTGAAACCCGCCGTGAAGTCGTAGAACGAGCCGCCGACATTGCGGAACGACGCGCTGCCCTCGCTGCCGAAGAAGCGGATGCCGATTTCGGCGTCGCAGGGAAGCGCGGCGCCCCATGAGCACGCGAGCTGGAGCGACGCGCCGCCGGCGAGCGAGACTTGGCCGGTGGCGTGGCATTCCACGGCGTCGTCGCCAGCCGGCCCGCTCACATCGCCCGTGGCGACGCGGATTTCCGGAAAGTCGAGACACCACAGCGCGAGGTCCACCAAGTGGATGCCGAGATCCAGCAAGCACCCGCCCCCGGCTTCGCTCCGACGGTAGAACCACGGCTTGTCCGGCCCGTAGGCGTTGTGGAAGACGGCCTCCACCGCATGGATCGTGCCGAGATTCCCCGCGGCGATTTCGCGGCGGATCGCCTGCATCCCGGCGGTGAAGCGGTAGGAGAGATCCACGCCCAGCAGGCGGTCCGCCCTTTCCGCCGCGACGATGACGGCGGCGGTTTCCTCCGCGTTCCGGCCGAGCGGCTTCTGGCAGAAGACCGCGATGCCGGCCTCGAGCGCCGCAACCGATTGCGCGGCGTGCAGTGCGCTTGGCGTGGCGATCACGATGCCGTCGAGATCCGCCTCGAGGAGCGCGTCGAAGGAATCCAAGCGCTCGGCTTCATGGCGGGACCAGAGTTCGTCGCCCGCTGCGAGCAAGGGATCGGCGATGGCCGCGATTTCGGCACAACCGGTGGCGGCGATGGCTTCCAAGCGGTTGCGGCCGATCCAGCCGACGCCGGCAAAACCGAGCCGTGGCTTGCGGATGGAAGCTGTTCCTACAGGTGGGGGCAGCGTGGCGGTGTCAGTCATACGAAACGAGGGCTTTGACGAAGTCGTCTTTGCGGTCGCGCAGCAGGTCGAGAGCGTCCGGGAGTTGGTCGAGCTTGAAGCGGTGCGTGTAGAGCGGCGAGGGGTCGAGTTTGCCCGCGGCGATCGCCTCGAGAGCCGCGCGCATGCCTTCGATGTAGATCGCGGGATCGCGTTCGTGGGCGTTGATCACGTCGAGCCCGCGCCAGTTCCAGAGCTGCATGTTCACCTGCCGCGGCCCGTCTTGGTGATAGCCGGCGATGACCAGCCGCGCGCGCTCGGCGCAAAGCTCGCCCGCCAGGTCGAGCGGCCACTGGTGGCCGGTGGCCTCGATCACTCGCTCGCATCCGGCGCCGCCGGTGAGCGCCTTCACGTCGTCGATGATCCGGTAATGGTCGTCCATGCGGACGACCTCCCGGGCACCCATCGAGCGGGCCGTTTCGAGCGAGGCGTCGCGCCGCGAGATGGCGATCACGGTGGCGCCGACGTTCGCGGCGAGGCGCGTCACGAGCGCGCCAAGGAAACCGACGCCGATCACCGCGACCCGCTGGCCGGCGACGATTTCCGCGCGCTTGAAGACGTTCATCGCGCAGCCGAGCGCCTCGCCGGGAAAGTCGGTTCCCGCGAGGATGTCGGGAATCGGAACCACTTGGTGTGCCTCGGCCAGATCGACTTCCGCGAACGCGTGGTGCGAGAGCATCGCCACGCGGGTCCCGGCCTTCACGCCATCCACCTCGGCGCCGACGGACTCGACGATTCCCCAGGCTTCGTGGCCGGGCGAGCCGGCTTCCAGAGGATAGGTGAACCACGGGCGGCCTTCCCAGACCGGCAGGTTCGAGCCGCACACGCCGCAGCCCTCGAGGCGCACCCGCACTTGAGAAGGGGCCGGCTCCGGCGTTTTGACAGATGCGACGCGGATTTCACCGGGAGATGAAAGAACCGCGCTGCGATGAGATGATGACATTTAGACGAAGTGATGTGTGGGTATTGCGGATCTCACCTAACAAGCGCCGCCGCCCGGCCACTGGCCGCCACGGCCCGTGCCGGGATTTCCCGGTGTTCCAGCAGCCACTGGTGCAGCCGGGCCACGCCCTCGCGCACGCCCACCTTCGGCGTCCAGCCGGTCGCCTCGCGGAAGCGCGAGACGTCCGAGACGTAGTAGCGCTGGTCCGCCGTCCGCCATTCGGCGAAGTCCACCTCAAGCGGCCGGCCCTGCAGCCCGGCGATGATGTCCGCCAGCTCGAGCAGGCTCACGGTGTTCCCCGGGCCGCCGCCGATGTTGTAGGCGCGGCCGCCCACGCGGTCCATGCGCTCCTGCGCGAGCAACATCGCCTCGACGAGATCCTCGACGAACAGGATGTCGCGCACCTGCCGCCCGTCGCCATAGAACGTGACCGGCTCGCCGCGCATGGCGCGGAGGAGGAAATGGGCGACCCAACCCTGGTCCTCGGTGCCGAACTGGTGCGGTCCGTAGATGCAGCTCATGCGAAACACCGCCGCGCGGAGACCGAAGGTGCGCGCGTAGTCGAGCACATACTGGTCCGCCGCCCCCTTCGAGCAACCGTAGGGGCTGTGGAAGTGGACACTCCGGCTTTCGTCGATGCCATTCGCGAAGGGCGAATTTTTCTCCGGGCCATACCGCCGCTCGCCGCGGGTGAGGCCGACGTCCTCCAGGTCGCCGTAAACCTTGTTCGTTGAGGTGAACAGCAGCGGAATGTCGCGCCCCGACGCCCGCACTGCCTCGAGCACGTTGAGCGTGCCGCGCGCGTTGGTTTCGAAGTCCGCCAGCGGGTCGTCGAGGCTGGTGGTGACAGCCACCTGCGCGGCGAAATGATAGACCTGCGAGGCGGCGGCCACCGCTTCCCTCACCTGCCGCGCGTCCCGCACGTCGCCCTCGACGAAGGCGACCTGCTTGTCGTGGCGGTCGAGCAGCCAGCTCAGGTTCCGCTCCACGCCGGGCCGCGAGAGGTTGTCGAAGACGATCACGCGGCGACCCGCCCCGAGCAGGCGGTCCGCGACGTTCGTGCCGATGAATCCCGCGCCACCGGTGACGAGGGCCGCGTCCGACGACGCGCTGAAGTTCCGGTTCATACGGTGAGCCCCCTTTCCTGGAGTTCCGCGCTGGCGTCGCCGAGCGGCTCGGCGACGATCTGGTCCTCGAGCCAGTCGGCGAGCTCGCGCAGGCCGTCGTCGAACGAGACCCGCGGCTCGAAGCCGAGCATCGTGCGGGCCTTCGAGATGTCCGCAAAACAATGGCGGATGTCGCCGGCGCGGTACTTGCCGGTGATCTTCGGCTTGATGGACTCGCGGCCCATCACCTTCGCGAGACGCGCGGCCACCTCGCGGATGGTGACGTGCCCGCCGCTGCCGATGTTGAACACCTCGTCGGCGACGCCGTCGGCCTCGAGGGCGAGACGGCAGGCACGGGCGACGTCGGCGACGTTCACGAAATCGCGCTGCTGGTACCCGTCCTCGAAGATCTGCGGCGGGCGGTTCTGCAACAATTCCGCGGCGAAGATCGCCAGCACCCCGGTGTAGGGATTCGAAAGCGCCTGGCGCGGACCGTAGACATTGAAGAAACGCAGGGCCACGGTCGGGATGTCGTAGGCCCGGCCGAGGATCAGGCACATCCGCTCCTGGTCGTATTTCCCGAGGGCGTAGACGGAGGCGAGCGACGGCTGCTTCGTCTCCGGCGTGGCAACCGGCCGGAGCGTGTCGCCCTTGGCGTCCCGCAGCTCCCATTCGTGACGGCGCAGCGCCTCCAACGGCCGCTCGGCGCCGGCCACCAGCTCGCCGGCGGCATTCTGATAGAGGCCCTCGCCGTAGATGCTCATGCTCGAGGCGACCACCAACCGCTCGACGCGGCGCTCGATGAGCTCCTCCATCAGGATCGCGGTGCCGAGGTTGTTCGTCTCCGTGTAGTCGGCGACGCGGTACATGCTCTGGCCCACGCCGACCTTCGCCGCGAAGTGGACCACGGCGTCCGCTCCGTCCAGCGCGTGGCGGACGAGCGCGCGGTCGCACACATCTCCCGTCAGGAGCTCGACGTGCGGCGAGAGATAATCGGGCCGCTCGCGGTGCTCGCCGTGGACTTGCGGCGAGAGCAGGTCGAGCGCGCGGACATCATATCCTGCCGCCAGCAGTTCGTCCGCCAGATGCGAGCCGATGAAGCCCGCCCCGCCAGTGATGAGAATGGTTTTTTTCATAACAGGATTTCGTCGCGCCGGTTGGAGCCGCCGGAGCGGACGGTGCCTCTAGCTTCCCCGATGCCAAATGCACCTCCGACCGGTGGATGAAGCTGCACGGGCCGGTTCGGGCGGATCCGGCGGCACCACGAACCCTTGGCCAGCCTTTGCATTGTGCGCACGATCCACGACAGAACGTGCAGATCGCAGTGGAGCGAGTGATGAACTCAAAGTGATGAATGATGGATTTTTCCCCTATCTCTCTCTTCCGACCTTCCGATCTTCCGACCCCTCGTTTGCGAGGTCGCCGTGCGATGGTATCCTGTGGGAAATGAACGATTCCGCCCAGATCCCCCAAACCGCGGCCGACCGCAACAAGGTGGCGGCGCTGCTCAGCGTCATCCCGGGCTGCGGACATCTCTACAAGCGTCACACCGGGCTCGGCCTGGCGATTCTCGTTCCGGGCAACATCTTCATGCTGTTCGTGATGCTTTGGCTCTTCATGCCGACCTTCGGCACCGCCGTGGTGCTGGTGCCGGCGGCGTGGATCGCCGGAATCGGCGCCCACGCCTACTTTCTCCGCGACCGGCACCTCCACGCGCCCGCACCGCCGCCCGCCGACAAGATGCGCGAGGAAGCCGGCTCCCCCGCACCGCCAAACCGGTAGGGCTCCAGAAAGCGCGGCGGGGCGCGACCCCGCTCACGGATCTGCCGCCGCGGCCCCGCTTCCATCCAGCAGGGAAGCCATGACCTTGGTCGTCCACTCGCCGCGGTTGGCGCGGTAAGAGCCGCGCATCCAGACGAGAGCCCTGCGCCGGGGATCATCCCACGAGGGGATCAGCGGGCGCAGATTGTCCGCGTCCGAGTTCTGCGTGAGCGGTTCCCATTTCCAGGTCTCGCCGCCGTCGGTGGTGCGACCGCGGAAGAGTTCATGGTGGCGCCGACCATCGGTGGCGCTGACCAAGGGCTCGCCGGTGACGGGATGGGCGTCGGTGGAGATGACGAGGTGATTGACGTCTTGAGGATCGATCGCACCGAGCCCCGTGTAGTCGTCTTCGAAGGGATAGAGTCGTTTGCCGGCGTAGGCGATTTCGTGCTGGATCCAGCGTTTGCCGTCCCAGCGGGCGTAGTGGAAACGATGGTCCTCCCCGCCCTGGCGCGGCGGCAGGCCGGCGCTGCCGCGCTGGGTGGTGAAGAGGATCACCGGGCGCTCGTCCGCATCGAGGTCGATGTCCGCCATCCACGCGACCGCGTCCGGAGTTCCCTCGAAGACGCGGGTGAAATCCCAGGTCCGCACATCCGGATCGAGCCCCTCGTGGAGCGGGGCGACGACGGTGCCGTCGCTCGCGTGGAGTTTCCCGCCGCTGATGTAGCCGTGGTAGAGGCTGTTGTCGAAATTCCGCGGGTGGTCCTCGGTGGCGACGAAGTGGATTCTGTCGCGGCCGTTCGAGGTGTATTTCAGATAGGGCGCGTAGCCGTCGCGGCCGACCAGCCAGTGGCCGCCGTGTTTCCAGCTTTCGCCGCCATCGGTCGAGAGCAGATAATTCGGATCATGCGAGTAGCCGCGGAAGAACAGATAGATGCGGTCCGGCTCCGCGGTCAGGTGGAACGGGTTGGCGTAGGTGACGTTGTCGCCGCCGAAGGCCTTGCCCGGGGTGCCCGGCGTTTCGATCGAACGCGTTTCCGTCCATGAATACGGATCGCCCGGGCGCTCGGAGAGCCGCCAGTAGAGCCGGCGCTCGACGGAATGCTTCGAGTACGGCGCGAGGTAGCGACCGTCCGGCAGCACCATGAGTCCGGGGTTGTTGTGATCGTCCTGCTCGAATTTCTCGTGGAGGACGATGCGGTCGATCTTGCCGCTGGCGATGTCGAGCACGGCCAGCTCGACGTTTCCCCAGCCGGGGCGGTCCTTGTCGTCGAAGGTGCCGTTGGCGCGCACCGAGCCGACGATCAGCCGGCCGTTGTCGACGATGGCGCGTTCGTCCATGAACCACGACCAAGCGCCGTTGTCGTTGAGTTCGACGGTGTTCTCCGGCAGCCGCGGTTCAGCGCCGGCGGCAACGGCCATCGCGAGCGGCAGCAGGATCCATCTCTTCATGATCATGGTGGCGACTTACGGATTCTCCCGATAAATGAAATGCGGGAAGTCCGCGGGGCAAGCGCCGCCAGCGATGTCCTGGCAGCAAAGGCCGACGAAAGCGCCGGTGAAGCCGAGGTGATAGTAGTCGTCGGAGAGGATCCGGGCATCGAGCACCGGGCCGATCTCCTGCCATTCCCCGCCGGGAGTCCGGTATTCGAATTGCAGCTCGCCGCCTTTCATCCACAGCCGCAGGCCGATGGCCCCGGCGGCCGGCACCGGGACGTCCTCGTCGAGGATCTCGGCGCTCTTCCCGCTGTCGGTCGCGATGATATTGAGCGTGCGGCCGAGTTTCTCATGGCGGCTGAGGCGGAGGTAGTAGTGGTTCGCCGTGTCGTAGTACGCGATCAGGCCGGCCATCTGCTGGAAAGTCGGCGGGTCGAATTCCAGCTCGGTTTCCACGGAAATGTCGAAGGCCTGCACACGGCGCGCGACCAAGCTCTGGCGGAACGGGCTCACGGTGGGCTCCATGCCCTTCAGCCGCAGGAATCCGGGACGCTCGGTGAGGCTGAGCCAATCCGCGGTGATCGGGCGGCGCAGGCTCTGGAAATGAATGTCGAGCGTCGGCTCGTCGAAGTGCCCGTCCCACGGCGTCTCGTCATGCGGCGCCTCGGGCAGCCCCCGCGGCGCTTCCACTTCGACCGCGGGCACGGTGCCGCCGTGGGCGAGATACGGCCAATCATCCTCTCCCCAGACGCATTTCTGCAGCGCGGTCTCGCGGCCGAGCGTGCAGTGCTTGCCGTCGACCGGCCGGCCGCAGAGCAGGGCGAGATACCACTCCCCTGCCGGCGTCTCGACCAGCGACCCGTGGCCGGCCTTTTGCAGGACCGCTTCCGGATGTCCGTCCGAAGTGGCCAGCCACTTGTGCGGGTGCAGCTCGTACGGCCCGTCGATCTTCCGCGAGCGGGCGAGTGTCACCGCGTGCTGGTACTGGGTGCCGCCCTCCGCGGTCATGAGATAATACCAACCGTTGCGCTTGTAGAGGTGCGGGGCTTCCACCAATCCGCGCTCGGTGCCCTTGAAGATGTTCTTCACCGGACCGAAAGGCGTGAGGGTCTTGGGGCAGAATTCCTGCAACAGGATGCCGGCGAAGCGGTTGCGGCCCTTGCGGTGGTCCCAGACCATGTTGACCAGCCACTTCCGCCCGTCGTCGTCGTGAAAGAGCGAGGGGTCGAAACCGCTGGCATTCAGGAACACCGGCTCGGACCACGGTCCGGTGACGGCGGGCGCGGTGACGGCATAGTTGCGGACGATCTTGTAGGCGTTCCCCGTCCAGGACTTCACGTCGGAGTAGATGAGATAAAAGACGCCGTCCGCATGGGACAGGCAGGGCGCCCAGACGCCGCCCGAGTCAGGATTTCCCACCATGTCGAGCTGGCTGGTCCGGTCGAGCGGGCGACCGAGCAGACGCCAGTTCACCAGATCGCGAGAGTGATGGATCTGCACGCCGGGGAACCATTCGAAGGTGGACGTGGCAATGTAGTAGTCATCCCCGACGCGCAGGATGGAGGGATCCGGATTGAAACCCTTCAGCACCGGGTTGCGGATCGTGGCGGGACTGGCGGCCGACGGCGGCTCGGCAACGGCGGAATGAAACGTTTTATTCATCAGGAGAAAAAGGAAGGTCAGGTCGTCTGGCCGACGATGAGTTCGGGTTTGCAGGCGATGGACGGCAGCTCGGCGTCGGCGCCGTTCTTGGACAATTCGAAGGCCATCTCCGCGGCGAGGCGGCCCATGTCGTATGCGGGAATGCGCATGGTGGTGAGCTGCCGCCAGGCGCAGAGCGAGGCGTAGTCGCCATTGAAGCTGGCGAGCGCCAAGTCGGCGGGCACGCGGACGCCGCGATCGTACGCGGCGCGGCCGACGAGGTTCGCGAGGTCGTCGTCGTAGGCGATCACGGCGTCGAATTCGCGGATCGCCTGCCAATCGTCTTCGGCGAGTTCGACGTTCGGGCCGACGACGCCGGTGGTGGTGACGGTGTGGCAGCACGCCTTGCGTTTGGCCTTGCGCATCGCCTTGCGATAGCCGGCCTCGCGGTCCGGCGCGCTGTGGTGCATTTTTTTCACCGGCGGCCCGCCGAGAATCTTGCGGTGGAGAAAGCCGATCCGCTCGTAGCCCTTTTCGATCAGGTGCGTGGTGAGCGTGATGGCGGCCCACTCGTCGTCGACGTAGACGGAGTTCGTCTCGTGGCGGTCGTTGAGGAAAATCACGGGCAGCCGCGAGGCGCGGACCCGCTCGTAGATCTGGCGGGCAAGTTCGCTGTAACTCTCGATGACCAGCACGTCGAGGTTGCGCTCGTTGAAAACGCCGGGCATCGCCTTGGAAATGTCGTCCACGTCGACGGGAAGGCGGATCAGCGTGATGCGCGAGCCCTGGACCTCCGCCACGTCGTGGACGCCGGCGAGGTAGCCGGCCGGTGAATTGAGGAACAAGCCGGTGCGTGCGGTGAAGTAGCCGATGGTGTCGAAGCTGTTCGAACGCACCGAGCGGGCGCCGGCGTGGGGCTGGTAGTTGAACTCCGCGGCCACGCGCTTCACCCGCTCGATCGTCTCCGCCTGGAGCTTGATGTTCGAGTTCGGGTGCGGACGCAGCGCCTGGGAAACCGCGGCGGTACTCAGGCCGGCGGCCTTGGCGATGTCCTTGATCGTGACGCGGCGGGATTCGCTCATGGCTTCTTGAGTCGGACGGGTCCGGCGCGCCCTCTGGGAGACGCCGACTGCCCCGACGCCGGAGCCTACGGTTCGCTGCCCTCGGGGTCCAGCGTTCGTCCGGCCGGACTCGACGGAATTGTCACGATGCGGGACGAATTTCATGAAGGATCGGCGGGAGAATTCGGCACGACGCGGGGCAACGTGGTTGGCCCGGCGGGCACCGCGGCGGGCGGATCCTCGTCCTGCGGGTGGAGGTCGCCCCGCCGGCGGCGGCGCAATTCCTCCGCCATGGTGTGCTCGATCTTCTTCGAAATGGGGTAGAACAGCATGAAAATCACGCCGATGCCGAAGAATCCGCCCGAGTAGAAGCCGACCATCGTCCGGATGCCGAGCAGCACGCCGGGATCGGTGGCGGTGGCCGCGGAATAGCCGTAGAGGCCGAGCAACCAGCCGGTGATCGCGCCGCCGAAGCCGAGCCCGGCCTTGAGCGCGAAAACCATCCCGGCGTAGACGAAACCGGTCGACCGCCGGCGGTGCTTCCACTCGCCCCAGTCCGCGGTGTCCGCGATCATCGCCCACAGCAGCGGGATCGTCGGGCCGTAGCACAGGCTGGTGAGGAAGGTCAGCAGGAACATCGTCGGAACCGCGGTGGCCTCGACGAAGAAAAACAGGGACTGGAAAAACGCGGCGGACCCGAGGCCGACGATGAAGACGAGCTTTTTGCCGAAGCGGTCGGCCAGCGGCTTGGCGAGCAGCACGCCGATCACGTTCACCAGGCTGCCCGTCATGTTGAACAGGCTGAAACCGACGGCGGTGGGGCTGTCGCCCGGCGTGACGATCAGGCCGAAGGTGTCGAGGATGCGGAAGCCGATCCCGGGGTTCTCGAGCGCCGCGGCCGTGGCGAAGAGCCCGACTTTTCCGACGAAATCGGTGAGCGCCGTACTATCCACATAGTAGGTGAAATAGTAGTACTGCGAGCCGCCGCGCAGCGCGAGGGTGATGAAGACGAAAAGCGTCATGCCGAACATCGCCAGCCACGGCGGATTCCGTAGCACGTCGCGGAAATCCTGGCGGATGTCCGGCTTCTGGCCGGGTGGCGGATGGACGCGCTCCTTGGCGCTGAAGAAGGTGATGACAAAGAACACCACCGCGATGCCGGCGAAGATCGCGATCGTCAGGGACCAGCCTTTCGCCGCATCGCCCTCGCCGAGTTTTCCGACGAGCGGCAGCGTGAGGCCTTGGACGACGAAGGCGGCGATCATCGCGGCCATGAAGCGGTAGGACGAAACGCTGGTGCGCTCGCTGCCGTCGCTCGTCATCACGCCGTTGAGCGCGGAATACGGGACGTTGTTCATGGTGTAGGCCATCATCAACAGCGTGTAGGTGATGACGGCGTACCAGACGCGGCCGCTGCCGCTCAGGCCTTCGGGCACCGTGTAAGCAGCCCAGAAAAGCAGCGCGAAGGGAATGGCGGACCACAGCAACCATGGGCGGAAGCGCCCCCAACGGTGCTTGGTGCGGTCCGCGAGCACGCCCATGATCGGGTCCGTGATGGCGTCGCTGAAGCGGACCAGTAGCAGCATCGTGCCCACCACCGCGGCGCTGATGCCCATGACGTCCGTGTAGAAGGCCGTCTGGAAGACGATCATCATCTGGAAGACGAAGTTCGCCGAGGCGTCGCCGAGGCTGTAGCCGGCCTTCTCGCGGAAGGAGAGCTTCGTCGGTTCCGGGGATGGCTGGCTCACGGTGGTGGAGGTGACGGTGAATCTCAGCGACCGAGTTCCGCGGCGGTCCACGGCTCGGTGCGGTCCGCGTCCTTCGCGCGGATTTCCTTCACTTGCTCCGGGGTAACCGGCGCGGCGTCATTCGACCAGCTCTGGCGCACGAAGGTGAGCACATCGGCGACTTTTTGGTCATCGAGATCGGTGTGCGGCGGCATCACCGAGTTGAACTCCTGGCCGGACACTTTGACCGGCCCCTGCAAGCCGCCGATCACGATCCGGATCGGAAGAGTCGGATCGCCCGTCACCCAGTCCGAGCCGTCGAGCGGCGGGAAAGCGCCTTCCAAGCCGGCGCCGGTCGGCTGGTGGCAGGCGACGCAGGTCAGGTTGTAGATTTCCGCGCCGCGGCGGTGTACTTCCGGATCGGGTTTGAACTTCCGCTCGATGGTCTCGTCGCCGGCGACCGCGAGGCCCGCCGCCTTTTCCGCAAGCTCGGCCAGCAGGCCCTTCGCGCCGCTGGCCCCAGGAATTTCGGTGAGCGAAATGTCGTCGTAGATCACCGCGCCGGTCGCGCCGCCGAAGGCGCCGATCAGGCAGTGCACCAGCAAGCGCGAGCGGTCGCCGGTGTCGAGTTCGGTGGTCAGGAAGGTCCACGGGGAGTTTCCGCTGACGGGATTGCTGCGCTCGCCGCCCTCGACCAGGAGCATCGCGCCGAGGCCTTCGCCGACCGGCTGGAGATCGACCGCCTTCGCCCAGACGGACAAGCGGTAGCGGGTGCCGGGTTTCACGCGCAGGTTCACGATCGCGCCGCCGTCGACGACCTTGTCCGACGAAAGCATCAGGCCCGGCGTGCCGTCGCGGCCGTCCGGCGTGCTCTTCAGTTCGAACGGCGTGCCGTCGCCGTAGAAGCGCGTCTCCGTCCAGCCGACGGGCTTGTTTTCCACCACCTCGTTGAAGCCGGGATTCGGCATGAGGTTCGGCATTTCCCGCTTCTCGAGCGGCTCGCCGGTGTAGCCCGCGGCATCGGCGGCGGCGGTCACGCTGACGGCATGCCGATTGGCTGCGATCAGCCAAGCGTCCTTGAGCGCCGCCTCCTCGGTGACGCGGGATTCCTCGCGGGTGATCAGGTGGAAAAGCGCCTCGCCCAGCGCGGCGTCCTCGGGAAGCCGCGACAGCGCGACGAGCGCGTCCGCCAAATCGCGGTCGTCCGCGAGCTTTAGCTTCCCGTCGACGAGAAACGCGTCCTTGAGCTGCTCCGGCGTGGCGGTCTGGATGCCGGCGCGGCGCAGGGCGCGGATGTCCGAGGTGAGCGCCGCCTTCGCGACCTCGTCATCGAGCGCGCCGAGGCCGGCGAGGGCGTGGACCGCATGCGCCGAGGCGCGGGTGCCGGCGGTGGCGATCGGCGCGAGCTTGTCGGCGAGGCTCTTGTCGCCGGTTTCCACGATCAGCCGCTGGGCGTGCAGGCGCCACAGGAGGTTCGGGTGATCGAGCGCCGCGATCAGGCTGGCGGGCTGCTCCGGGTCGAGACCGGGATTGGCGTCGTCCTCGCTGCCCTTCGGATAGATCCGGTAGATCCGGCCGTGCTGCTTGTCGCGCAGCGGCGTCTCGTAGGCGTTGCCCTTGCCATTGCGCGCGTCGAGGCCGGACGAGCGGACATTCGGCGTCGGGTTGTGCTGGATGATCAGGTTGTACCAATCGCAAATCCAGACCGCGCCGTCGGGGCCGACCTCCGCGCAAACCGGGCCGGACCAGGCGTCGGCGCTGTTGTAGAGGTTGTTCGGCCGCTGGGTGGCGCGGTAGCCGGAGCTCTGGCGCTCGATGTCGAAGATGCCGACGAGTTTCCCGGTCGCCTCGGTGACGAACGCAGTCCGCTCGCGCCACGATTCCGGAAAACGCTCGGCCGTGTAGAAAGCGTGTCCCGCGCCGGCGGTGTAGCGCTCGTGCTGGTCCACCTGGCGGATGTCGGTGGAGCTCGGGTTGAAGATCGGATTGTCGTCCGCCCGCGGCGTCCGCGGCGCCCGGCGGCCGATCGAGGCGTAGGCGGCCTCCGGATGGGTCAGATAGAACGAGGGATTGCCGTTCGCGGTCGATCCCATGATATCGAAATCCGAGGTCGTCCCGAGACCCCACGTGTTGTTGGTTGTCGGCTGGAGATATTCCAATTCGGAGCCGTCGGGCTTGAAGCGGAACACGCCTTGGCTGAACTGGTGCTGCTTTCCGCCGACGTAGCCGCGGAACCCGGAATAGCCGACGGTCGCGTAGATCCAGCCGTCGTGGCCGTAGCGGAGATTGGACGGACCGGCGTGGGTGTCGCCCATGCCGAACCCTTGGAACAGCACCGCACGCACGTCCGCCACATCGTCGCCGTCGGTGTCTTTCAGGAACAACATCTCCGAGCCGTTGGTGCAGATCACGCCGCCGTTGGCGAAGACCAGCGAAGTCGGAATCGAGAGCTTGTCGGCGAAGGTCGTGAACTTGTCCGCCCGGCCATCGTCGTCGGTGTCCTCGCAAATGATGATTTTGTCGTTGCCGAGATTTCCCGCGTGTAGATTGTTCGGATAATCCGTCGTCTGGATGACAAAGGCGCGGCCCTTGTGGTCCCAGTTGACGAAGATCGGGTTCACGATGTCCGGCTCGGAGGCGAAAAGCGAA
>CBFGTW010000051.1:0-27909 GCA_965651855.1 uncultured Verrucomicrobiales bacterium
CCTCGAAGGTCCGTATGAGATCCACCAGGGTCCGCTGAACGACGGCCAGCTCGTGCCGACCATCACCGAAGGCCCCAGCATCATGCCCGACCCCTTGGGCGACGGCTGGCTGCTGCTCTACGACTACTGCATGACCGACCGCTTCGGCCTGTCCTCCTCGCCGGATTTGAAGAACTGGAAGATCGAGGAAAACGTGAGCTTTCCCGGCGAAGCGCGCCACGGCAGCGCGTTCCGCGTCACGGCCGAAGAGTTGGAGCGCTTGCAGCAGGCTTTCGGCGGAAGCGACGGATGACGGAAGGCTCACCGCCTTGCGGCCGCGTTGTAGCTGTTGATGAGGCAGCGGTAATTCGGCAGGTGATTCGAGAACAAGGTCCCAAGGCCCTCGATATCATTGCGCCAGTCGCGGTGGAGTTCGCAGGCGACGCCGAACCAAGTCATCAACTGCGCACCCGCGGCGGCCATGCGCGACCACGCGGCGTCGCGGGTGGTGCGGTTGAAGGTTCCCGAGGCATCGGTGACGACGAAAACCTCGTAACCTTCCTCCAAGGCGGATAGCGCCGGGAAGGCGACGCAGACTTCCGTGACGATGCCCGCGATCAGCAATTGCTTCCGGCCGGTGTCTTTCACGGCCTTCACGAAGTCCGCGTTGTCCCAGGCATTGATCTGGCCGGGACGCGCGATGTAAGGCACATCCGGGAACATCTCCTTGAGTTCCGGAACGAGCGGTCCGTTCGGTCCATCCTCGAAGCTGGTGGTGAGAATGGTCGGCAGCTCGAAGTATTTGGCGGATGCGGCGAAGGCCAGGACGCTGTTCTTGAAGTCGTCCGGACTGAAATCATGCACCAAGTTGGCGAGTCCGGTTTGATGGTCCACCAGCAGCACGGTGACGTCGTCTTTGCTCAGCCGGTTGTATGTGAATTTGCTCATGGTTTTCTGCCCGTTGCTTGAAGGGCGGTTGGCATGCTCGCTCCAATCCGCCGGCGACCGCCAATACTTTCTTCTGCGGTGTCGGGGGCACCGAAGCGGGCTTGCTCCCGGGGAGCTTCGGCATTCCACGCGGTTTGCGGGTCTTGCAGCGCAATTTCGCCGGTTTTTCCGTGGCTCGTCGGCGCGATTCCCGCAACCTTCGAGGCATGCGGCCGCAGCTTGAAAAACCGGACGATCGCGAAACGCCGCACGGCCCGGACGCCGGTGGCCGACACGATCGCCGCGCGGGAGCGGCCGGCGAACCGATGCTCCGGCATGCCCGACGATGAAAGCGACGACGACCTTGGCCACGAGCGTCACGCCCGACGGCGCGAACCTGGTCCTCCAGGAGCACGACGGCGAGCACTACCTGAAGGTCGGCGGCGTGCAGCTGATGAGCACCCGCGCCGCCTCGTCCGAGCAGCAGATGGCCGAGCTGGCTTGTGGAGGCGGCCGCAGGAAGCGCGTGCTGATCGGCGGGCTCGGCTTCGGCTTCACGCTCCGGCGCGTTCTGGAACTGGTGCCGGAAGACGCGCTTGTCGAGATCGCCGAACTCCTGCCAGTGATCGTCGATTGGAACCGAGAGTTTCTCGCCGAGGTGAACGGCCGGCTTCTCGACGATCCGCGGGTGGTCGTCACCATTGGCGACGTCTTCGACCGGCTCGACGGCAGGAACCGCTACGACGCGATCCTCCTCGACGTGGACAACAGCCCCGATCCGCTGGTGCAGCGCGGCAATGCGCGGCTCTACGACAGGCGCGGCCTCGACCGGGTGAAAGCGGCCCTCACTGCCAGCGGCCGGGTCGTCTACTGGTCCGCCAATCCGGACAAGAGCTTCGCCCGCGAGTTGGGCAGGGTTTTCCGGAAGGTCGAGTGCATCTCCGCGAAAGCCTATCCCAAGGCAAAGCGCTTCACGCACACCCTGTTCGTCGCGGACAAGTAGGCGGGGAGGCGCTCGTCGGCGGCCGAGGAAGGTCGTTTGATCGATCCCGTCGTCCGCCGTAATTTCCAAATCCGCCAAACCCGTCACCCTGCCATGAAAAATCACGACATCCACGAAGACCACCCGCACGTCCATGGACCCGGCTGCGGCCATACGGCCATCCGGCACGAAGGTCATGTCGACTATCTGCACGACGGCCATCTCCATCACCCGCACGGCGATCATGTGGACGAGCACGTGATCGCGGTCTCCCCGGTGAATCCGGACCACTGCACGCCCGGAAATCCGTGCGGCGAGACAGGCCACCGTCACGGCCCTGGCTGCGGTCACGAACCCGTGCCCCACGGCGATCACATCGACTATCTCGTGAACGGTCACCTGCATCATCCGCACGGTGATCATTGCGACGACCACGGGCCCGTCGACATAGTCCAGTCGAAGTAAGCCGGCGGGATCAGGCTCGCGGTTGGATTTGCCGGCCTCCAAGCCGCGGCGCGTCCCGAATCTGCTTGAGCCGTGGTGCCGGGCCCGCTATGACGGACGATGCATGGGAGTCGCCCTTCCATCTTGCGCGGGTCGTCACAGGCGGCGCGTCGTGCTTGCCGCCGGCATCGGGTCGGTGGCCGCCATCGGAGCGACGTGCGCGCAGGAACCCTTTGTCTTCAGCGGCATCCCGATCCAGAACCCGAAGTTCGAGATCCTGGTCAACGAATTCGGCTATTCCGACTCGCTGCTCGACCGGCGGAACCGCTTCATGGGCCGCGAATATCTCTCCGGCGAGTGGGCCGGCGCCATTTACTACGAGGGCGGCCAGCTGCCGGCGATGACGCGCTGGCTCACCGACCGCTTCGTCTTTCCGGACTTCGTCACGCCCACGCCGCATTTCACCAGCAAGTTCGATCCGCCGTTCATGATCCGGCCGCCGAACGCGCACGGCT
This sequence comes from uncultured Verrucomicrobiales bacterium, assembly GCA_965651855.1. Lineage (GTDB taxonomy): Bacteria > Verrucomicrobiota > Verrucomicrobiia > Verrucomicrobiales > Akkermansiaceae > Luteolibacter. The sequence continues at coordinate 2,848 of CBFGTW010000051.1, forward strand.
TCCCGGTCTATACCTCGACCATCGTCAATCCGGACGTCGAGTTGGAGATGACCTACGAGATGCTCGACCTCGGCGAAGAAGAAGGCGGGCGACTCGCGCTCGGCCTCGAGCCCCACGCATCGGGTGGCGCTGGAGCCTATCTTCCGTCGTTCCGATATGTTTTCCGGCACGCATACAAGGTGACAAATATCTCGGCAATGCCGCTCTCGAACGTGAGGTTTTATCAATTCCTCCACACTCTGGAAGGCGACCGGGGAGTCTATGACGGCCGGAACCACGGCGGCGGCATGCCGGAATACCGGTTCGGGATCACCTTGCAGGGCGAATCGTTCGGCCTGGACCAGCGCACCGGTGAAACCGTCGAGCACACCGATACGGTGGCCATGAAATACAGCCGCATGCCCTCGGGATTCGAAATCGGTGCCTTCGGCCTGAAGGAAAGCGACAGCCACCAGTTCGGCGAGCCGCCGGCCGGCGTGCACAAGTCCGTCGCCGCGAACAGCCTGAACGGCAGCGATACTTTCGACCCAGATGGCGAGGCGTGGGTCGCCGGCGCGGTCTCGTTCGATCTCGGCACGCTCGCGCCCGGTGCGAGCGAATCCATTGACGTGCTGCTCGGCATCCACTCGAGCCGCGTCGTCGTCCATCCGCCGCTCGATCTGGTGATCCACCGCACGGCTGTCGCCGACGGAATGCTCACCATCGATTTCGAGGAAAGGACCCGCAACCCCTTGGTCGGCTTCCTGCTGCGGAGGTCCGTCACGCTTGGCGAACCACCTCCCCACCAGTGGGACCAAGTCGGCGTTCCCTACTTGATCGACGTTCCCGTCCTCAACTGGCGTCGCTTCCGCATGCCGGTCAGCCCCGTGGAGGAGCGCAAACTTTTCGTCGTCATCCAGCCGACCATCATCAACGAGTGACTGGTGGAAGGCGCCGATGAGGCGCAGTCCCGCGAAATGCGGGTCGGACGACGGGCGAGGCCCTCAAGATTCCCCGCCCGCTCGCCTGGTGGTCCCGTCAGGAATCGAACCTGAACCTACGGCTTCGGAGGCCATCGTCCTATCCATTGGACCACGGGACCGCTTCCGGCGAGAGCGGGCGGCATTCCTACCGCCCGGTTTCCGGTTTGGCAAGAGGAGAGCTGAAAATCAACGCGCCGGCGCGCAGCCGTCGTAGAAGTGGTAATCCCCGCCGTTCGCCCAGCGGCCGATGCAGAGCGCGAGCTCGCGGGCGTGGTAGTCGCCCCACTGCGAGGATTCGCCGAACGGGACCTTCTTTCCGGCCGGGATGTGATCCCAGCCGTTGGGACGGTGATAGACGCTGTGGAGCAGGAGGCCGTGGTGGTTCTCGTCGGACGAGAGATAAGGCTCGGCGAAGAGCGAGCGGGCGACGGTGAGGCCGGCCTGGAAGTAGCGTTTACCGTCTTCGGTTTCAGTGCCAAGCCAGCGTCCCAGTCGGAGCAGCCCCTGCGCGCCGATCGCCGCGGCGGAGGAGTCGATCGGTTCGTGCGCGTTGTCCGGCTCGGACGGCCGGTCGAGGTAGTCGCCGAGATGGACGAGCCCCGGCGCGCCGGTGTCCCAGTACGGCACGCCGTCCACGGGCGTGTTGGCGATGAAGAAGTCGCAGGTCGCGCGCGCGGCCTTCTCGAAGACGGCGGTGATTTCCTTCCGTCCGCCGAGCGGCTCGAGCGCTTCGTCCGGAACGAGGGCGAGAAATTCCAGCTCTTCGGCGAGGCCGACCATCGCCCACGCGAGGCCGCGGGTCCAGGTGGTGAATCCGGTGTAGCCTTGCTGGGAATTCGGGCAGCGGTAGTTGCCGTCGTTGGTGTTGAAAATGCACTCGTGCGCGGTGCGGCCCCACTGGTCGTAGATGTCGCGGCCCTCGCCGTAGAAGACGGAGTATTTCGCGGTGGCGCGGCAGTGGTCGACGAGGCGGGCGAGCAGGTCGGTTTCCTTGTCGCCCTCGTCCATCGCCTGGTGGCCGAGCAGCCACGAGCACGCGAGCGCGCGGCACGAGCGGATGGTGTCGACGAACAAGGAATGCGGACCGTTGAAGGAATACAAGTAGCCGCCTCCATCGGCGGTGGGCGTCCAGCGGCGGGCTTGGCTGGCGCCGGAAAGTTTCAGCGCGAGATGATAAAACTCGCGCTCCCACGTGTTGTCCGGAATCCGGCTTTCGTGCATCAGGCGCAGCAGATTTCCATAGGTGGAAACATTGTTGAACCCATGGTCATGGACGCCGAAGTGGCTGACGTGCGGCGCCATCAACTCGACCGTATTCTTCCGCGCGTAGTCGAGATGCCAGTCGTCGCCGGTGGCGTCGAATTGCAGGACCGCCGATCCGAACTGGAAACCCTGCGTCCACTCCGTCCAGCCGCGGGTGGTGTATTTCCCGCCGATGGTGAAAACCGGCGAGCCCTTGGCCGGATCGTATTCCATGTCGAGCCGGCGGATCTTGGCGTCGGAAAACTGCCAAAGCCGCTCGAGCGCGGGCTTGAGGTCGGCGGGTGCGAGGGCGGGATCGATCTGGAGCATGGCGATGAAGCACTAATTTTGAAGCATCAAATTCTAAATGGAAGAGGCTTCCGAGTTATGAGTTCGGGTCGCGGCTTTAGAGCCGTTCGAGATGGAATCCGCCGTCGAGGTAGACGGCTTCGCCGGTGCTGAAGGGCCAGTCGCCGTTGAGGAAGGAGCGCACGGCCTTGCCGACGTCGGCGGGGTTGCCCCAGCGTTTCATGGGAACGACGGAGCCGCCGGCGATGAGGGCGTCGTATTTCTCGCGCACGCCGGCGGTCATGTCGGTTTCCATGATGCCGGGGCGGAGTTCGATGACCTGGCCGATTTCGGCGAGGCGCAGCGCCCAGAGTTTCGCGGCCATGGCGAGGCCGGCCTTCGAGACGCAGTATTCGCCGCGGTTGAGCGAGGCGGCGGTGGCGGAGATCGAGGAAATGAAGACGAGCTTGAAGCCGCCGGGCAGCGCGCAGGAGTGGCGGCCGGCGAGCCAGTGGTTGGCCGCGGCTTGGGCGAGGAAGTAAGGTGCCTTCAGGTTCACGTCCATCAAGCGGTCGAAGCTCTCCTCGCTGGCTTCGGAAATATCACGCCGCTCGGCGGGTGCGATCCCGGCGTTCGAGACCAGCGCGTCCAGCCGGCCGAACGCCTCGAGGGTCCGCGGGACGAGCGAGCGCCGTTGCTCGTCGTCGCCGAGATTCGCCTGGAGCAGGGGAAAGTTCGCTCCGGCCACACCGGCGGCGCGGCAGGCTTCCGCGGTCTGCTCCGCGGCGGCGCGATTCCCGGCAAAGTGGATGCCGACGCTGAACCCCGCCTCCGCCAAGGCCAGCGCCACCCCGCGCCCGAGGCCACGACTCGAGCCTGTGACAAGAACGGCGGGCGGACCAACGGCGGCGGCGGAAGTCATGGCCGCAGCGTAGCCGCCGAAAAGTTGAATGCAACAAAAACGCGTGGCGGTGCTGCCCGGTGGAATTCGTCGCCGCTTTTCCCCTTTTCGCGGAGCCTGCGGCGGGAGTTCCATCGGCTCATGATGCGGATCGCTCTTTCGGTTCTGGCGTGGCTCGTGGTGCTGCCCGCCGGTGCGCAACCGGTGCGCGTGGAGCGCGGCGTGGACGTGCCCGCGGCGTGGCGGCCGGACCGGCACCTCTACGTGAAGGGCGACCTCGGCGTGCCGGAGGACCGGCTGGACGAGCTGTCGTCATGGCTTGCGGAGCATGCGCCGAACTGGACAATCCTGCTGGCGCGAGATGCCCGCGACGAGACGTTCCGCGACGCCGCCGGCGAAACGTTCCGCGGCATGGACGCCGTCGAGCACGCGCTCGGCAAGACCCTGCCCTCGTCCACCGCTTTCGGCGAGCTGCGCCACCCGCAGACCGGCGAAAAGAACGGGGCGTATTTCATCCTGTTTCTCGACGAACGGAAGCTGTCCTACCACGCGTCCGAGGCCTACGACCGCCGGCAGCTCGGCGAGGATCATTGGATCGGAAATCTCGACGCCGCCGCGATCGCGGCGATGCGGCAGGGCGGCAGGGTGGTGGACGCCGCGCGCGATACCGTGACGAGCATCGACCGCGAACTCGCCCGGCGGATCGAGCGCGAGTCGCAGGCCCGGGCGCGTGAGGCCGAGCGGCTGCGGCGGGTGCGGGAGGAAACGGCCGCGGTGATCGCCGCGACCGGTCCGCGTCTGGATGAACTGGAAGCCCGCGCCGCGGAGTTGCGCCGCGAGTATCCGCGAGCCGTCGGCGGGATCGCGCGGCCGCCGGTCGGGCAATACCGGGCCGGGCTGGAGTCGGCGGCGCGAACGCTCGAGGCGGACCAGGAACAGGCGGCGCGGGAGGTCGATTCGATCGTGCAGGCGGTCGATGGTCACTTCCGCGCGATTTTCGCCCACGCGGATGCGCCGGCCGCGATGGCGGAGCTTCGCGAAGAACTCGATGAAATCCGCGTTCACGAATTCTCCGCCGCGGCGCGGGAGGAACTGCAGGCGGCGAAGGACGCGCTGAACCGGGCGGAAGAGGCGCACGTTTTGGCGGAGCCGGCTTATGCGGATCATTTCGCCACGGCCGGTGCGCGGCTCGAGGCGGTGCGGCGCGCGGACCGGCGGACGCGTGAGGAACTGGCCCGGCTCGAGCGCTTGGAGCGGGAGGCGGCGGCCGTTTCCGGAGCGCCCGACCTAACAGAACTCAGGCGGCGGATCGAGTCCGGTGAACGGATCGGAAACGACCTCGCGCAGATGGAAAGCTCCTTGCGCCGCGCGCGGATGGAGGTGGCCGGTGCGGTGCGTCGCCGGCAGGCGGCGCAGGCTGCCGCGCTGGCCGGCGGCGGTGTGCTGGCGCTCGCCTTGATCGTTGCGGCCATCCGAGGCAACCGCCGCCGGCGGGCGCCGATGCAGCGGGCACTGGAGCTTTTCCACGAGCGCGAGCGGGAACTTCGCGAGCAGAGCGACGGCTTGCTGGACTTGTTCGACCGCGCGAAGGCGGCCGTCGGCTCGGCGGAAACGCTGGAGCGCAGCGGCTGGGAGGGCGCGACGCGGCGGCTGGCCGGGGAGGCGCTCGATGATGTGGACCACTTGTTCATCCTCGCCTCCGGATTCGACCGGGCGATGGCGCGGGCGCGAGCGCTCGTCTTGCCGGAGTCGCTGCCATGCCGGGTGCGGAACTGGATTTCCTCGCGCAACTACGAGCGCGGGATGGCGCTGCTGGAGCGCGAGCCGCTGAACTTCGCGCCGGGCGATCCACTGCGGCTCTCGCTGCCAGGCGGGGCGCGCGAGATGTCCGGAAAAGGTCCGGAAAAACCGTTCTCGCTGACATTTCCGCAGCTCCACGAGGTTTTTCGCGAGCGTCGGGAACGCGCCGACCACGCGCTCTCGCGGCTCGAAACGTGTTGGCAGGACGTGCAGCGGGAAGTCGCCGCCATCGCGGACCGGCTGGAAGCCATCGCCGGGCGCGAAGGGCCGGAAACGCCGGCGGTTTACAGCGCGCTGCTGCCGGCGGTGCAGCGCGATCATGAGGAAGCGGTTCGGCTCGCCGCGGCGGATCCGATCGCCGCACTCGACGGGCCCCTGCCGCGGGCGGTCCGGCGACTCGAGGATGCCTCGGCGATCCTCGACTTCCGCGACGAACTCCACGGTCCGCTCCAGACGAAGCTGCGTGGAATTTCTTCGGCGCTCGCGGAGCAGGGAAGGGCGGTGGCTTGGATGCGGAATCGCTTCGACGAACTCGCGCGACAGCTCGACGCGCTCGCCACCGCCGCCGTGGACGAACCCGCGGGAGAGAGGCTCGGGGAGTTGGAGGCCGTGGCGGATGAACTCGGGAAATCCGCCGGTTGTGCGAAGGCGCTCGACGAGCGGGCGCGTGAAGTCGCCCGGCCGGCGATCGCGGACTTGCACGTGAAGCTGGACAAGGAGCGCGACCGCATCGCCGCGGCGCTCGGGTTGCCGGCGGAGCGGGTATTCGCCGAACCACCGCCGGAGAATCCCACCGAGTGGATCCGGCAAGCGGAAGCCCAGCTCGCGGCCACTTTCGCGGATCTCGACGAAGGAGACCCGGAAAACGCCGCCGCCGCACTCGCTGCCGGCGAGCGCCACGTTGCTGCCGGTCACGGGGTGATCGGCCTAACAATCGCCACCTTCGCGGAAGCGGAGGACGAAGCGGCGCGGCTCGCGCGAAAGCACGTACAGGTGGCCGCGCGACTTCCCGAAGCGCGGGAGGCGCTCGCCGCCATGCAAGCCGGCTGGAACCTGTCGGCGCTGAAGTTCCGCGAGTCCGACGAGACGGTGGTCGGAGCGTTCGGCCGCGCCAACGCACGGGTGGAGGACTCCGGCGCCGGCCTTGAGGAAGCGGCGGAATTTTATCGTGCCGGCCGGATTCTCGCCGGCCGCGCGAGCCGGATCGATGCGGAGCGACAACTCGACGAGGCCACCGCGGCGCTCGGTGCGATCCACGCGCACCAGCAGCTCGTCGAGACGACTTTCGAGGAAAACCAGCGCCGGATCGACGACCTCGGCCGCGAGCACGCCGGGCTCGCCCAAGCCGCCACCGCGCACCACGCCGGCCGCGGCACGATCGAAACCGTGGAGGAACTTGCCGCCGCCCTCGGCCACGCCCGCGAAGAAGCCGGCGCGCGCGGGATTTCGGCGGATCCGTTTCTCGTTTCCCTGCGCCTCGACGAATTGGCGCAGCGTCTCGCCACTGTCCCGCCGATGCTCGAGCGCGATCGCGCGCAATACGATGAAGTGGCGCGCAGCCTCTCCGCCGCCGACCGGGAAATGGCCATGGCACGCACCCATTCCCGCCAATCCGTGGACGACCGCATTCCGGACAGCGCGGAGATTGTCCGCTGCAACGAGGAACTCGCGGAGCTCGAGGCGCGGCTGGCGGAAGCGCGTTGTGGATTTGAAATGCCGCACTCGGATTGGTCCGCGCTCGATGCCGCGGCGGATGCGGTCACCGCGGATGCCGCCCGCCTCGCCGCCCGGCTCCGCGGCGAGCTGAAAGTCGCCGAAGCTGCCGTGCGGATGATGGAACGCGCCGCCGGAAACGTCCGCCAGGCCACCGGCTGGATCGATCTTTTCGGCATCGGCCGCACGCGCAACGGCGGCGACGACCTGGACATGGCCCGCGCCGCCCTCGCGGCCGGAAATTACACCCATGCCGGGGAGCTCGCCGCCCTCGCCAACCGCAAGGCCGAGCACGCCATCCAACAAGCCGCCGCCGAACGCCGGCGGCGGAGCGTGTCGTTCGGCGGTGGCGGCGGCCGCTCCTCCTTCGGCGGCGGCTCCTCGCGCTCCAGCTTCCGCTCCGGTTCCGGCGCCAGCCGTTCCAGCTTTTCGTCGGGCTCGGGGACGAGCCGCTCGGGATGGTGAATTTGAATGGAGCGCGGACTTCAGTCCGCCAGTCTCGTCCGGATCAAGAGCAAGCGAAACGCAGAGTCGCAGAGATACCCGGAGATCAGTCGAAAAAGAGCCGTCCCGCGTTTCCGGCGCCCTGATCCCACTCCCAGTAGACGTCCGTCTGGATATCTGAAACTTCAGGCTTGTCTCCCTTCCTTGCGGCGGTCACGGCGGCTTCGGCCTCCGATCTAGCCTCCTCGTGGATCGTCGCGGCGGATGCCTCTTCGAGCAGACCCTCGGCGATGAGCGTCGCTTTCCAGCGCGCGAGCGGGTCGCGCGATTTCCGCTCCTCGATCTCCTCGGGCGTCCGGTAGCGCTTATGGTTCGCGTCGGCGACGGTGCAGCCGTAGTAGCGGTAGGTGTCGATTTCCAGCAGCGTGGGACGCCGGCGGGTCCGCGCGCGCTCGAGCGCAGCGGCGATCCGGGCCCGCATTTCGTAGGGGTCGGCGTCCGGGAATTGATCCCAATCCATGTCGTAAGCTTCGGCGCGTCGGGCAAGGCAGTCGCGGAACGCGGACGATCTCGCGACGGAGGTTCCCATGGCATAGCCGTTGTTCTCGATGAGATAAACGACAGGCAGGTCGAACAGCGCCGCGAGGTTGAGCGACTCATGAAACGCGCCGGTGTTCGCGGCGCCATCGCCGAGGAAGCAAACGACCGCTCCGGCTTCCTCGCGGTGCACCAAGCCGAAGGCGAGCCCGGCTGCCAAAGGCGTCTGGCTGCCGGCCGAGGCGTGGCAGCCCCAGTGGCGGAGGTGGGGCGCATAGAACGAGGCGGGTGCGCCGCCCTTGCCCTTCGAACAACCATTGATGCGGCCCATCAGCTCGGCCATGCACGCGTCCATGTCGATCCCCGCGGCGAGCGCATGACCCATGCCGCGGTAGCCGGAGATCGTGTGGTCGAGCGGACCCATCACCGAGCGGGTGCAGGCCGCCACCGATTCCTGGCCGATGCTGAGCAGCAGCAATCCGCCCATCTGGCACCAGATGTATTCTTTCATCGCCCGCTGCTCGAAACGACGAATCCGGATCATCACGCGCAGGAGCCCGATTTTCTCCGCGGGCGTCCACAAGCGGTTCACCGGATGATCGCGAAAATCCACGCCACACTCTCCGCATCCGCGTCAGGTGGAACAAGTGCCTTCTCCGATCCGGCCGCCGGAATATCAAGTGGCCGCTGGAATCCGGAATGTCGGGTGCCGGGAGCATGTCGCCCGCGCAACGGATCGATACGATGTTGATCCGAGCGGCTCTGGAATCGGAGTCCACCAGCGCAATTACTCGTCCGGCCGGTGCAGTTGCAGGTTTCCGCCGCCGAGGGTTCCTGCGGCGTGATAGCCGTTGGACAGCTCGATGCTCAAGAAGTCCTCGTCGCCCGGTTCGCCGTTGTCTTCGGCGATGACCGTGAACGTGAATCCTCCGGTGCCATCGATCTCGCAGGCACCCTCGATGTGGCGGCTGTCGGCGGTGGGGCCTTGGAGATAGGTGGTGATGGCGGTGGACTTGACTTTCATTCCGTTGCCGTGGTCGCGGTAGGTCAGGTGGCCGGACAGGACGTCGCCCTCGTAGCCGGCACTGAGTCCGAAGTTGCCGATCCGCGCTCCGTTGCCATCGGCGATCCAGCCACCACCCGAGATCCGGTCGTCGCCGAGTGGCGGGGGCGGCTCGATGCTGGCATACGCCGCGTAGGCGGAGGCCACGACCAGACCGTCGCCGCCGGTGAGCGTGAGGCGCAGGGCGTTCACGGTGATCGAGGTGTCGGTGACGAGGCGCTCGTTGAGAACCAGTTGGCCGGTGGGCAGATTGACGACTTGGTTCGACTCGCCGGTGACCGCGACCGGCACGCCGGCGACGACCAGGTTTCCGATTTCGGCCCCGCCTGCAACCCCCGTGGTGCCTCCGGCCTGATAGACCGCCAAGGCGCGTGCCATGATGAAGCCGGCTTTGATTGGCACGCCGTTCGCGTCGATCACGAGGTTGGCGACGGAAGCTTCCGAGCGCGTGCGATCGGCCTGGCCGATGGTGAACGCGTGGCCGACCTCGCCGGCGACGAGGTTCGGCTCGTTGAACGACAGCACCGAAGCGCCGAGGGAGCCTCCTTCCTGCGGCAGCGGGCCCGTATCGGCGATCGGCAGGTTCACTCCGAGCACCTGGACCGAGGCCACGACAGCGCGACCGCCGAAGTCGGCTTCCGGTAAGGGCGTGACCTCCCGAGCTTCGCTGAACCCGCTTTCGCCAGCCGCGCTCGAGGCCGTGACGACATACGAGTAGGTCGTGCCGTTGGTGAGCCCGTTGTCCGTGTAGGCCAATCCGGTCAATCCGGCCGCGACGAGAACGTAGCCTTCGCCCTCGGAGCGATAGACCGAGTAGCTGTCGGCTCCATCGACGCTGTTCCAAGTCAGGTCGGCCTGGCTGTCACTTTGCACCACGACCACTCCTGTCGGGGCCGAGGGGATCACGACCGGGTGGGTGAGATGGACGAGCGCCTTGATTTCATCCGGGCCCAGCGCGCGGCCATGGACCTGGAAATCATCGATCGTCCCATTCAGCAGCGGATCATTCCACTGCGACTCGCCGATGTAGTTCCGCGTCGTGTTTCCGAGGCTGGCCGGGCTCAGGGTCACGGAATCGTTCGCACCGACGACCTGGCCATCCAGATAAAGAGTGGCGGTGGAACCGTTGAGCGTCACCGCGACGTGCACCCATTCGCCGACGGGCATGGCCACGCTCCCGTCGATGCCCTGCTCGCCGCCGGAATCCGGCGTGCGGATCGCGAAGCGCATCTGGCCCTTCGTGCTGCTCTTCGGCGTGAGGAACATGTAGTTGGTCGTGTCGGTGCCGAAGTCGAAGACGCGCGCCCAGTTGTCGAGCGAGCCGAGCTTGACCCAACTGGCGACGGTGAAGTCGTCCAGCTCTTGGACGAAGCCTTGCGGAAGGGTGACGTGGTCGTCCACTCCATCGAAATCGAGCGCGTTGCCGATCTTTCCGGGGGCCCGGAGCGGATCGCCGTGGAGGGTGGCGTCGTTGCCGTTCGGCGAGCTGTCGAAGGCGGTGGTGCCACTGGTTTCATCGAACTTGAGATAAGCGGTCAACGCGCCGCCACCCACGGCGGTCACCGTGAGGTAGTTCGACATGGATTCCCCATCGGAATGCCGGGCCACCACGCGGTAGCCGTAGGTGATGCCTCCGCCGACCGATGTGTCGGTGAAACGCGTCACGTCCGGCCCGACATAGCCGATCGTCTCGAAGTTCACGCCGTCCAGCGTGCGCTGGATGACGAAGACGCCTTCGTCCGAGGACTGATCGCTCCACTCGAGGGTGATGCCGTCTTCCGTGACCTCCGCGGCGACCAAACCGCTCGGCGATGCCGGGGGCGGCTCGGGCTTGGCGAGAATGGCCGCGGCCCAGGTATCGCCCATGAGCTGGTAGCCGGCTTCGTTCGGATGAATCGTGTCGCCGTAGAGCGAGGCGATCACCACATCGCCGTTCGGTCCGGATCCGGCGACGAAGTTGGCGTACTGGTCCACGAAGCGGATGTCGCGACCGGCGGCGAGGTGTTTCGGCAGGGTGCGCTCGACGAGCAAGCGGTTGTAGGTTTTGGCTGTCGCCGTCTTGGCGGCGTCCGCGGGATAGGGCGGGATGCTCGCGAGGTAGAGCGTGGTTTCCGGACGGAGCGCGAAGATCTTGCCGACCATCGCGTTCATGCGGGCCTCGATGAGCGAAGCGCCGGCTCCGCCTTCGATGTCGTTGGTTCCCGCCAGGAGCAGGATCATGTCAGGATCGAGGGGCGGACGGACTCCGCCTCCGGTCAGCCAGTGGCCGCCGTTGTTGCCCCGCGTTTTGCCGGTCGGGGCGTTGGCATCCAGGTTGTTGCTGATCTCGGTGATGGTGTACTGCGGATAACCGTCGTGAGCGATCTGGTTGTCCCGCGTCAGCAGCGGTCCGGGGTTGCTGGTGTTGGCTCCGACGAAGCGGACGGCGGGCGCGCCATTTAGCAGCAAGTTGCGGTACAGCGGCTCGCGGTAACCGCCCGGGCTGTCCGCGGCGCTGGCGGTGGTGTAGCCCCAGGTGATCGAGTCGCCCAAGGGGTGAATCGTCAGCGCTCCTTCCGGCGGCGGCGGTGGCGGCAGCGGGTTGGAGCCGACCTTCGCGATTTCCGAGGCGTTGAGCACGCTGTCGTAGAATCGCAGGTCGTCCATCGCGCCGACGTAGAAGATTGGCGAGGCGGTCTGGGTGGCTCCGATGCGCAACTGCGTGGTCCTTTCGCGGCTGCCCGCGGGAGCGGTGCCGACCGCGTCGAGGATGCCATCGATGTAAACGCGGACCTCGCCGGAATCGTTGTCCCGGGTGGCGGCGATGTGGTGCCAGACGCCGTCGTTGACGCTGCGGTTCGAGACGACCGGGGTGGTGGGGGCTCCCACGCCGAAGACGAACTTCGAGTTGGTGATCGAGCAGCCCCAGTCGCTCGTGTTGGTGGGCGTTTCGCCGTCCACAAGTCCCATGCCGCGAGCCAGGTCGCGGTCGAACCCGAGGCGTTGGCCGTGGTGTTCACCCACATCATGACGGTGAAGCTGCTCTCCACCAACTTGGAGGTCTCGAGAAAGGAGTTGCCGTCGAAGGTGGCGGCGTGGTCGCCGACATGACCTTCTTCATAGAAGATCGTGCCTACCGGGATGGCGTGGTGGTTGTTCCCGCTGGAGTCGAGGGTGTTGGATTCGAATTCGTAGCGCGCGATCGCCGGCGAGGTGTCGGTGGTCGCGGAGGCGATATTCGAGTGAGCGGATTCCCCGCCGGTGTTGGCGGCCTTGACGCGGTAGGAGTAGGTGGTGCCCGGAGTGAGCCCCGAGTCGGAGTAGGTCGTTTCGTCGGCGCCCGTGCTGGCGATCGTGGTGTAGTCGCCCCCGCCCGACGAGCGCTCGAGGATGAAGGAGTCCTCGTTGTCGGATCGATCCACCCAGTCGAGGGTGATCGAGTTGGTGCCGGTCGGCGTCGCGACCAGACCGTCGGGTGCGGCGGGTGGCGGCGGCGGCAGGGAAACGACCAGCGCCACGATCCCGGGGGTGGTGGTGTCGATGCGGTAGGCATGGGATTCCGGCGCGCTGGAGATGGTGAGGGGGCCTTCGGTGAGGGCACCGCCGTAAGTCATCAGCGCGTAGGTTCCGGGGCCGAAACCGCCGGCATCCGTGATCTCGAGGGTGCCGCTCAGGACCAAGTCACCGGCGACGGCCAGTTGGTCGCTGTTGGTGCCGATTTCGTATTGCAGGTGGGCGTCGTTCGTCGCCAGCGAACCGCCGATGCTCAGCGTGCCGATGCCCGCGCCGGGGGCGATCGCGCCACCGGCGGCGACTTCGACAGAGCCGTCGATGTTTCCGTCGCCGGTGAGCGTGGCCATCGAAGCAATCCGCACGGTGCCCGTCCCGGTCGCGCTGCCCGACGGATTGCGGATGTTCAGCACGCCGGCGGAAAGTTCGGTGTCGCCGGTGTAGCCGTTCGCATTGCCGAGGGTGAGCGTGCCGCTGCCCGACTTGAGCAGTCCGGCGTTCCCGTCAATCGATCCGGAGCCGGAAAACTCATAGGCTTGCGCCGCGTCGACCGTCACCGAGGCCGGAGCCAGGCTGCCATCGAGTTGGATCGCGGAAGTGGCGGATCCAGCATCGTCGAAGAGCACCGCCTTCCCGTCGGCGAATCCGACCGTGGCGATGCCGTCGAACCAGTTGGCGGTTTGGCCGAGGTCCCACACGTTGCCGCTGCCGTCGCCCTGCCAGAGCAGGTGGGGCAGCTCGCTGGTGGTGTGCTCGATGAGGTAGTTGTCGACGTAGGCGGTTCCCTCCTCGCCATCCGCGCCCGCGGCCAGCGTGGCGAGCGGGGCGTCGGTGAAGGCGGTGACCGAGGGATCGGCGAAGCCTTCGGTGTGGATGAGCCAGCCGTTGACATGAAGAGAGCAAGTCCGGGTGGTGAAATTCAGCGACAGCCGGTAGTGATGGTGGCGGGCGAGGTCGGGGTAAAAGCCGGTGCCGACGAAGGCCCCGGTGCCGGCCTGATGGCAGACGATTTCACCGTTGCCCGCGTCCAGGAGCAGACTGCCGATGAGCTTGGGGGCGCCCGAGCTGCCGTCGTAGGCCTCGACGCCGAACAGCGGACCGTATTCCGAGGCCTTCCGGACGACCTTCATGTCGAAATGGATCTCCACGACATTCTCGCGACCGGCCGGGCTGACGGGCTTGACCACGCCCCAGCGGGTGTTGCCGGTGGCGTCCGCCGTGCGCGTGATCTTCACCGACTTGTTCCCCTCGATGGCGTTGACGGCCGTGACCACCGCGGTGCTGGAGCCGTCGTCTTGCGCCCAAGGGCCGTTGCCGAGTGGCGGGGCGGGATCCTGGGCGTCGAGCTTTTCCTCGAGCAGGAAAACGGGGGACTCGAAGCCGCCGCTGTCGTACAGGGTGGACGCCAAGGCCGGGCCGGCCAAGGCGAGACCGGCAAGCATGCGCCGGGCGGTGAGAAGGAAAGTTTTCATGGGTTTGGGTTTTGAGAGGCTCAGTAGTTCGTGCGGACGTTGAGGCCGGGCTGGGGTCGGGCCGGGGCGATGACGTGCCGCGCGAGCTGCTCGAGGCCGGGGGTTTGGAGAATCAGCCGTGACACCAGCCGCGCGTATTCGTTGGCGCCGTACGGGCAGAGGTGGATGTAGTCGTTCATGCTGCCGTCCGGGTTCGTGCGATACCACAAGGTCCCTTGCGGAAAGTTCCCGATGGTGGGATCACCGTCGTCCTGCTTCGGCCCGAGCGCGGTGAGGTGGTCGATGCTGCCCTTGTTGAGATCGATCACTGGAACATTCATCTCCCAACCGAGTTCCCGATCGGCCTGCGGGTACGCTTGGACGCTGTTGTAGAACTGGCCGAACGAGTCGTAGGTGCACTTGATCTGGGAAGTGACGAGCACCGGGATCCCGCCTCGCTTGCGGGCTTCGTCGATGTAAAGTCGGGTCCAAGCCTTGTGGGTGGATTCCGGTTTCGTGTTGCGGTGGTTGTATTCCCCCGGAAGAACGTCGGCCGAATCGTTGATGGCGAACATCACGAACAGGTAGTCGCCGGGTTTCATCCGGTTGAGGATCGCGTCGAGAATGCCTTCCTCGGCGAAGCTGCGGGAGCTGCGTCCGGCCTGCGCCAAGTTGTCGATGAGGATGCCGTCGTCGAAGTGGTTGTGCAGCGGCTCGCCCCAACCCATCAGGGTGGTGCCGGTGGGAAACGGCCCGTCGGCGGGGGAGAGCCCGTAGCTGGCGACCGTCGAGTCGCTGGCGGTGTAGATCACCGGCTTGGCGAACCATTCCTCGTCGGACACCGGCTCGATGGTGATCGCGTTGATATGGGCGATCCCGGCGAGAAACTCGAAGCGGATGCGACCGCTCTTTTGCATCGGAAACGGCTTGCCCGCGGCGTCGACCCGGGTCGTGGAGTAGGCGTCGCGACCCGACTGGAAGAGGAACGACTTGCGGGCGAAACTCCCGGCCCCGGCTCCCATGCCGGGAATCACCGGGATGCCATCCGCGCGCAGGGCGATGCCGGTTTTGACGATGGAGTCACCGACGATGACCGAGATCCGGTATTTGCCGTCGGGAATGTCGACGTAGAAGGCGTTGCCGCCGTTCGCCAGGCAGAAATCGCGCTCGAGATCCTCCTCGCCGCTCCCGGTGCCGGGATTGCCGCGGTCCCGGGAGTCGGCTCCCGACCTGCCCCAGCCGTAGCCGGTCGAGGAGGAGTAGATCGTGTGGGGTGAGACTTGGGTGTAGCCGGGCTGCACCGGGCTGGAGGTTGTGCCGAAGTCGAATTTCATCGGCACGCCGGAAGCGAGGTAAGGCCCGTTGGCCACCGTGGCGTTCTCGTTCGGCAACGCGTAGTAAACGTAGCGGTTCCAGTCCGAGCGGTTCAGCGTGTGGCTGTCCGGCGGGGTGTCGTCGGTGACCACCCGCGGCTGGAGCGAATAGACGGGATCGGTGAAATAGCCGGTCGGCGCGCTGCCACTGGGATAGACCACGCCGGGATCCTCGGGGACGGGCGGCGACTCGACGTAGGGATCCTTGTCGTAGGAGACCTGCGGATTGGCGGGGTCGACCGCGTAGACCGAGACGAGCGGCTCCGGGTCCGCCTCATGGGCCGTCAGCGCGGCGACGCCGACTGGCAACAGGAGCAGATGAAGGCAGGCTTTTCCCGGTAAAGAAACGATTCTTGGGAGGGTTCTCATGGGACTTGGGTTTTTGGGGACAATGAGATCCTCCGCCTCGTTTCCCATTTCCGAAACTCCCGCGAACGGGGGATGGTCCGGCCCGGGTGGTGCCAGGCGTCACCTTCCGGATGGACTTGCCGGCGTCAGCAGCCCCTCAGTCCAGCGTCGGCGCGATGCCGGGAGCTGCGTCGAGGAACGAGGGAAACCTCGGCGCCCAGCCGGTGGCGCGGAGCTTCGCGTTCGAGACGCGTTTGTGCGTCCAGCCGCGCTTGCGGTTGAGGTCGCGCGGGCCGCTCGGGGGGAGGGGGCGGTTGAACATTTCCGCCAGTGCTTGGTGACAGGCGAGCTGGGTGAGAGGCGTGGAATCCGCGACGTTGTAGATGCCGGACGGCTGGTCTGCTAGATGGAGGATCGCGCGGGCGGCGTCGTCGCGGTGGATCTGGTTGAGGAAGCGTTGGCCGTCTTCCTCGATGACGGTTTCGCCGGCGAGGAACTTCCGCAGGATCACGCTACGATGCGGGCCGTAGATGCCGGCGAGCCGCGCGACCGTGCCGCCGGCGGCGAGGACGATCCGTTCGGCCTCCAGCAGGAGTTGGCCCGTCTCGGGATCGGGTTCGGCCGGACTTTCCTCGTCCACCACCGAGCCGTCCGTCTGGGCATAGACGGAAGTGCTCGACGTGAAGAGCAGCGGCACGCCGCGGAACGACTCTGTTAGATTGCGGCAGCCCTCGACATACACTTTCCGGTAAGCCTCCGCGCCACCGCGGCCCGAAGCGGCGCAGTGGACGATGAAGTCCGGCTGCGTGTCCGCCAGCGCTCCAACAGCGTCCGGGTCGCCCACATCGCAGGCGATCGTCCCGTCACCGCCGTGAAGCGAAACCGCGGTGACCTCCCACCCGGCCTCGCGAAACTCCCGCGCGACCGCTTGGCCGAGGTAGCCGTGGCCGACGAGCAGGAGTTTCATGCTTCAGCGGCGTTCACTGCTGCATCAGCGCGAACTTCAGCTCGCCTTCGGAAACGACCTCGCCGTTGACCAGGCAGCGGCAGCGGGTCTGGCCGATCGAGCCGCGGATCTTGATGACTTCCGCCTCGATGAACAGCGTGTCGCCGGGGAGCACGGGGCGCCGCCATTTCACGCTGTCCGCGCTCATGAAGTAGCCGATTTTTCCGGCGTTCTCCGGCTTGCGCAGCATCAGCACCGACGAAACCTGTGCCATCGCCTCGAGCTGGAGCACGCCCGGCATGATCGGATGACCGGGGAAATGGCCGGGGAAAAACGGCTCGTTCATCGTCACGTTTTTCACGCCGGTGCATTTCGAGTCGCCCTCGAAATCAACCACGCGATCCACCAGCAGGAACGGATAGCGGTGGGGGAGAATCTTGAGCACGTCGTGGATATCGAGCACCGTCTCGCCCTTCGGCATCGCCATCGGCGGGACCATCGAGCGCATCCGCGAGTATTCGGTTTTCAGCGTCGCGGCCATCTTCGTGTTCGGCCCGTGGCCGGGCTTCACCGCGATGACGTGGCCGAGGATGCGCTTGCCGGAAAGGATCAGGTCGCCGATCAGATCGAGCGCCTTGTGGCGGGCGAACTCGTTGCTGAAGCGCATCGATTCCTTCGACATCACCTCGTTGCCGCGGATGACGACGGCGCTTTCGAGCGAGCCGCCTTTGATGAGGCCTTTGTCGAGCAGCGGCTTGACGTCCTCGTAGTAGACGAAGGTGCGCGCGGCGGCGATTTCCTTCTCGTAGGCCGCCGGCGTGACCTCGCTGGAGAAATACTGCGTGAAACGGCCTTCCGGGCCGACGTTTGTCACGGAAACACGGAACGTCTTGCTCGGCACGATCGTGATCAGGGTGCCGTCGCCCATTTCCTGATGGATCGGCTCGCGGATCTCCCAAGTCTTGCGCGGTGCGGATTGCGGGGCGAGGCCGGCTTTCTTGATGAGCTCGACGAACGGCCGCGCCGAGCCGTCGCCGATCGGCGGCTCGTTGGCGTTCATTTCGATGATCGCGTTGTCCACGCCCATGCCGGTCAGGGCGGAGAGCACGTGCTCGACCGTGTGGACCTTCACCGAGCCCTCGGCGAGCGTTGTGGCGCGCTCGACCGTCTGGACCTTCTCGACATCGGCGGAAATGAACGGCTGGTCCGGCAAGTCGACGCGGCGGAATTTGAAACCGTGGCCCTCCGGCGCGGGCTTGAGCGTGAGGCTGACTTTTTCCCCGGTGTGGAGGGACGTCCCCTCGAGCGTGGCGGAACCGGCGAGGGTGTGCTGGACGGCGGCTGCGGACATGGAGCGGCACTTTCGGCGGCGGCCCCCGGAGATTCAAGAGCAATGGCGGTGCTGGGGAAACCGCTGGCAGCAGGAAAAGCCTTGCCTATTTCCAGTGCGCGGTTACAGCTCCGCCGCCCGCGGGTTTCGCGGGCGCCGCCACCGATGTCCGGTGGCAGCCTTTTCCGGTCTTCCATCGATGAGGGATCGTTCGGGGCTTCTCCCACACCACCTCATCGACACCGCCAGCCGCCGATCAACCTCGTGCCGGGCAGGCGAATCAAAGACATGACCGAAATGAAATTCGACGCGTTGCCCTTGGCAGCGCCGCTCCAGCGCGCCCTCAGCGAGCTGAATTACCACACGCCCTCGCCGATCCAGGCGCAGGCGATTCCCATCCTGCTGCAAGGCCGCGACCTCCTCGGCTGCGCCCAGACCGGCACGGGAAAAACCGCCGGCTTCGCGCTGCCGATCCTCCACGCCCTGCACAACAACCCGCGCTCGCTTCGGCCGAAAGCCCCGCGAGCCTTGGTCCTCACGCCGACCCGCGAGCTGGCCGGCCAGGTGGGCAAGAGCTTCGCCACCTACGGCAAGTATGTGAAATTCCGCCATACGCTGATCTACGGCGGCGTCGGCCAGCGGCCGCAGGAGAACGCGATGCGCAACGGCGTCGATGTCCTCGTCGCCACGCCGGGCCGTTTGCTCGATCTGATCGATCAACGCCACGTCGATCTCTCCGGAGTGGAATTCTTCGTCCTCGATGAAGTCGACCGCATGCTCGACATGGGCTTCCTGCGCGACGTGAAACGCATCGTCGCCCTCCTTCCGGCGCGCCGCCAGTCGCTGTTCTTCTCGGCGACGCTCGCGCCGAACATTGTCGAGCTGGCGAACTCGATCCTGCGCGATCCGGCGAGCGTCAGCATCGCGCCGGAAACCACCACCGCCGAGCGCATCGAGCAGCAGGTGTGCTTCGTCGGCAAGGACGACAAGCGCGAGCTGCTCGAGCAACTCCTGCGCGACCAAGCCCGCCACGCGGCGCACCGCACGATCGTCTTCAGTCGCACCAAGCACGGCGCGAACAAGCTGGCGAAAAAGCTTTGCGCGTCCGGCATCCAAGCCGACGCCATCCACGGCAACAAGTCGCAGGCCCAGCGCGAAAAAGCGCTCGAGCGCTTCAAGCGCGGCGATGTGCCCGTGCTCGTCGCCACCGACGTCGCCGCCCGCGGCGTGGACGTGAAAGGCGTGGGCCTTGTCGTGAACTTCGACCTGCCGAACGAACCGGAAGCGTACGTCCACCGCATCGGCCGCACCGCGCGCGCCGGCGAGGAAGGGCGGGCGGTTTCCTTCTGCTCGGAAGATGAGTTGGAATATCTGCGGGATATCGAAAAGCTGATCCGCATGAGCATTCCGGTGCATGTCGATCAGGCGTGGCATGCGGAATCGATCGCGGCGCGTCATGCGCATGGCGCGCGGCGGCAACAGCAGTCGAAGGAGAAGCAGCCCGCTTCTTCTCCCGGAAACGGTCGCCAGCGGAACGGCCGCCGTCGCCGTGGCGGTCGGCCAATGGCGCGGGCCTGAGGCCTACTCTTCGAGGAAGCGCCGGATCAACAGACTCGCGGCGGCGTCGCAGGCCTTCGCGCCTTCGTCGCCGCCGACGTTGCATGCGGCCACCACGCCGAAGTTCTTCGCCGGGGCGAGCCAGATCACGGCGTAATTCATCGTGTTGCTGCCGGTGTGCGAGAGCGCCTTGCCGCCGGCCCAGTCGCGCTCGGCCACCACCCAGCCGAGCGCGTAGCCGTCGCCGTTCCCTGCCGGCTCGTGGAGTTTCTCCAACATTTCCGCGCCCAGAACATCGGGTGAATTTCCGAGATGAGCGTTGGCATATTTGGCGAAATCCTCGATCGAGCAATGCACGCGCCCCGCCGGCGTGATCGCGGGTGGATTGTCGGATGACGGACCCGGCGGCACGGCAACCAGCTCGCCGCTGACAACGCGATGGCCGTGCGGTTGGTCCGGATCGTCTTCCGTCGCCTGAGGGCCGAAGCCGGCGGACTTCATCCCGAGCGGCTTGAACAGCCGTTCTTGGAGCAGCTCCGCATAGCTTTCTCCGCTCACCTTCTCCAGCATCGCGCCGGCGATCGTGAAGCCGGCGTTCGAGTAGCAGGACGCCGTGCCGGGGGGAAATTCCGGCTTCTCCTTCAGGATTTCGCGCGCCATCCGCAGGCGCTGCGCGGGTTCGCTGCCGCGGTTCTGCCACAGCTCGGCCCATAGCAATGGCGGCACGTCGCCGGGGCAGCCGCCGGTGTTGGACAGGAGTTGTTCGAGCGTCGTGCCGCGCCGGTCGCGGTGGATCCGCATGCCGCTGAAGGTTTCGGAAACCGTGGTTTCCCAGCCGATTTTGCCATCGCGCACCAGCATCGCCGCGACGCTCGCGGTCATCGATTTCGTGCACGAACCGAGGTGGAAGAGGTCGCCGGTTTGCGCCTTCTCCTCGGTGCCGGTCTTGCGGACGCCGCCCACGCCGAGGGCGACGATCTTGCCGTCGAGCACGGCTGCCGCGGCGAGTGCGGGGATTTTTTCCGGGGCGCGGAGTTTCGCGAGTTCCGCGGAGACGTCTTCCGGAGCGGCGGTCGCGAGCAGCGGCGCGAAAAGGAGGAGGGCGGTTTTCATCATTCCCCGGGTGGTTCGCCGATTCTCCGCAGCGCCTGGGCGAGCGCGTCGCGGTGATCCAGCGGCACGTTGTCGTGGTTCGCGCCCGGAATTTCAAGGAGCGAAACGGATCGCGGGAACTCCGCGGCCAGATGGCGCGACATGCGGATCGGGATGGCGCGGTCGCGGTCGCCGTGAAGGATGACCACTTCCGCGGGGCCACGGGAGGTGATTTCCTCGAGTCGCTCCACGTTGTCGAAGCGATGTCGAACGACGAAGCCCACCGGCAGGCCGGTGATGGCGCGGCCCATGTCCATCGTGCTGGTGAACGGCGCGAGCATCACGCCGCGGCGGATGTCGAAGTCCGAAGCGGCGATCAGGCACGCGGCGGCGCCGAGGCTGTGGCCGAAGAAACGCAGCCGCTCCGCGTCCCGGTCGGCGGACCAGCCGAACTCGCCCATGGCCGCCGGCAGCACCGTTTGCAGCGATTGGCGGATGCGCTCGGGATTCGGCTCGCCTTCGTTCGCGCCGTAGCCCGGGAAATCCACCAGCAGCCAGGCGTCCTCCGCCGGGCCGTTCCGGGCGAGCCAAGCGGACCATTCGAGCGCGAGCGTGGCGTTTCCCCCGACCACCAGCCAGAGATTGCGCGGCTGGGCGAGATTTCCCTGGAGGAACGCCCGTTGGGTTCCCTGGGAGGTTTCGTAGCTCAGGATCCGGCCGCCGTTTTCCTCCGCCCAGGTCGATGGGTGCCCGGCGGGATAGGGTCGCGGAAAATAGATCAACCGCGATTGGCAGGCCGCGAGCAGCCCGAGCGGCGTGAGGACGATGAGAGCCGCTCCGCCGGCAAGTCTGAGGATGCGTTTTCCAATCATTCCGCCGCACGGACGGTGGTCACGAGCGGGCGGTGATCCGAGGCCAAAGTTTCGTCGATGACTTCCGTGACGTCGCCAAGCACGCCGCGCAGCATGATGTGATCGACGTCCGCCTCCGGCGGGACATTCGCGTCCGGCTTCTTTTCGAGCACCGACCAAGGAGCCTGCTGGAAAACGCGGATTGTCCGGCTGCCGGGAGCCGCATTGAAATCGCCACCCAGAACGACCGGCCCGGACATTTCGCGCAGCGTGTCCGCGGCCACCTGGGCCTGGACGAACTGCCGTTTGCGATGCTGGTGGTCGAGATGGGTCGTCGCCACCGTGATCCACCCGATCGAAGAATCGAGGGTCCCGGAGAAAACGACCCGCGGCTCGCCGTTGCCGGGCAGGGTGCGGACCTCCGGCGCTTCGAGCGGCTGGCGGGACAGGATCGCGAGCCCGTATTCGCCGCCGTCGTGATCCATCGCCTTGCCGAAGGCGTGGTGCAGCCCGGTGAGGCGGCCGAGTTCCAAGGCTTGGTCCGCTCCGCCGCTGCGGGCGCAGCCGCGGTCGACCTCCTGGAGCAGGACCACGTCCGGATTGACCCGGACGATGGTGGCGGCGACGCGCTCGAGATCGATGCGCCCGTCGGTTCCGAGGCCGTGGCGGATGTTCCAACTCATCACGCGCAGGGTGTCCGGCGGCGGCTGCGCGAGGATGGGGATATGGAGGAAGGCGCTGGCGAGCAGCGCGATGAGACGGTTCATGGGCTTGGCTACGAGCTGCCGGCGGCGGAAATTTCCGTGCAATCTTCCGGGTTTCCACGCTAGAAGGACCCCGGAAGCCACGTCTCCGATTTCGTCATGCCCCGCGTCACCATCACCGTTCCCGACCGCAACCCGCAGCCCTACCGGTTCTTGCTGGACCGGGCGACGGTCACTCTCGGCCGCGGCAGCGACAACGACATCGTCGTGGAGTCCGGCTCGGTCTCCGTGAAACACGCGGAAATGGTGCGCATCGAGGGCGGTTACGAGCTGCGCGACGCCGGCTCGACCAACGGCATCAAGCTCAACGGCGAGCGCATGGACGTGATCCCGCTTCGCCACGGCCTCTCGGTGAAACTCGGTGACGTGGCCTTCGATTTCCAGCTCACCGACGAGGAGCGCGAGGCGCTCGCCCGCGAAAAGCCTCCCACCGAAAGCGCGATCATCAAGGAGCGGCCGATCAGCTCGCGGCCGTCGCTGCCGCCCGCTCCGGTGCGGCCACAGCTCCAGACGACTTCGTCGGGCGGCGCATTTCTCATGGTGCTGGTGTTCCTGATCCTCGCCGCCTCCGCGTTTTTCGCCGGCTTGGCTGTCCGTCACCAGAAGGACACCGGCGGTTCGCTCATCGACGCCATGAGCAACCGCGACGCCACACCGGCACCGACGGAAGCTCCCGCGGAGTGACGGAGCTGAGGGCGTGGAGCTCGCAGCCTGGAGCAGAGAGTGAGGGGCGCTTTCAGGCGGAGCCTTGGCACCTCTTGCGCCTCGCTTTCCGCTCCCACCTCCAAGCTACGAAGCCGGCTCGAGGGTGTAGCCCTGCTTGCCGTCCTTGATGCGCCAGCCTTCGGCGGCGATTTCGTCGCGGAGTTGGTCGGAGCGGGCCCAGTCTTTGGCGGAGCGGGCGTTCTGGCGTTCGTCGGCCAAGGCGAGGATGTGCGCGGGCGGCTCGGGAGCGGCGGCGGGTTCTTCCGGCAGCGTCAGGCCGAGGGCGCGCAGCAGGCGGTTGAGGCCGGCAAGCGCCTTGGCGGCGGCTTCGCCTTCGAGCGAGGCGGCTTCTCGCAGGCCGGTGAAGATCCCGCCCAGCGCGGCCGGCGTGTTGAGGTCGTTTTCCAGCGCGTCCCAAGCGCTTTGAAACGGGCCGAACTCCACGCGGTCGAGCCGCACGTCCGCACCGGCCTTCGCCGCGAGCTGGCGCGCGCCCTTGGCCAGCTTCGCCAGCGCCTCGCGCGCCGCGGCGAGCGAATCGAGGGTGAAATTCAGCGGCTTGCGGTAATGCGCGCCGATCAGGACGTAGCGTGCTTCCATCGCCGTGAAGCCCTTCGCCGCGAGGTCGTCGAGCGTGTAGAGATTCCCGAGCGACTTCGACATCTTGCCGCCGTCCACCAGCAGGTGGGTGGTGTGGAACCAGTGGGCGGCGAAGTTCCCGCCGCAGGCGCAGCGGCTCTGGGCGATCTCGTTCTCATGGTGCGGGAAGGCCAGGTCGACGCCGCCGGCGTGGAGGTCGAAGTTCTCTCCGAGATATTCCAGGATCATCGCCGAGCACTCGAGGTGCCAGCCCGGACGGCCCTGGCCCCAGGGCGAGTCCCAGAAGTTTTCGCCATCCTCCGGCCGTCGGGCCTTCCACAGCGCGAAGTCGGAAATACTATCCTTCTCGTACTCGTCGGCGTTCGAGCGCGCCGTCTGCGTCTTGCCGAGTTCCAGCTCGCGCTCGTCGAGCCGCGACAGCCGGCCGTAGCCGGGAAACGAGGCGATGCGGAAATAGACCGAGCCGTCGTCGGACCGGTAGGCGTGGCCCTTTTCCACGAGCGTCGCGATCATCTCGATCTGCTGCGGGATGTGCTTGACGGCGCTCGGCTCGATGTGCGGCGGCAGGCAGCCGAGCTTCCCGCAGTCGGCGTGGAAGCGCTCGATCCAGCGCCGCGTGAACTCGGCCAACGGCACGCCGGCGGCCTGCGAATCGCGGATCGTCTTGTCGTCCACGTCGGTGATGTTCCGGACGTGCAGGGTGCGCATCCCGCCGGTCTCGAGGGTGCGGCGCAGCACGTCCTGCAGGACGAAGGTGCGGAAATTCCCGATGTGCGCCGGCCCGTAAACCGTGGGGCCGCAGCAGTAGAAACGGAAGGTCGAGCCGTCCAGCGGGCGCAGCTCGCGCTCGGTCCGCGTCATCGTGTCGAAAAGCCGCATGCCGGGGGATGTAGGGCTCGCCGCCGCCCACCGCAAGCGCCGCGTCCGCTCCCGCGCTCCCGGCTCACCTTTCCGCCGGCGGCTCCACCGTCACCACCACCTGCCGGCTGCTGCCGTCCTTGGAAACGATCTCCACCGGCACCCGGACCCAAGCCCCCGGACTGCCGGACGGCGCGACGTGCGCCTCAGGCTGGGGGACGAACAACCACAGGCCGAGCGCCGGAGCCGCCACCAGCACCGTCATCCCAAACCATCTGCCGCATTGCCCCGTGGTCATTTCGTAACCCGAGGGTGCTAAATGTTCAAAAATAATCAAGAAATATTAAAAAATTTTCCAGCGGAACTTTCCCTTGGTTGCCGGGCCGGCCGCGCGCTACGGTTCGCGCGCGATGGCGATCGACCGATCCCCGACATTTTCGGACTTGCGGCAACGGCGCCGGCAGGTGGCGGCCGCGGCGGTGATCTGCGGCGTGGTCGCCTTGGGCTTCATCGGGGTGCTGCTCGGCTGGCGGCACATTCCCGGCCTGGCCGGGGAGTCGCTGGGAACCTTCGCCGGGCTGATCTCGACGCCGGTGATTTTGGAATTTTCCTTCCTGATCCTCGGGTTCGCCATCGTGATCGCGCTCAACGTGTGGCACCGCCACCGCGAGGGCGACGAGTTCGTGTTTCTCGATCAGGTGGCCGGTCCGGACGTCCCGGCGGATCTTCCCGAGCACGCGCGCTGGGC
>CBFGTW010000052.1:0-27532 GCA_965651855.1 uncultured Verrucomicrobiales bacterium
GCTCCTTAGGTTCTGCCTCGGCACCCGCCGTTCGCCGACCGGCGGGCGGGCCGATCTTTCCGGAAATCATGAATCTCACGCTCAAAGTCTGGCGCCAGGCAGGACCGCAGGACACGGGCCGCATCGTGACCTACGACGCCCGCGAAATCCCCGAGGAGGCCTCGTTTCTCGAGATGCTCGACATCGTCAACGAGCGGATCATCGCGGATGGCGGCGAGCCGATCCACTTCGACCACGACTGCCGCGAAGGGATTTGCGGAACCTGTTCGCTCACGATCAACGGCATCCCGCACGGCAAGGAGCGCGGCATCACCACCTGCCAAGTCCACATGCGGAAATTCCGCGACGGCGACACCATCTGGATCGAGCCGTTCCGCGCCAATCCCTTTCCCGTGATCCGCGACCTGATGGTGGACCGTGGCGCGCTGGATCGCATCATCGCCGCCGGTGGCTACATCGACATCCGCACCGGCTCCGCGGTGGACGCCAACTCGATCCCGGTGCCGAAGGAAGATGCCGACAGCGCCTTCGACGCCGCGGCCTGCATCGGCTGCGGCGCGTGCGTGGCGGCGTGCAAGAACGCCTCGGCCATGCTTTTCACCGCGGCGAAAGTTTCCCACCTCGGCCACCTGCCGCAGGGCCAGCCGGAGCGCCACAAACGCGTGCTGGCGATGGTCCGCCAGATGGACGCCGAGGGCTTCGGCAACTGCACCAACCAGTACGAGTGCGAGGCCGCCTGCCCGAAGGAGATCAGCGTGGACCACATCGCCCGCATGAACCGCGATTACGGCAAGGCGGTGCTCCACGAGCAATTCGTCTCCGTGCCGTGAGCTTGTCATCCGGGCAAGCCGCGCTAGGCTGCGCCAAATGATCTCCGCGCGCGTCCTCGTCCCGCTGGCCTCGGTGCTGGCGATCTTCGCCTGTTTCGCGGGGGAAACCGGGAAACAAGTCATGGAAACGCTCGAAACGAAACCCGCCGAGCCCGCCGCCAAGGTCGAGAAATCCGATGCCCAGTGGCAGGAACAGCTCAGCGACGAGCAATACCGCGTCCTCCGCAAGGCCGGCACCGAGCGCGCCCACGGGCAAGTCTACAAACAATTCAAGAGCCAGGGCGAAGGCACCTACCACTGCGCCGGCTGTGGCGCGCTGCTCTTTTCCTCGAAGGAAAAATTCGACTCCGGCTGCGGCTGGCCTTCGTTCTACGACCCCGCGAAGGCGCAGAACGTCGTGCTCAAGGAAGACATCAGCCTCGGCATGGTCCGCACCGAGGTGATCTGCGCGAAGTGCGACGGCCACCTCGGCCACGTCTTCACCGGAGAAGGCTTCGACACGCCGACTGACAAGCGATTCTGCATCAACGGCGTGGCGCTCAAGTTCGTCCCTGCCAAAGCCACGGGCGAGGCAAACCCGAAGCCGGAAGAAAAACCGGAATGAAGACTCGCTTCATCGCCGACGGTCCCGAACGACTCCGCCGCGCCCTGCGGGAAGCGGAAGCCCGCCCGGCCGAAAGGAAACCCGGCGAGCCAGAACAGGCGGATCCGCCAATCGTCCGCCGCCTTTTGCAGCGCTTGAGGGTCCGCAGGAAATCCCGGGAGGATGTGCGCGCGGAGATGCTTTTTCTCGGCAGGTGAGGGGCGCGAATGGGCTATCTGATGCACTGGTTCGTCCTTCTCGCGGTCATGTTCCAATTGCCAGCGGTTGCTGGCGTGATCGAGCGCAGGACAGTCGGCGGAATTGTCTACCACATCGCGGAAGCCCGTCCCGCGGCGGTGCGGATCGTTTGGCAGGATGACGCTGGCAAGCCGTTGCGAACCTTGGGCGCGGCGTGGCAGTATCTCGAGGCTCGCGGCGAGACACCCCGGATGGTCATGAATGGCGGCATTTTCGAGCCGGGCGGTATCCCGAGCGGCCTGATGGTTCAGGGCGGAAAGTTGCTCCGTCCGCTGAACCTCAACCCGGGCGAGGGGAACTTCTTTCTGAAGCCCAACGGCATCTTTTCCATTCGGGGAAACCAAGCCGTCATCGTGCGGTCGGAGCGCTTTCCCAACCCGCCGCGCGAGGTCGATTGGGCGGTGCAGTCAGGCCCCTTGCTGTTGGAGGACGGGCAGGTCCATCGCGCGTTCCGCAAGGCATCGGAATCACGCCTGCACCGGAACGGCGTCGGAGTCGCCGCCGACGGCCGGATCTTTTTCGCGATGACGGATTTCAAGTCTCCGAAATTCCCCAACCTCCACGAGTTCGCGGAGCTGTTCCGCGCCCTCGGCTGCACGGATGCGCTCTTTCTCGATGGAGACATCAGCCAAATGCGAACGGGAGAAGACCTCGACAAGCCGAGCAACCGCTTCGGCTCGATCATCGCCGTGGTCGGAGAAAAGCCCGGCGAGTGAGCTGAAGCGGACCTGTCCCGAGCCACTCCAGCTCACGACCGGACGCGGCAAATCCCCTTCCGGAGCGGCGGTTTTCCGGGCGGCCCGGGAGGTCGTCCCTCCGGCGTCTCAACCCAATGGAAGCTCGCGCTGGGGCGGGGGAGCGGCGGCTTCGGCGAGGCGCTCGCGGGCGACAGTTAGATAGTAGTCGTCCAGCTCGATGCCCGTGAAATGGGCCAGCCCGAGGCGCTGGGCAGCCACCGCGGAAGTGCCGATGCCGAGAAACGGATCGAGCAGACGGGTCTCGCGGCGCTTTCCGTGGAGAGCGACACATTGCTCCACCAAGGCCACGGGAAAGGTCGCCGGATGCGGCCGTTCCTTGTTCCGCGACTGGATCGTCTCGTAGGGGATGAACCAGTTGTTGCCGCGGCAGCGCTTGTCCTCGCCGCCGGTGTGGCCCCAGCGCGCGATGTTCGACTTGTCCTGGTAGGGGACGCCGGCGGCGCGGCGGTCGAGCGGGACGTCGCCTGCTTTCGTCAGATGAAAGACATACTCGTGGCAGTCATTGACATAACGCTTCGAGTTGAGTGGTTTGAAATGTCCCGCGCTGATGGTTTCGCCGGCCCGCGTTTCCAAGGTGACCGACTTGATCCAATGGAACGTGTTCTGTAGCACGAACAACGGCTCGGGCCCGTCCGTCAGCGCCAGCACGAGCTGGTGCGGCAGCAGCGGGTTGGCCGGAGCCGCGCCGATGTTGAGGAAAAACGAGCCGTCGTCCGCCAGCACGCGCCGGATTTCCGCGGACCACGCCCGGCACCAGCGGAGGAATTCCTCGCGCGGGGCGGTGTCCTTGAAGCTCCGGTAGCCGATGCCGAGATTGTAGGGCGGCGAGGTGACGACGGCATCGAACGACCCGTCCGCGAGCGTCGGCAGCACCTCGAGGCAATCGCCGTGACGCAGGTCCATCACGCGTGGTGGAGCAGGATCGAATTCGCCGCGAAGTGGTCCGAGAGGATGTCGGACACGATCACGATCGGCGTGCCGGGGCGGACCTGGTCGTGCTTGCGCAGCAGCTCGGTGGCCCGGTGGATCGTTTCCTCGATGCCCGCGGCGAACGGGAGCTTGTAGGCGCGGATGCCGCGGGTGAGGGCGAGCTGGCGGCAGACGCGCTCCGACGGCGTGAAGGCGAAGAACGCGGCGGTGCGCGGCCGCAGCAGCGCGGTGTGGTTGGCCAGTACGCCGCGGCGGGTGAGCACCACGAGTTTCGCGTCCGGAAGGGAGTCGGCCAGCGTCACGGCGGCCCGTGCCGTCTTCTGGCGCTCGTCGCGCAGAAGCACGGACTGGCCGAAGCCATGGCCGCCCGAACGCTCGATCCGCGAGGCGATCCGGACGATCGCTTCCACGCAGCGCTCGGGGTAGCGGCCCACCGACGTTTCGCCGGAAAGCATCAGCGCGTCCGCCTCCTCGTAGGCCGCGTTCATCACGTCCGTGACTTCGGCGCGAGTCGGCGTGGGATTGGAGATCATGGATTCCAACAACTGCGTGGCCACGATCACGCGGGTGCCGAGTTCGTGGCAGCGCTTGACGATGCGGCGCTGGAGGAGCGGCAATTCCTCGTACTCCACCTCGATGCCGAGGTCGCCGCGGGCCACCATGATGACGTCGGAAACCAGGATGATCGCGTCGATGTTCCGGACCGCCTCCTGGTCCTCGACCTTGGCGACGATCTGCGCCTTGCCCTCGAGCGCCTCCATCGCCTCGCGCAACTCGCGGACGTGCGCGGCGTCGCGGACGAACGAGCCGGCGATATAGTCGGCGTTGCACTCCACGGCGAGGGCGAGGTCCTTGCGGTCCTTTTCGGTCAAGGCGGGCAAGTTGAGCCGGACGCCCGGCAAATTGATATGCCGCCTGGATCCCATGCTGCCCGGAGTTTTCACGTGACATACGATCCGGTCCGCCTCGACGCGGTCGATCCGCATCAGCAGCGCGCCGTTGTCCACCACCAGCGTGTTCCCGACGGAAACGTCATCCATCAACGCGTAGTTCACGGTGGTGGAGAGTGGCACGGTCGGTTTGGCGCCTTCCTTGCGGAACTCGACGACGTCGCCCTCCTTGAGTTCGTAAGGCTTTTCCAAGTCGCCGGTGCGGATCGACGGTCCGGTGAGGTCGAACAACACGGGGATGTGCTCGCCGCGCTTCTCCGCCTGCCGGCGCACGCGCCGCGTCATCTCGGCCGCCCACTCGTGCTTGGCGTGGCTCATGTTGAGCCGGAAAACATTCGCGCCGGCGTCAATCAGCCGGCCGATGGTTTCCTCCGCCTCCGTCGCGGGGCCAAGGGTGCAGATGAGCTTTGTTTTTCGGGACATGAGTATCGGAGATGGGAGATGGGAGATGGGAGATGGGAGTGTGAATGCGTGGTGCCTCGGCACCTCTTGCTCTGAGCTCTTCGCTCCAAGCTCCACGCTGTCAGGCTTGGTCGATGGTCTTTTCGGTGCGGGCGTCGAGGATGGCGAAGCGCTCGCGGTGGAGAGTGGGGTCCGACCGGAAAATCAGGCGGCCGGTGTGCGAGCGCTCGAGTTCGACCAGCAGCTTGGCGTCCTCGCTCTTGAAGCGGTTCAGGACGTCGCTGTTCACGATGACGACCAGATCGCCCACGGAGTCGCGGTGCTTCTGGATCACGGTGTTCAGGCGGCGCTGGATTTCGACGGACATCGTCATCGGCGTTTTCACGCGGCCGCGGCCCTGGCAGTAAGGGCAGGGCTCGTACATCGTGTCGCGCAGCGATTCGTTGAGCCGCTGGCGGGTCATCTCCATCAGGCCGATGGGCGAGATCTGGAGCACCTGGGTCTTCGCCTTGTCCTTCTTGAGGCGCTCCTTCATCGCCTTGTAGACCGCCTGCTGGTCCTTGCGGTGGCGCATGTCGATGAAGTCGACCACCACCAGGCCGCCGATGTTCCGCAGACGCAGCTGGCGGGCGACTTCCTGGGCGGCTTCGATGTTCGTCTCGGCGATCATCTTGTCGACGTCCTTCGAGCCGCGGTTGCGGCCGGTGTTCACGTCGATGGAGATGAGCGCTTCGGTTTCATCGATGACGATGTAGCCGCCGCAGGGCAGCCACACCTGGCGGGAGAACGCCTCGTCGATCTGCTTTTGGATGCCGATCCGCTCGAAGACCGGCTGGGTGGCCGTCGGCAAGTGGTGGATGCGGCGTTTCGCGCGGCGGGAGATCTTGCCGGCCACCTCGCGGATCAAGTCGGTGGTCGGACCGTCGTCGCAGATCACCTGGTCGATCTCGTCGGTGAGGAAATCGCGGGCGGTGCGTTCGATGAGTCCGGGTTCCTGGAAAATGCAGGCCGGAGCGGCGCTGTTGGCGCGCTTTTCCTCGATCTCGTCCCACTGCTCGAGCAGCATCGCGAGATCCCGCACGAAGTGGCGGGTGCGGGTGCCGGAGGCGACGGTCCGCATGATGATGCCCATGCCTTCGGGCACCGAGAGCTTCTGGACGATCCGGCGCAGGCGCTGGCGTTCCTTCGGGTCCTCGATCTTGCGGGAAATGCCGAACTGCTCGGTGTAGGGCATCAGCACGAGATATCTCCCGGCCAGCGAGATATTGGTCGTGACGCGCGGACCTTTGGTGCCGATCGGGCCCTTGGAAACCTGAATGACAATCTCCGAGCCGATCGGATAGATGTCGGGAATATCCTTCGAGCTGATCTTTTTCTGCTGCTTCTTCTTGCTGCCCTCGCGCTGGATTTCCTCGAGGCCGGCATCGAGCGCGGCCGGGATGGCGTCCCAGAAGTGGAGGAAGGCGTTCTTGTCGAGGCCGATGTCGACGAACATCGCCTTGAGGCCGGGCTCGATGTTCTTCACGCGGCCTTTGAAGATGCCGCCGACGATGTTGTGGTCGCCCTCGCGTTCCACGGTGTATTCCTCGAGCACGCCGTCCTCGAGCAGGGCGACGCGCCGTTCGAGTTTCTCGACATTGACGACGATGGTGTTTCCGCGGGACGGATCGGGTTTGCCGATGCCGAGGAGTTTCTTGATGCGTTGGATCATGATGGTGAAAGGAGGCTTGAGGATAGGTCGGGGGGAAATGGGTTCAGGGGTCGCTCACCGGGATGGCGCGCGGCACGACCGAGCCTTCGGCATCGACTTCGGGAGTGATCGTCGGTTCGGGCATGACCGGCGCTTCGGGGGCGGCCGGCAGGAGGTCGGTCAGGTCGCCGGCTTCGTCGCCGGTCTCGCCGACGTCGTCGTCGATCTCGCTGGCGTTGATGGCGGCGAGGACGTCTTCGGGAAGAGGGATTTCCTCGAGCCGCTCGTTGTGTCCGGCGTATTCGGCTTGGGGTTGGAGCGGCAGGCGGAGGCCTTCGTCCTGGGCGAAGAGGCCGCGCAGGATGAGATGCGCCAAGGGGCCGCAGACCGCACCACCGGAACCTGCGTTCTGGGCGAGCACGCAGACGGCGTACCGCGGCTGTTCGAAGGGTGCGAAGGCGATGAGCCACGAGTTGTTGGATTCCTTGCCGTCGTCCACCGTCTGCGCGGTGCCGGTTTTGGCGGCGACTTCGATCTTGGGCAGGCGGGCGCGCCCGGCGGTGCCACCGGGTTGGTTCACGGCCATCCGCATGCCTTTGCGGATCAACTCCAGGTCCGACGCTTTCACGCCCGATTGGAGGAGGTCCACCTCGAGCTTCGGCTGGTCGGGCACGAGCACCTTGCCGTCGGCGGCGGTGACGCTCTTGACGATGCGCGGCTGGAAGTACTTCCCGCCATTGGCGACGCAGGCGACCATCGCACAGAGCTGGAGCGGTGTGGCCATCGCGTGGCCCTGGCCGATGGAAAGCATCGCTTCCTCGTGGCGGCCCATCGTGGTTCCCGGGTTGGCACTGCGCCATGCGCGGCTGCCGGGGAGGTTGCCCGCGCTTTCCGCGGGCAACTCGATGCCGCTGCGCTTGCCGAATCCGACCATCTGGAATCCCTCGACGAGGCCTTGCCAGCCCACCACGTTCGCCATCTGGTTGAAATAGGGATTGCACGACTGCTGGATTGCCCGCGGCAGGTCCAGTCCGCCATGACGACCGCCGGATTTCCGCAGGATCCAGCAGCGGACCGGCTGGTTGCCGTAAACGACCATGCCGCTGCATGAGAAGTGGCGGTCCGCGCCGCCGTGGAGCGCGGCGGAGATGGCGGTGGGAACCTTGAACGTGGAACCGGGGGAGTAGGCGGCCAGCGCCCGGTTCGAGAATGGCGCCATCTTCGAAATCGCCTTGTAGGCATCCCAGCGTTCTTGCGAGATGCTCGGGACGAAGTCGTTCGGATTGTAATCCGGCACCGAGGCCATCGCGATGACCTCGCCGGTGTTCACGTCCATCACCACCGCGGCGGCGCGGCCGGCGCGGCGCAGGGTGTTCTCCACCAGGAACTGGACGCGCGCGTCGATCGTCAGTTGTACTCCGGCGCCGACCCCGGGCTTGGTGTAGTCCCACGGGTGCTGGCCGATGACGCGGCCTTTGTCGTCCTTGATCAGCGTGCGCTTGCCGGGCGGGCCGCGCAGATAATCGTTCATCGTGGATTCGACGCCGTTCACGCCGCGTTCGTCGCCGATGTAGTGGTCGAAGATGCGCCTCGCTTCCTTCGGGATGTCATCGGGCTGCCACTCGCTGACATAGCCGAGGACGTGGCTTGCCAAGGCCCCGTAAGGGTAACTGCGGAGCGGACGGGTGTTGAGATAGACCCCGGGCAGCTCGAGGTTGTGCTCGGCGAACTTGGCGAACTCTTCGTAGGTGAGATCGGTCCGGTAACTGAAAGGGACGAGGCCGCCGTGGGTCTTGTAATGCGTGCGCAGCTTGGAAGCGCTGAAATCCCGCGCGAGATTCAGATCCTCCTCCTTGAGCCGCTCGATCACCGTCGCCTTCACGATCGCGACGATGTCCTTTTCGGAATATCTCCGGTGGTGGCCGCGGCGTTCCTTGACGGACTCCACCATCGGCGTGTCCTGGTGCTGGAGCCGGTAGGCCTTGTAGATTTCCTCGAGGTTCAGCGAAACCTCGTAGTTCCGCAGGTTGCGCGCGAGGGCGATGCCGTTGCGGTCCGTGATCTCGCCGCGGATGCCTGGCTCGCGGACCGTCACCTCGCGGTTCCCGGGCACCTGGGCCTGGAATTCCTGTTGGCGCTCGATCTGGAAGTCGTGCAGGCGCGAGAGCAGCGTGCCGAAGCCGAACAGCATCAGCGCCGTCAGCAGGTAGAGTCTCAATCGGTAGCGGGGTTCCATTGTGGACAAGGGTTCGACGGGTTTCAGGCGCGCGCGAGGGATCGCGTGCGCCGGCGTTTGTTGGCCTCGGGATCGATGGTGTGGCCGCACCACCGGGCCATGCGGAAAAGCAGCCAGAAAATGAACGGGGAAAACAACATGGTCAGCAGGGCGCTGTAGCTCATCTGCAGGACCGTCGGCGCGCGCAGGACGAAGCCGCCGCGGATGAAATTGATGAGCGCGTATTCGGCGGCGAGATAGAGGAAGGTCGCGATCCCGGTGAGAAAGACGGAAACCTGCCAGTTGCCCTGTTTGAAGAGCGGCTGGATGCCCTGCATCAGCAGTCCCATCGCGCCGAAGAGCAGGATCGAGTAGCCGAAGCGCAGCGATTCCGCCTGGTTCGTGTAAACCTCCGGATCGCCGCCGTGCGGGCCGAGGGCGGAGTGCGCGTCCCACAGGAAGCCGCCGATGAAGGCCAGCAACAGCATCGCCGGCTGGCCGACGGTCACCGCGGTGCAGAGGAAAACGAGCTGCACCAGCAGGATCCGCGCGTGGTAGAGCCCGGTGAACGCCGGCAGGAACTGCTGGACGACGAAGGCCGCCAGCAGCAGGAAAACCGTTAGAATCGTGTAGCGGATCACAGCGGGCTCAGGAATCGGGAGTGCGCACGACGAACACCGTGCTCAGATCCGCGAAGTTCACCGAGGGCCGGACCAACGCTTCGGAATCCAAGGGGCCTTTTTCGACCGATTCGATGGTTCCCAGAAGAATGTCCGGCTCGAAGATCCCTCCGCGGCCGGTGGTGAAGACGCGCTGCCCCGGGCGGAGCCGCGCTTCCTTTGACAAAAACTGCAACTTGAGGAACGGCACGCCCTCGAACTCCCCGCGCTGGCCGCTGAGGATGCCGACTTCGGGCGTGCCCTCGACCCGCGCCGAGACGCGGCAAGCCTCGTCCGTCAGCAGGATCACGGACGAGCGTCCTTCGCCGGGCTGGTGCACCTTTCCCACCAGGCCCTCGTTCGTCACGACCGTGAACTGCGTGCCGATCCCCCGTTCCTCGCCGGCGTCGATTTCGAGGGTCTTCCACCACGTCGTCGGCCGCCGGCGGATGACCTGTGCGGCGACCACGTCGAACTTCGTGGATTCCTTGAAATTGAGCGCCCGCCGGAGTTCGGCGTTTTCGCGTTCGAGTTCGCGGAAGCGGGACTCGATGATGCGCAGCCGGCCGATCTCCTGGCGGATGGTTTCCAGCTCGGCCTCGAGCTCCTTCGAGTGGTGCACCTCGTCGAGCAGGCCGCGGGCGCGCGTTTCCAGCTCCGAGCCGGATTTCAGGAACGGCGAGACGGCGGCGAAATAGCCGCGCTGGATTTCGCGCACCGCCCGCTCGCTGCGGGTGAGCGCCCACACGGCTCCTCCGAGGAAGAGCAGCAGGGCGATGAGGTTGAGCGGTTTCATGGCCGGGTCGGGGCCGTCGGGTCGCTCAGCGGTCGGTGTTGGTCACGCGCTTGAGGAGGGCGAGCTCCTGCAGCGCCTTGCCCGTGCCCTCGGCCACCGCGCTGAGCGGGTCCTCGGCCACGTGCACCGGCAGGCCGGTCTCCTCGCGCAGCAGGCGGTCGAGCCCCTTCAGCAGGGCGCCGCCGCCGGCCAGCACGATCCCGCGATCCACGAGGTCGGCCGCCAGTTCCGGCGGGCAGCGCTCGAGCGTGGTGCGCACGGCGTCGACGATCGTGTTGAGCGGGTCCGACATCGCCTCGCGGATTTCCTGCGAGGTGATGGTGATGGTTTTCGGCAGGCCGGCGACGAGGTCGCGGCCTTTCACCTCCATGGTCGTCTCCTTCGGCAGCGGCGCCGCGGAGCCGAGGCGGATCTTGATTTCCTCGGAAGTGCGCTCGCCGATCATCAGGTTGTAGGCGCGCTTCATGTATTGCGTGATCGCCTCGTCCAGCTCGTCGCCGGCGGTGCGCACGCTGCGGGCGTAAACGATGCCCGAAAGCGAAATGAGCGCCACCTCGGTGGTGCCGCCGCCGATGTCCACGACCATGTTGCCGGAGGCGTCCTGCACCGGCAGGCCCACGCCGATCGCCGCGGCCATCGGCTCCTCGATCAGGTAAACCTCGCGCGCCCCGGCCTGCTCGGCGGACTCGCGGACGGCGCGGCGCTCGACTTCCGTGATGCCGGACGGAATGGCGATCAGCACCCGCGGGTTCGACCGCCGGTTCTTGTTCACCTTGCGGATGAAGTGCCGGAGCATCGCCTCGGTCACTTCGAAGTCCGCGATCACGCCGTCTTTCAACGGGCGGATCGCGACGATGTTGCCCGGCGTGCGGCCGAGCATGC
Source organism: uncultured Verrucomicrobiales bacterium (assembly GCA_965651855.1). Taxonomy (GTDB): domain Bacteria; phylum Verrucomicrobiota; class Verrucomicrobiia; order Verrucomicrobiales; family Akkermansiaceae; genus Luteolibacter. Next base: position 10,954 of record CBFGTW010000052.1, read on the forward strand.
GTTTGGCGTCATCGCCTACGGCCAGCACCTCGTTGGTGCCGGACTTGACGGCCACCACCGACGGCTCGCGCAGGACGATGCCGTGGTCCTTGACGTTGATGAGCGTGTTGGCGGTGCCGAGGTCGATGCCGATGTCATTGGAAAAGAGGTTTCCGAAAAGCTTCTTGAACATGGATGAGAGGGCGGAAAAAGGGACACGTGGACTGAGTGGAGAAATCCGAAAAAAATGGCCGAGACGACGGCGTCCTGACGGCACCTTGTCCCGGCTGGCGAGCCCGACGAAAAGCAAGGGAGCGGCGGAGCCCCGCCGAAATGGATGCGGAGTCTCACGAACGCCCCCCGGCAGGTCAAGCGGGAATCCGGTGTTCCACCGCGCGGCGGCGCATGTTCCACGCGCTCAGAATCAAGAGGTCGCGAGGGCCGGGCCGACCGCCGCGTGGCGCGTCAGGAACTCGTCGGCCAACCCACCGTAAGCCTGCGCCCCGAGCCCGCTGGGGTCGTGCTCGAAAATCGTCCGGCCGTGGCTCGGCGCCTCGCCGATCCGGATCGTCCGCGGGATCATCGTCCGGTACATCTGCTCGGGGAAAAATCGGCCGACTTCATCGACGACTTGCCGCGAAAGCAGCGTCCGGCCGTCGTACATCGTCATCACGATGCCCTCGAGCCGGATGTCCGGGTTCGCGTCCGAGCCGCGGATCTGGTCGATCACGTGGACGATCTTCGCCAGCCCTTCCAGACCGAACCACTCGCATTGCAGCGGGATCAGGATTTCGTCGGCGGCGGCGAGCGCGGAGGTCATCAGGACGCCGAGCGACGGCGGGGTGTCGAGGATGCAGAATTCGAAAAGATCGTTTGGCTTCAGCCCCTGCAGGATGCTCCGCAGGCGGGTGAGGTGGTCGTCGCTGCGGGCGAGTTCGATTTCCACGCCGGCGAGGTCCATCTCCGAGGGCACGAGCGAGAGGTTCTCGCGGCCGGTGGCGATGATTTGGTCGTGGACGGTCGCGTCGCCGATCAGGACCGGGTACATGCTGCCGTTTTCCGGCGGCTCGATGCCGAGGCCGCTGGTGCAGTTCGCCTGCGGGTCGAGGTCCACCAGCAGCACCCGCTGCCCCCGCAGGGCCAGGGCGGCGGACAGGTTCAGCGCGGTGGTGGTTTTTCCCACCCCGCCTTTCTGGTTGGCGACGGCGACGACTTTCAAGGCCCGGACTCTTTCCCGGAGCGGCCCCCGGATGCAATCAAAACAACCGGCCGTCAGCGGCGGCGGCGCAGCGCGAAGGCGAGCAGCGCCGCGCCCGACAGCGCCAGCGCCGACGGCTCGGGCACCGCCACGATCCCGGTCTGCTCCAGGATCCACGGCAGGAAGATGTCCACGTTCGTCGCGCCGTTGATCGTGCCGTAACCGCCGGCTTTGATCTGGGTGAAGGCGGCTTGGTAGCTGTGGATGCCGATCAGATACATCTTGCCGTCGACCTCGAGAAACACGCCGCCGCCGCTGTCGCCGGGTGCCAGGCCGCCTTCCAGCCGGGTGGCTTCGGGGGACGACGAGGGGGCGTTGGTCGAGCCGTCGGGGCGGTCGAAATCCGAGACGAAGGCCGTGGACGGCACGCTGTAGGCGGGGTCGGGATAGAGGCCCACCACGTCGATCACATTGGTGAACGCGCGGAAATCGAACGGCAGTTGCTGGCCGGACGTGCCGGTGCCGCTCATGCCGTGGCCCACCCACACGGCTTCCTTGCCGATCAGCGCCGCCGTGTCCGCGAAGTCGTAGAGCCCCGCCGCCTGCACGCCGGTCACCGGCTCGCTGAGATAGAGCAATCCGATGTCGGAAGACAACTGCGGGCTGAAGGTGAAGCCGGGGTGGAGGATCGTGCTCTGGATGGTGTGGTTCTGCCCGCCGATCTGGAAGGTGCCACCGGTCTTCGACTGGGAAATGTGCCCCGCGGTCAGCACCCAGCGGTCCGAAATCAGGATTCCGCTGCCGGAAAGCCCCGAACCGGAAACCTTGCCGACCGAGGGGTAGGCCGCGGCTTCGTCGCGATACATCTGCGCGGTGATCGACGGATCGTCGGCCGGGTCGATGATGGTGGCGGCCTGGAGTTGAGCCAAAGGAAACAAGCCGATGATAACAAATCGTCTCACGCGCGCAGACTTCGGCCCGCGCTCCCGGCCGACAAGTGAATTCGTGCGACGCTTTTCCACCCATCTAACCGGTTGCCGGCGGGCGGCGTCCGCGGAAGGATCGCCGTGCATGAGCGAGTGGAGCGAAACGATCCTGCGGCGCGCGGCGTCCTGGCAGGCGTTCAAGGAGGGCAGGGGGCTGTGGGAATCCGGCGTCGTCACCGAGGCGAAACGCGGACCGGCGGGATGGACCGGCACGGTGCGCGCCGGGACCCGGCCGACCAAGGTGGCGGTGAAGGTGAACTCGGAGACCGACCTCGGAGTCCGCTGCTCGTGTCCCGCGAACCGCGCGACCGGCGAGGTGTGCGCCCACGCCGTGGCCACCGGCTTGGCCCTCCTCCACACCCCGCCGGCGCCCGCGGCCGCACCGGCTGCCCAAGAGCCGCACCCGGCGGCTCCCCGGGCGAGGGCTCTGTCGATCCATTTTCCCGCGAACTGGCAGGACGCGTTCCGCCGCCAGCGCCTCAGCTGCGAAGTGCGGGCGGCCGATGGCCCTCCGTCGGCCGCGGACGAGCGCCTCGCCGGTTGGCTGCGGGAGCACCGGCTCGATCCACCGACCCACCTGCACCTCGGCCCGGATAAACTCGCCGTGTTCCTCGCGCTGGCCGAGGACCACCCGCGGGCTTCCGCGGGTGGTGAGCGGCTGACGGTGGCCGCCGGCTCGCCCATTCCCGTGGACGCCTGCGAGCGCCAGGGCGAGGCCGTCAAGTTGGTGCCCGCCGGCCCACTCGAGGCGGTCGAGATCGGCGGCAACTGGTGGCGGTTCGATCCGCAGGGGATCCACGGACTGGGCTCCGGACCGGCTCCCGATCCCGACGCGGTCCGGCGGTTGGTTTCCGGAAAACCGGCCGCCATCTCCATGCCGGCGTTTTTCCGCGATTTGGACGCGTGGCGCGACTGGCTGATCGTGCCGCCGGATTCGTGGATCGAGGAGCTGCGGTTCGTTCCGGCCCCGGTGCGGGTCGAGGCGGAGCTGGATGGGACGCTGGGCGCCGTGAGATGCTGCGTTTCCATCCGCCATGCTGATGCCAATCCCGTGCCTCCCGGGCACGGGGAGGTGCCGGAGCTTCCGCGGCTCCAAGGCGATGCCTGCCTCGTGAGGAATTCCGAAGCCGAGGCGCGGGTGCGGGAGCGCTTGCGTCGCGCGGGCTTCGCCGAAGACGCGCCGGGATCCTGGGTGCTCCGCGATGAATCCGCCGCCACACGGTGGGCCGCTCTCGTCCTTCCGCGGTGGAAAGCGGAATGGTCGATCCGCGAGACGTCCGCCTTCCAGCGGGCGCGACAAGGCGTGGTCTCCGTCCGGCCCCGGATCGAGGTGATCGGCGAGAGCAGGGAGTGGATGGATTTCAAACTTCAGTTTGAGTCGAGCGACGGAGCGCTCCTCGAGCCGGCGGAGGTGCGAAACCTTCTGCGATCCGGAGGAGCCGGGCGTGGGAGGAAGGTCATCGTGTCCCCCGAGGTGGAGGAGTGGCTCGATCCGCTCTTCACCGAGCTGGACCTGCGACAGGAGCGAGGCGCTTTCACCGCCGGACCGGCTGCCGCGGCCGTGATTCAGGAAATTCGGAAAAACCTCGGGCAAGCCGCGGAGTCCGAGACTGACGGACGCGCCGATTCCGTCGCCCTTCCCGCCTCGCTGCGGGCAGAGCTTCGCCCATACCAGCGGGCGGGATACCGCTGGCTGTCCGACCGCCTCGAGCGCTTCGGTGGCGCCTTGTTGGCCGACGACATGGGCCTTGGCAAAACCTTGCAGACAATCGCCTCAATCGAACGATTGCTCTCCGGAGATTCCCAGCCGGTGCTGGTGGTGGTGACGGCTTCGCTTCTGGGGAACTGGCGGTCGGAGTTCGCGCGCTTCGCGCCGGACCGCTGCGTCCGCGTCCTCCACGGCAGCGGTCGCGACGCCGAGCGGGATCGGGTGCGTGGCGGCGATGTGGTGCTCACGAGCTACGGCACGCTGGCGCGGGACCTCGCCTGGCACCTGCGCCAGGACTACGCCCTGGTGGTCCTGGACGAGGCGAGCGTGATGCGGAACCCGCGGACCGATCACGCCAAGGCGATCTTCAAGCTGCGCACGCCGCGGCGCCTGGCGCTGACCGGCACTCCGGTGGAGAACGGCGTGCGCGATCTGTGGTCGATCTTCCGCTTCGTGCAGCCCGGCTGGCTCGGCACCCACGAAGACTTCGCGGAGCGCTACGAACAGCCGCTCGCCTCGGACGATCCGCCGCGGGCCTTGCTCGGGCGTTTGCGGCTGAAAATCTCACCGTTCGTGCTGCGGCGGACGAAGGCCGAGGTGGCGCCGGAGTTGCCGTCGAAGATCCACATCGACGAGTGGTGCGAGCTTTCCGCGGACCAGCGGCGGGTTTACCGCGAGGTGCTCGAGGAAGGGCGGCGGCGGGTCGAACGCACCCTCGATGCCGGCCAAGCCGGCGCCGCGCGGATGCAGGTGCTCACCGCGTTGCTGCGGCTGCGGCAGACGTGCTGCGATCTCGCGCTGCTCGGCTCCGAAAAACTCCAGGCGCTGCCGGTGCCGCGCCGCTCGGCGAAGCTCGAGCGGCTGCTCGAGCTGGTGGAGGAAGCGCGGGCCGGCGGGCACCGGATGCTGGTCTTCAGCCAATTCCGCGTGCAACTCGAGGAAATCGCCGCCGCATTGGCCGGGCGCCACATGGACCACCTGATGCTCCATGGCCAGACGCGCAACCGCCACGAGCTGGTGGAGCGTTTCCAGCGGCCGGACGGGCCGCCGGTTTTCCTGATCAGCCTCAAGGCCGGCGGTTACGGACTGAACCTGACGGCGGCGGACACGGTGGTCCATTTCGACCCGTGGTGGAACCCGGCGGCGGAAGCCCAGGCGACGGATCGCGCCCACCGGATCGGCCAGACGCGGCCGGTGACGGTGCACCGGCTCATCGCCCGCGGCACGGTGGAGAGCCAGGTGCTCGCCATGCAGGCGCGGAAGCGAGCGGTCGCCGAGGCGCTCGAAGATCCCGCCGCGGAACAGGCGGCGGGATGGAGCGAGCGGGACCTCCAAGCGCTGCTGGCGGGCGCCTGAGGCCGATCAGTTCGTTTGGGCGGAAGCCGCGGGCTGCTCCTCCGCAAGGCGATCTTCCGGGATCACCTTCAGCGCGAGCGCCCCGAGGCGCCGGTCCTCGCTGGGAACGACGATGACCAGCTTGCGGAGTTGGGGGTCGGGCTCCCAGACGCCGGTCCACAGGTGGTTCGTCTTGTCTTCCTCCAGCACGAAAATGACCGGAAGCGGCTTGTCGCCCGGGAACGGGATGTCCACCGGCGTCCAGCCGCTCGGCAGCTTGTGGACGTTCTTGCCGATCGACATCAGCAGCGGCTTCCCGGTGATGTTGATGAGCCGGTAGCTTCCCCAGGCGAAGCGGTCGGTGGCGTCCTCGAAGGCTTGCCCGCGGAGGCCCGTGGGAGACTTCGGATCGGGCATGAAAATGACCAGCGGACGCTTCATCCCCGGGGCCAGCTTGACTTCGAATTCGGCGGGCTTGTCGCCGTCGCCCGGTTTGTCCAGGGCGCGCACGACGATCCGGCCCTCGGTGGGCGTCACCTTCACCGCCGGCGAGCGCTGCAAGGGGTGGAGCCCGGTGATCGGCTGGAGCTTTCCGCCGCTGACGGCGGCCAGCTCGCGTCCCGCGATTTCGTCGTCCCAAGGAAGGAAACGGGCATTGACGGCCTGGGCGGCAAGCGGCCCGGCGAGGACGATGCTGGCGAGGGTGGAGAACAGGAATCTCATGGGCGGGCGAAGTTATGCGTGAATTTCGTCGGCCGAAAGCTCGCGGATCGACAAAATGGAAAACCGCCGGCCGAACCGTCCATTGACGGACGAGGGCGAGGAGTCGGTGTAGTCCGACGGAAGTTCGTGCGCCTCATCTTCCGCATCCACCCACTCGGGCAGCCGTTGCACGATGGCTTCGTAGACCGAGCGCGCGATCACGTTCCCCGCTCCGTCGTGGGCTTCGCCGTAGCCGCGGATGGTGAAGGTGTCGGACCGCACGGTGATGAACGGGCCGAGGCCGTTGAGCAGGTCGCCTTGGGTGAGCCAGCCGGGCGCAGCGGTGCGGGTGTAGGCCTGGCCGGCGAGGTTGTTCCGCTGGGGATATTTGCTGACGTCGAAGGTCGAGTCGCCGGTCGTGTTGTTAAGGCCGCTGTTGTCGATGGCCGCCTGCAAGGCACCCTTGAGCGCGAGGTCGTCGCCGTTGCCGCCCAGGCGGCGGTTCACGAACTCGCCGAGCGATTGGAACGGCCCCCGGCGGCGGACCTCCTCGACGATTTCCTCGGCCAAGTCCTCGATGTCGTTGTCCGTGAGTTCGCGGAAACCTTCCCACGGATCGTTCGCCTGGCCCGTCGGCTGACTGAGGCGGGGGAAGGGAGTGCTGTTTCCGGAATCGTGGGACCCGGAGCCGCTGCCGTTCGGGCGCAGCACCTCGAGGGCGTGCGAGCGCAGGCTCGCCAGCATGCTCGCCCAAGCTTCCTCGCGGGTGGAGTTCACGTTGAAGGCGCCGTCGACGAGCATGTGCGCGGCGGCGATCGTGACGCCCTCGGGATTCATCAGCTCCTGGGCCAGATCATTCGGATCCTTTCCTCCCAGGTGGAGGACGTGGCGGGTGTTTCGCAGCGGCCGGACGCCCGAGACCCAGTCCTGGACGGTCGCGGCCATGGACCGGCTCACCCTGAGCTGCGAGCCGTTGTAGACGTTCGGCCCGCCGCTCCCGCCCCCTTGGCTTCCTTCCGGGGCGATCGAGGAGAAAAAGAACCCGTCCCACAGCGCGGCGTTCAAGAGGTAGCTGTGGTCGTAGATCGCGAGGCTCTGGGGCAGGAACGATTCGCCGGTGGGCGCACCTCTGAGCGTCATGCTCGCCGCGTTCCGCGGGAGATAGGGGGATGCCCAGGAGTTCCCGAACTGGATGCCCGGCGCGTAGGTGGTGTCCGCCAAGTCCGCCGTCTGGAATCCGCCGAGCGACATCATCGGCGTGCGGGGGAACTCGAAGAACGAGAGCCGGTCCCGGCCCGATCCCGCGGAGTTGGTGTCCCCGTAGTAGGCCCGTTGGCCGTCCGGCGTGGTTTGGAAGCCCAGCATTTCCTGGCTGCTGGCCGGCCGGAACGACGCGTCGTAGTGCGGAGCCGCGGCAAAGGTCGTGTTGGAGACGGTCGCGTTGATGAAACGCTGGCGCGGATTGATGGTCCAGGTGATGTCCGCGGGCGCGATCGACGCGTTGCCGCCGCCGCTGGCGGTCCGGTGGAAAATTTCGAGCACCCCGGCCATCTGCGGGCGTTGGGCCAGCTGCACGTCGCTCATCGGCCGGGCCTGGATGGTCCGGCGGTCCGCGATCTGGCGGGCCCGGTACAACTGCATCTCGGCGATCCGCAGGGGTGGGCGGTTCAACATCCGCCCGGCGTCCTCCAGGGTGGTGAAAAAGTGATACTGCTGCTGGTCGAAGGTGATCGTGGCGGATTGCAGCCGGTCCCCGCTCTGCATCGGGTGCTCGAACCCGGTGTTGTTGAACGCCTTGCCGCGGGCGAGGCTGATCGCCATCCCGCCGCTGGGGAACGTGGCCGTGGTGGCCGGCATCATGTCCAGCACGCGGCCGTTGACCGGGGCGGTGCGGATGAATTCGGTCGGCGTGCCGGAGCTGGGCACGAACACCCGGACTTCGCCCGGGCGGAGGACCACCGGGTTGGCGGAGCTTGCCGTTCCGCTGCCGTCCTGGGTGATCCGGCACAGGAAGTAGGGCTCATCCTGGCGGCCGTGACCGATGTGCGCGTACTGGCTGCCCATGAAGACGCTCAGGTGGGAGCCCAGGGTTTGCGAGCGCGTGCCGGAAATGGACGCATTGATATAGAAAGGCATGTCCATCCACGGATAGACCACGAAACCTTCGGCCTCCACGGCGACGTTGTTCGGGTTCCACAACGTGACGATCGGCGTGATGACCAGATTGAGATAGCCGGTCGGACCTTTCCAAAAGTTGAAGACGTAGAGGATCCGGTCCAGCACCGGCCCCACGCCGGTTTCGCTGCCGCGGGGGGCAGGGGGGGCGACGCTCGCTTTGGCGGAGGCACGCTGGCGGTTGTAGTAGACGCTCGTGTGCGGGCGCGAGAATGCCGTCACTCCGCCGGCCGACTGGTACATGTGGTGATACATGCGGTAGTACGAGCGGAGACTGTTGAAAGTCGGTGGCGCTCCGGTGTCGAACCATTGCTCGGGCATCGGCACGTCGTAGTTGAGGTTCACGTAGACGGAGCGACCGTTCGTCCGCTGGCCCGGTTCGTAGAGCGGCCGTTCGCCGCCGGGCGCGGTGCCGCCGTGGAGCGGCGTGCGCTGGAAGTCGCCGTCGTCGAGTTCGAAGGCGAGCGACAGGTCGGTCTTGAGGCCGCCGTCCACGACGTTGGCCAGAACGCCCCGCGAGGTGGCGGTGTGGGTGCCGGCGAGCCTCGCGGCGTCGGTCTCGTTGAGCCCGAATTCCGTTTCCAGCGCGGCTTGGCCGAGGGTCACGAGCTTCGGATTGCGCTCGGTCCATCCGTCGTCCGGCTGGGTCTTGATCAATCCGGCCACGCTGAGATTCGGCCGCGAGGGGGCATGGATGGCGTCGTTGGGCTGCCTGAACTCCTCGTCGTCGCCGACGTTGATCCGGGTCCGGGTGGCTTCCTGGCTGACTCCCCAAGCGAGCGCCCCGGGCGCGCCATGCTCGGAACGGATCGGGATTTTCGCGGCCTCCATCTCGATCCCGTCCGCGTTCAGCTCGAACAGCGGAGCGGTCTCGTCGCCCGCTTGGCTGGTTTGCGCGAAGCGCTTGTCCGTCGTCTGCTGAGGGTCGGGGTGGGATACGAGCCAGCCCTCGAAGCGGTCCTTCCACCGACCGTAGTCCGGCGTGTCCGAGCCGGGCGAGTCGAGGATCCGGCTGTCACCTTCCTGCACGGAAGGGGCCGAGCGCCAGACGCCGACGAGATCGGGCTGGGCAATGCTGTCATCCAGAATCGAGGCATCGGCCGTGACGCGGCGGTCGTCGCCGGCGGTGCGCTGGAGTTCGCCGATCGCCATCATCAGGGCGAGGCGGGCATTCGACTGTGCCACGCGTTTCGCCTGCGAAATTTGCGTGGTCCGCAGGGAGACCGAACTTAGCGAGAGCAGGGCGACCGCAAGGATGGTGAGCAGCACCATCAGCGAGATGGTCACCACGAGTGCGAAGCCGGTTTTCCGCCGGGCCGGGGTGAGGAGGCCGTAGATCTTCATAAAACGAGAGCGTCGTTACTTTGTAACGTCACCTCGCCGGCGGGGGTTTAGCGGCATTTTCGTGACAAAGGCGACTCCGCCCGAGCCGGTGGCACCGATTCGGGCGGAGTGCTGGGTCAGCTACGGGAAACCACGGGGGTCATTCTTCCTCCACGCGGAAGAACGCCCGGGTTCCCTGGGTGAAGCCAACGGCCACCGAGGTGCTGGCCCCGCCTGAGGGGATGCCGCTCTGGACGGGCGCCCAGCTCGAGAAGGTGTCCGAAGTCGTGACGCGGTAGGTTTTTCCCGCTTCGGAGGCCCAAGTCAGCGTGAGTTGGTCGCTCGCGAAGTCGAACGACCAGTCGGTCAGCATCAGCTCGCCGCCACCGCCGGCCGGGGCGCCTTCGGTGAGGAACCAGCTCGTGATGTCGTGCGCGGCGAACTGCCCGCCGGTGCGGCCGGTGAAGCCGACGTAAGCCTCGCCGTCCTCGTCCACCGCGCCGATGGCCCCGAGATCCACCGCCAGGCTGTCCACGACCAGCACGCCGTCGAACCAGATGTCCAGATCTCCCGGCACGTAGGCGATCCGGATGGCATAGGGCGTGCCTTGGGCGGTGCCGTCGGTGAGCGTGAGCGGGTCGCCACGCAGCGTGATTCCCTCGGCACCGACCAAGTTGGCGGTTGCGAGCACCTCCGCGCCGGCGCGCACTTCGATGAAGCCGGCGCTCGGGTCGCCCTCGTTGAGGTAGGAGTCGAACTTCACGTTCAACGCCTCGCTGCTGAGGCCGTTCTCCTGCGTGACGGTCGGGAAGGCGGCGATGCCCTCCGGCCGGTTCTGGATGACAAAGGCCACGCCGTCCGCACCCGGGCTGTTCAACGAGGTGACGTGCAAATCGAAGGTCGTTTCAAAACCTGCGCCCACATCCTGGCGGTAGCGGAACCAGGCCGCACCGGTCTGGCTGGCGATGTCTCCGGTGATCCGCAGCCGTCCCTGCGCGCCCGGCTGCGGGCGGGTCGGGTCGGTCACGATCGTCGTCGCGCCCAGCCGGAGGAGCTCGGTGCCGACGATGTTGAAGTTCGCGTAGGCGATCGAATCCGACGTGGGCGGTGGCGTGACGATGCCGACGGTGACGCTGGAGACGCCGGTTTTTCCGTTCTCGCCCGTGGCGGTGAAGGTGTAGGTGGTGGGACCGTCCGGGATCACCTTGATCGTTCCGGAGAGCGGCAGGTCGCCGATTTCATTGTCCGCGCTGAGGCTGGCCGCGCCGGACGAGCTGAAAGTCAGCGTCACCGGCTCGCCCTCGGGGACGGCGGCGGCGTCCGCCACCAAGGTGACGTAGGGCGGAAGCGAGGCCCCCGGCAGCGGGATGTCCTGCGTGTAGTTCTGCCGCGCGGTCGGCACCGGGAAATCGAAATCCGTCAGGTTGTCGATCAAGGTCCACGGCTCCTCCGGGCTGTCGCGGCCTTCCAGGATCCAGCGGACCGGATCGCGGGCGATCGCGTCGTTCGCGGTGGCGAATCCGTAATGGTCGAAGGTTTTCGGCTCGCCGAAATCGAAGACGAGGCCCCGCTTGTTGAAATCGAGCCACTTGGTGCCGGTCTGGCCGTCGATGACTTTTTCCGGTCCCTCGTTTCCGTTGCCCGGGTTGGCACCGCCCGGATTTGTCACACCGCCGTCGACGGTAACGATGTCGAATCCGTCCAGGAACACGAATTCACTGACCTGGATGCTGTTCGCGGCCGCGTTGTCGCGCAGCTTGACCGGTGTGAAGCGGATGTAGCGGAACGTGGAATCGCCGCCGGCGACGCTGCGGATGGTCAGCTCGGATTCGTCCGTTCCGGAGGCGTTTTCGCCCCTCAGGGTGTAAGTGGTGTCGGTACCGAACAGCGGGACGACCACTGCCAGGTCCTCCGCTTCCACCGGTTCGGAAAGCTCGGTCGGTCCTTCTCCCGTCACCGTTTGCCCTTCCAGGGTGAACGACGCATCGGCCGGTTCGGCGAACCACTCCAGGTCCACGCTGGTCCCGTCCACCACCACGCGGGGCGGGGCGAACTGCCCGGAAAGAGGCAGCGGCTGGAAACGCCACACCGCCGGCGGCGGCCCGTCCGGAAGATCGAAGCCGGGCAGATACGTGAACCTCGCCGTGACCGGGGGGGTGTCCTTGACCGTGTCCAGCAGCACCCAGTCCGCGCCGTCGTTGCTGCCGTAGAGCGACCAGCTCACCGGATCACGGGGCGCTGCGTCGTTCGCCGTGGCCAGGTTGTAGCCGTCGATGGCCGTGGGCGCCGGAAACTCGAAGATCACCGGCGAGATGGTGCCATCGAGCCATTTGGTCGCGGTGTCGCCGTCGATGAGCTTCTCGGCTCCCTCCGCGGCATCCGGGGCGTTGGTGCCACCGGGGTTGGTGGCGATCACGCCGGCCGTGGAGACCGGCGTGCCGCCGTTGAGGAACTGGAATTCCGAGACCTGGACCAGGTTGGTGACGCCCGCGACCTTGCGGGGCGTGAAGCGGTAATATTGGTATTCCACTTCCACGGCGAGCGCGGTGGAGGCGGAAAGACATGCGAGGGCGGCGGCCAGCGGACCGCGCCGGAGCGGCGTGTCATTCATTGAGGAATGGGGGTTCTTTTGGGTTTTTTCCGAATCGCCGCATGTGCCGCGGGACCTGCAAAAAGCGGGTCCGCGGGGAATGTGGCGTTCAGTTACGTCCCTCCCCCGAGTCCGGGTTTAGTCGGCCTTCCCGCTTTTGCGGGGATAACTCACCACCCGAGCCGACACATGGTCCAGGGCGACGTCGCCGCCGTAGGAGTTCTCCACGGTGAAGAACGCGGGCGCCACCTCCGGCCGCGCCTGGATCTCGGCGAGCACCTCGCCCTGGGCCGTGGCTCCGTCATGCAGCGAGACGCGGCCGTCCGACGGGTCGTAGCGGAGCGTGAGCACCCGTGGCCCGAGCGCGGACACGCCGCTGCTGCCGGTGATTTCGCCGCCGGCGGGATCTTTCAAGTGCCAGAGGTGGCCGCCGGTGGCCGCCGCGCTGAGGCTGAAGATCGGGTTCCCGTCGCGCGCCCAGACGATGATGTCCTCGGTGCCGCCGATTTTCGTCGTCTTGTCCTCGGTGTTCCGGGGGGTGGTGGTCTGCAGGGTGAGCAAATAGATCGAGCGCCGCCCCGGCATCGGCTCCTGGCGGAAGCCGGCCGTCAGCGAACGCGGACCGAACGAGGTGTCCAGCACGCCGTCGATCACCAAGGTGGGATTCGCTTCGCGGGAGACCAGCCACGCTTGGCCAACGTCCGGCTGCTTGCCGCTCATCCGGGTGCCGTTCGGCTCGCTGAAATCGTCGCGGAAAAGCTCGCTTTCCCACGGCAGCGACTGGATGAACCGATCGGTGTCCATCGGCAGCTCCCGCATTCCGGCGCTGCCGATCCAGCGCACGGCGGAGCCCGCGCCCACGGTCTCGGTCTTGCTGGTCCCCGCGCGCCGGATTTCCACCAGTCCGGAGCCGACGTGGACTTCGCAGAGCGAGCGGTCCGGGTCTACCTCGACGCCGAATTTCGTCCCGATGTCGCGCAGCACCGCGCCCGGCACGTGCACCTCGAAGCCCCGGCCGCCGGGAGCGACTTGGAAAAACGCCTTGCCGCCGAGCATGTCGATCGCGCCCGAGTGGTCGCGCAGCCGGAGCGTCGCGGGACCTTCGACGCAGGCTTCCACGTACGGGTTGAGCGCCAGGACCACCACGCCATGGGCGATCCCCAGCGTCTGCCCCGGCTTCCAGCGGCGGTCGCCGTCGTCCAGCACCGCCCCGTCCACCGTCAGGTGCGTGTCCGCGGAGGCGGTGAAAGGCACGTCTTGCTGCCGCAGGCGGACGACGAAGAAGGTCAGCAGCGTGAGGATCAGGATCGCCGCGGCTCCGGCCAGCGACCAGCCGACGAGCCGGTTGCGGAAACGCTTCATCGCCCAGGAGTTGTCCACCGCCTGGGCGTGCAGCGCGATGTGGCCGGGAACCTCGAAGTGCTCGGTGAGCATCTGGTCCAAGCCGAGGAGATCGTAATATTCGGCGCGGGCCTCCGGGCTGCGGCGCAGCGTCTCCTGCACTTCGGCGAAGTCTTCCGCGGAGATGCTGCCGTTGATCAGCTCGTTGAGCAGGCGCTGGAGCCGGTGTTCTTCAGTCATGGCTCGTTCGGGGCAAGCTGGTTCTGGATGCAGCGCCGCAGCGAGCCGCGGAGCTGGAAGAGCCGCGCCTTGAGCGTGCCGACGCTGCGGTCGGTCGCCAGCGCGAGTTTGCCCAGCGTGCTGCCGGACCAGTAATGGTGCCGGATCAGCTCGTGGTCCTTCGGGGTGAGTTTCTTCAGGCAGTTTTCCAGCGCCTTCCGCCGTTCGGGGAGCTCGTCCACCGTCGCCGGCAGCTCGGCCGCGAAGCAATCGAGCAGGTCGCCGTCGAAGCACACGATCTTCTCGTTCTTGCGCTTGCGGAGGTAGGTTTTCACTTCGAGCTGGGCGATGCGGAAGGCCCAGCTCTTGAAGCTCGTGCCGGGCCGGAACTTGGCGCGCTTGCGCCAGAGAATCATGTTCACCGCCTGGCGGATGTCGGCCGCGGCGTGGGCGTCGCCGCACAGCGCGCGGATGAAGAAGAACAAGTCGCCTTGGCAACGCGTCAACTCGCTCACGAATTCCTCCGTGTTGTCCGGTTCCTTGCTCATGGAAGTCTGATCCGGTACGTCGGGCATGGTGCGGCGGTTTAGTGTTACCCGAAGGGGTGATCGCGGCGATTCCCGCGAGGAATCAGGAGCCGGAGGAGAGCTGCACCAGCAAATCGTCGCTGTCCACTTGGTCGCCCTTCCTCGCGAACACCTCCGCCACGGTGCCGTCGGCGCCGGCGCTTACCGTGGTGAGCATTTTCATCGCCTCGAGCACCACCAGCTTGTCGCCGGCCTTCACTTCCTGGCCGGGGGAAACGGCCACCTCGGTGACCATGCCGGGCATTGGCGCGCAGGTTTGGAGCGGATCCCCGGGCTCGCCTTTCACCCGCGCCGGGCCGCTGGCGGACGCAAGCGAGCGGTCGAGCACCAGCGACTCGCGCGGCATGCCGTTGAGCTCGTAAAACAGCGTGCGGTTGCCGTCTTCGTCCGGCTCGCCGATCGAGATGAGCTTGATGATGAGGATTTTCCCGGGGTCGATCTCGACCTCGATTTCCTCGCCCGCTTGCAGGCCGTAGAAGAACGCCGGGGTCGGGAGACCGCTGAGATCGTCGTACTGCTTCCGGAACGCCACGAAGTCCGCGAAGACCTGCGGATACATCAGGTGCGAATAGAGATCGTCGTCGGTGGCGGGACGGCCGAGCTTTTCAGTCACCTCGGCGCGCGTCGCCTCGAGGTCCACCGGCTCGGCCAGCTCGCCCGGGCGCTTGGTGGTGGCCTTCTTGTTGCCGAGCACCACCTTCTGCACCGCCGGCGGCCATCCGCCGTCCGGCTGGCCAAGGCCACCGGACAGCATGTCGATCACGCTTTCCGGCCAATCGATCGAGCCGGGCTTCAGCTTCGGCACGTCGGCCGCCTTGATCCCGCGGGTGACCAGGAACATGCACATGTCGCCCACGACCTTCGACGAGGGCGTGACCTTCACGATGTCGCCGAAGAGCTGGTTCACCTCGGCGTAGGTGCGGGCGATCTCGCGCCAGCGGTGGCCGAGGCCCATGGCGTTCGCCTGCTCGCGCAAGTTCGTGTACTGGCCGCCGGGCATTTCGTGCTCGTAGACCTCCGCCGTCCCCGCGCGCGGCGCGGAGTCGAACGGCGCGTAGGCCGGCAGCACCTGCTCCCAGTAGTCGGAAATCTCGTTGAGCGCCTCGAGGTCGAGCGCCGGATCCTGTTCGGAATTCGCCAAGGCGGCGCACACCGAGTTGAGGTTCGGCTGCGAGGTGGAGCCGGACATGGAGGCGATCGCCAGGTCCGCGATGTCCACGCCGGCGCGCGCCGCGGCGATCACCGAGGCGGCGTTCAGGCCGGAGGTATCGTGGGTGTGGAAATGGATCGGGATGCCGATCTCCTGCTTGAGCGCCTTCACCAGCTCGTAGGCCGCCTGCGGTTTGCACAGGCCGGCCATGTCCTTGATCGCGAGCAGGTGGGCACCCATGCGCTCGATCTCCTTGGCCTTCGCGATGTAGTATTTGAGCGAATACTTGTCCCGCTTCGCGTCCAGGATGTCGCCGGTGTAACAAATCGCTCCCTCGCACAGCGCCTTGCCGTGCTCGCGCACCGCCTCCATGGCCACCTGCATGTTCGGCAGGTAGTTGAGCGAATCGAAGATGCGGAAGATATCCATGCCGGAATCCGCCGCGTGTTTCACGAAGCCGGCGACGACATTGTCCGGGTAATTCGAATACCCCACGGCGTTCGATCCGCGGAAGAGCATCTGGAAGCAGATGTTCGGCACCAGCTCGCGCAGCCGCCGCAGGCGGTCCCACGGGCATTCGTGGAGAAACCGCATCGCGGTGTCGAAGGTCGCGCCGCCCCACATTTCCAAGGAAAACAGCTCGGGCGTGCGGTGGGCGACGGCCTCGGCCACGCGCAGCATGTCGTGCGTCCGCATCCGCGTGGCGATCAGCGACTGGTGGGCGTCGCGCATGGTCGTGTCCGTGACCAGCAACCGCTTTTGCGCGAGGATCCACCCGGTGAATTTCTCCGGGCCCATCTCCAGCAGCAGGTCGCGCGTGCCCTTCGGCGTCTTCGCCTGGTGCTCGATGACCAACGAGTCGGGAACCTCGGTGCGCGGGATGGGCGCGGAGGGTTTCCAGCCCTTCGCGGTCGGATTGCCGTTGATCGTGATATCCGAGAGATAAGCCAAGGTGCGCGTGGCGCGATCCCGGCGCGGCTTGAAGTGGAACAACTCCGACTTGGTGTCGATCAACTTGGTGTGCGCTTGGCCGGTGCGGAAGGTTTCGTCGGCGATGACATTCTCGAGGAACGGAATGTTCGTCTTCACCCCGCGGATGCGGAACTCGCGCAGCGCGCGGTCCATCCGCTGGCAGGCGATCGGGAAGCTCCGGCCCATCGCGGTGACCTTCACCAGCATGGAATCGTAGAACGGCGTGACCACCGAGCCGGCGTCGCCCGACGCGGCGTCGAGGCGGATGCCGAAGCCCGCGGCGGAGCGGTAGTTCAGGATCCGGCCGTAATCCG
>CBFGTW010000053.1:0-27271 GCA_965651855.1 uncultured Verrucomicrobiales bacterium
CCACGATTCTGGATAGCGCGTGGTAGAAAACCGGCTTCACCGGATCGTCCTTCCAAGGAGCCAAAAACCGGGAGCGTCGCATGACGCAACCCCTCTACCAACCATCGCCAGCCGGCGCAAGAAATAATTGGTCCGTCCCTTTCTCGTTATCCGCAGGAAGGTGCGGAATTTCTCCTTCTCCTGGGGCCCCAGGACCATCCGGCGGTCCACGATCCTGGATAGCGCGTGGTAGAAAACCGGCTTCACCGGATCGTCTTTCCAGGGGGCCAAAAACCGGGAGCGCCGCATGCCGCAACCCCTCTACCAACTATCCCCAGCCGGTGAGAAATAGTTGGTCCGTCCCTTTATCGGTGTATCCGGCGGTGGAAAAATGGGCCAATGCCGCGGGCGACTTCATCCAGAACGCCGTCCGCCGCGCCACTCAGCGCGCGCAACGCTTCATCCGGTGGTTGGCGTTCCGCGATGCGCGTTCCCTGGAGCCACGCCAGAGCCCGCCTCTCACAAATCTGGGCCGCAACTTCATGAGACTTTCCAACACTGACCGTTGGAGTTTGCGGAAGCTCGACGGAAGCTCGACGGAAGCTCGACGGAAGCTCGACGGAAGCTCGACGGAAGCTCACGGAAGCTCGACGGACGGGCTCAACAGAGGGCTTTCCGGTAGCGGATTTCGCCGAACTCTTGGCCCCCGATCCGCGCGAGCTTCGTGCCGCCGTCGGTCGCGAGCCCCATCGCCTCGTAAAACCCTCTCGCGCGGCGGTTCTCTTCCAAGACCCAGATCGTCATGGCCCGATAGCCCTGCTCGCAGGCGATAGCCAGCGCGGCGGCGCAAAGACCGCGGCCAATGCCTCGCCGCCAAGCTGGTGGATCGAGGTAAATGGCGACGATCTCCGCCTCATTGTCGGCATCGGTGTCCCGCGAGGGCATGAGATGACAAAATCCGACGAGGGTCTTCTCCTCGTCCGCCACCAGGATCGGGCTTTCGGACTTCCCCACAAATTGCCGCCAGACTGCCAGCCGGGACTCCACATCAAGCCGATCCAGATACGCGTCCGGAAGAATCCCTCGGTAGGCGGAGCGCCAGGAATCCACCTGAATCTCCGCGATGCGTCGGACGTCCTCCGCCGCGGCAATCCGGATTTTCATTCGCGAACACTGGGCGACACCCGGAGATCCGACAAGCTCCACCACCTGGGATCCTGGCGATGGATGCCTGAGCGAATCCGTTCCCCGAACCCGCCGCGGCATCCGAGCGGTCACGGTTTCCCTGGAAACGCCGGCTTCCCTTGGGCGGCGGCGCGGTGAGCCTCCTCGGTGTCCAGCGGCACGCCGGGATCGGCCTGCTCCGTGAGATGACGGTCGAGCGCCGCGGCGAGCCGGGCCTTGGTCTCGGCATGCGCCGGATCGTCGGCGAGATTGGTCATCTCGAAGCGATCCACGGCGGTGTGATGCAAATGCTCGGCGGGCCGCTGGAGGAAGCGCTCGACCAATCGGAGCGCCTGCGGGTTCTCGCCGGCGTGGAACAGCCATGTCGGCCAATAGGCGTTGTGCTCGGTGCGTCCCAGCAGGTGCTTTTCGATGTAAAGGCGGCCGGGGGTGAGATTGCGGATGTAGCGCCATTCGCCGTCGGTGATCGAGCGGATCGGATAAGGCGGCCCCTCGGGCCAGTTGTTGTGCATGCCGTAGGCAAACTCGCGGTGGCGCTCCGACTTGCCGCGCAGCACGCCGGCGAAGCTCGACCCGTCGAAGACTTCCGCATCCGGCGTTCCGCCCGCGATCTCGATGAACGTCGGCAGGACGTCCGCGTACTGGACGAGCGCTCGCGTCCGGGCGCCGGCCGGGACGGCTCCCGGCCATCGGACCACCACCGAGGTGTGGAGACCGCTGTCCCAATTGGTCCACTTGTTTCCGGGGAACTGCGCGCCCTGCTCGCTGGTGAAGAGAACGAGCGTGTCGTCCGCGACACCGGCCTCGTCGAGGACATCGAGCACCTCGCCGAATTGCCCGTCCATGTAAGTGATCTCCGCGAGATAGGCCGAAAAATCCTGTCTCGTGCGGGGCGTGTCCGCGAGATAAGGCGGCAGTTTCAGATCGGATGGAGGATACGCCGAGCGGTCGCCCATCACCCACGGTGCGTGGGGTTCCACGAGGGCGACGACGAGGCAGAACGGCTGCTCCGGATCGCGGGTGATGAAATCCCGCACGCCGGCGAGATCGTGCGGACGGGTCGGGTTGCGCACACAGTTGTCGTCGAAGCCCGGGACGAGCTCGAAGGGATAAACTTCGCGCGGGACGATGTGCGTTTTGCCAGTGAGGCCGACGCGATAGCCGAGATCCCCGAGGTGGTGCGGCATGCTGCGGGTGCCCGGGCGCGAGGCGCCATGATTCCACGCGCAGCCGTTCCGCAGCGGCATCCGGCCTGTGTAGAGCTCGGACCTCGACGGCGAGCACATCGCCATGCCGACGTAGGCGCGCTCGAAGACGAGGCCCTGCCCGGCGAAGGCGTCGATCCTCGGCGTGCGCGCGTTCTCGCCGCCATGGATCGGCAGATCGCTGTAGGTGCAGTCGTCGGCGATGACGACCAGGATGTTCGGTTGCCTCGCGGCGACGGTGGCGAGCAGCCCGGCCAACAACAAGGCGGCCCGGCTCAGGGTTTTGGAAAACATGGGACGGGGGTTTCGATTGTGGCGCCTACCTTTCCCGGTCGAGGGCCGAGGTCAATGCCCTATCGAAACGTGTCGCGCGACGCCGTCCCGTTCCAGTCGAACGCGGACTTGCTCAAACCGCCTGCGCCACACGGCACCCGAGCGCCTCCTGCACGCGGCCTGCGATGACGTCGGCAAGGGTGGTCTCGCCTTCCGCGCGCAGGAAGTCGCAGTAGTTCTCGGCCACCGCCTCGAGATCGTCCGCATACTCGACGCCGAGCGCTTCGAATCCGGCGAGGGCTTTCTCGAAATGACGGCGCGCCCAGGATCGGTCTCCGGTCTCCAGCAAGGCGAGCGCGAGGTTGTTGTGCGATTGGGCGGTGTCCGGATGGTTCTCGCCAAGCAAGTGGCGGCGGGCCTCGAGCGCCATCATGTGCATTTCGCGGGCCTGCTCGTGGTAGCCGGCGGCCTGATAGAGCGCTCCGAGGTTGTTGGAAACGGCGGCCGTTTCCTCGTGATCCTGGCCGAGCTGCGCGTGGAGGATTTCCAAGGCGCGGAGGAAGTGGGTTTCGGCGGCATCGAGGTCCCCGGTCGCCTTGCGGACGAACCCGAGGTTGTTCGAGAGCGCGGCGACATCCAGCATGAGCGGCGGATCGTGTTTCTCGAAGCAGGCGACCGCGCGTTCCCAATGCAGGATCGCGCGGTCGGGATTGTCGAGCGCGTCGTAGGCGGCGCCGAGCGCGGAGTGCAGGCGGCCGCGCTGGTCGAGGCGGTCCGGCCGGTTGTCGAGCTGGTCGAGCGCCTCGCGGTAATCTTCGCGAGCCTCCTCGTAGCGGCCCAGTTCACGGAAAATCTCAGCGCGCAGTTCGAGCGCGGAGGCGAAGGCGTCGACGCTGTCGAGGTCCGCGTCCAGCACGAGCTGGCACTTTTCCACCGCTGCGTTGGCGGCATGTACGGCCTCTTCAAGGTTTCCTCCCTCGCGCAGGGCGATGACGCGTTCACGGAGGATGGCGATCAAGTTGGCGGTAGACGAGTCCATCGGGCTGGGGGTGTTTGTTTTGTGACTACATGGTCAATATGACCCGAAACCACGGCTTGACGAGCCGAAATCGGGGTCATCGGCGGAGAGGCGTTCGATCAGCTCCTGGCGGACGGCAGGAAGAGTCCCCAAGGCATCGCGCAGGGCCCATTCCGGATGGCGGCGTTCGTGGGCGATTCCGAGGAGGCGCGCGGTCTCGTTTTCAAAATGGCGCATCGCCCGGAGGCTCGGCCCGGCCTCGCCGAGATGGTCGAGGGCGCGGCGGAGCAAGTCGTGCATTTCGGGCTCCGGATGCTGCGGTTCCACCGCCAGTTCCACAAGTTGGCAGCAATACGCCGCGAGGAGAGTGGTGGCGTAGCTGCGGCGGAGCGGCTCGCGCCAGTCGCGGATGACCACCTCCCGCAGCGGGTGCAGCTCGCCCCGGCGCGCACGGGCGAAGCTGATCTCGCCCCCGAAAAACAGGTCCAGCTTGCCCGCGAAGGGGCTTTTCGGCCGGCGCGCGCCCTTGGCGACCGTCTTCACGAGTCCTTCGGCCTCCGTGAACCAGTGGACGATCAGACTGGTGTCCGAGAGGCGGGTGAGCCGGATCAAGATCGCCGCGGTGGCTTCCACGGGTGCGACTTTTTCCTCGGATGCCGACGATTGCCATGGAAAACCGCGGCCGGGTTCCGGCGTAGTGACCCGGATGCAGCTCCCCGTCATTCTTCTTTTCTCCACCGCGACTGCCATCGCCGTCCCGGAGGCTCCGCCCGCGAAATTCCGCGCCCAGACGATCGATGACGCCCTCGGGATCGGCTACGGCGTCGCGGTTTCCGATGTGGATGGCGATGGGAAGCCGGACATTCTCCTCGTCGATGCGCGCGAGACGGTGTGGTACCGGAATCCGGACTGGAAGAAGCACACGCTGACCGGCCACCTCACGGAGAAAGACCACGTCTGCCTCGCGGCGAAGGATATCGATGGCGACTCGAAGGCCGAAGTCTGCGTCGGCGCCGAGTGGAATCCGGGCGACACCGAAAACAGCGGCGCCGTCTTCGCCCTCGAGCCGGGCGCGGACCGCACGCGGCCGTGGCAGGCCAAGCGCCTGCACCACGAGCCGACGGTCCACCGGATGCATTGGGTGGTGGAGCGACCGGACGCGCACTTTCTCGCCGTGCTGCCGCTGCACGGCTGCGGCAATGTCGATGGGGAAGGCGAAGGCATCCGCTTCCTCGGCTACCGGCCCGAGCGCGATTGGGAAACCTTCCTCCTGCACCAAGGGTTCCATCTCGCCCACAACTTCCAGCCGGTGAGATGGCAGCCCGGCGACGAAGCCGAGAGCCTGCTCGTCGCGCCGAAGGAAGGCGTCCACCTGATCCGGAAAAACGGCGGCGAATGGAACGCCACGCGCATGACCGAACGCGGCTGCGGCGAAGTCCGCATCGGGAAGCTCCCGGACGGCCGGCGCTTCATCGCCACCATCGAGCCGATGCACGGCCACGAAGTGGTCGTGAATCCCGAGAACCCCGACGGCCTGTGGTCGCAGGAACGCGTGGTGCTCGACGACATCCTCAACCAAGGCCACGCGCTGGCCGTCTCCGATTTCCTCGGCCTCGGCCACGATCAAGTGGTCGCCGGGTGGCGCGAACCGTCGCGCGGCGAGAAGAAGGTCGGCGTCCGCCTCTACGTCCCGACGGCGGAAGACGGCTCCACTTGGCAGCTCCACCACGTCATCGACGACAATGGCATGGCCTGCGAGGACATCACCGTCGCGGACCTCAACGCCGACGGAAAACCCGACCTCGTCGCCTCCGGTCGGGCGACGAAGAACCTGGTGGTTTATTGGAACGAATCGGAGAGGTGATGGCTCGGAGGGCGCTCGACGTCCCGGAAGGGCGAATTCCGGCAAATGGGACCGGATCCAACACCAAATCCGCCGGTGTTTGACTCCGCCCCGCGGCGGCGGGACGCTCGGCGCATGAGCGAAACGATCCTCGGCATCGACCTCGGCACGACGAACTCCGCGGTGGGCGTGGTCGATTCCGGCTTTCCGATCCTGCTGGCGAACGAGGAAGGCAAACGGATTGTGCCCAGCGCGGTGTGGATCGGCCGCGGCGGCGAGGTGGAAACTGGCGCTCGGGCGCTGCGGCGGCGCGCGGTGGAACCAATGCGCGTGATCACCAGCGTGAAGCGGCTGGTCGGCCGGCGGTTCAGCGAGCTGGACGGCGATTTCCCGGTGCCGGTCCAGCCCGGGCCGGACGGCCTGCCCCGGGTGCTCGGGCTCGCGCCGGAGGAGGCGAGCGCGGAGATCCTGCGCGAGCTGAAACGGATCGCGGAGTGGCGGTTGGAAGAACCGGTGGCCAAGGCGGTGATCACCGTGCCCGCCTATTTCAACGACGCGCAGCGGGCGGCGACGAAGCGCGCCGGCGAACTCGCGGGGCTGGAGGTGGTGCGCATCCTCAACGAGCCGACCGCCGCCGCGCTGGCCTACGGGCTCGACAAACTCGGCGAGAAGTCGCGCGTCGCCGTCTACGACCTCGGCGGCGGGACTTTCGACCTCTCGATCCTCGAGATGCAGGACGGCGTCTTCCAGGTGCTCGCGACCCACGGCGACACGCGGCTCGGAGGCGACGACCTCGACCGGCTGCTGCTCGACCACGTGATGGACCGCGCCGGCATCGCGGAGTGGAATCCCGAACCGCGCCTGCTCGAGGAGGCGGAACGGGTGAAGCGCGCGCTCTCCGAGGCGGACGCGGCGGTGTTCCGCATCCCGTTCTACGATGGGTCCCGTAGTTTGGAAGTTCGCCAGACGCGGGAGGATCTGGAAAAAATCGCCGCGCCGTGGATCGGCCGGACGCTGCGGCATTGCCGACAAGCGCTGGCGGACGCGAACCTTTCGCCGGCGGATCTCGATGCGGTGGTGCTCGTCGGTGGCAGCACGCGCATCCCGGCGGTGAGGCAGGCGGTGGCGGAGCTTTTCGGCCGCGAGCCGGACGTTTCCCAGCATCCGGACGAGGCGATCGCCCTCGGCGCGACGATCCAGGCCGGCGTGCTCTCCGGCGCGCTGCGGCAGATGGTCCTCCTCGACGTGACGCCACTGAGCCTCGGCATCGAGACCTTCGGCGGCCTGATGAACGTCCTGCTGCCGCGCAACACCACGATCCCCTGCAAGGCCGGCGAGATGTTCACGAACGCCGCCGACGGGCAGACATCGATGTCCGTGCGTGTGCTCCAAGGCGAGCGCGAGATGGCGCGCGACAACTGGGAACTCGGGAAATTCGTCGTCAACTTCGCCCCCGCGCCGAAGGGACAGGCCCGCGTGGGCGTGCAGTTCCGGATCGATGAAAACGGCATCCTCGAGGTGCTGGCCCGCGATGTTTCGACCGGGGCGGACACGGTCGTCCGGATCGAGAACGCGGCGGTGAACGTCGACGACGAGGCCGTGGAAGCGATGGTCAGCGAATCGGTCGAGCACGCGTTCGAGGACATGGCGGCGCGGATTTTCACCGAGGCCCGGCTGAAGGCCGAAGAACTGCTCCCGGCGGTGGAGGCCGTGCTCGCGCAGGATCTGGCGACGAGGGAAGAGCGCTCCGAAATCGAAGCCGCCGCCTCGGAAGTGAAAGCCGCCATGGCCGGCGGCGCGGCAAATCCCCTCAAGGCCGCCGTCCAGAAACTCGACGTCGCGACGGAGGCGCTCGCCGCGCGTCTCGTGGAAAAGGCGATGGAAGACGCCCTCGCGCGGAAACTGGGCGGCTGACCGCGCGAACCGCTTCCCTTGTGGCGGCGGAGCCCCTAGCGTGCCCCCGTGAGCGAGCAAAAGACGGCGTGGTTCCACTGCGGACGGTGCGGTTCCCTATTCCAGTCCAAGCCCGGCGCGATCGACCGCGAGTGCACCGAATGCGGCCGTGATCCGTCGCTGCTCGGCCTGCCCGCGCTGGCGAAGCGGACGGCCATTCCCGAGCCCCGGCCTGCCGACGGAGGCGACGATCCCGCGCGGTCCCGGCGGGAGTCGAAGAAGGAGGAGAAGCCGAGCCTGATGCCGCTCAAGCTGGTGATCGTCTGGCTGCTGCTGCTGGCCGGGGTGGTCTGGATTTTCCAGTACCTCGGCGACGACAACGATGAACTCAACGATAGCTTCGCTCCCACGGCGCGCGGCACGATGGCCGACGAGCAGGTGATTTTCCTCAACGAGGCGCTCACGGAATGCGGCCGTTCGCTCGCTGGATTCCTCTCCGCGGTGACGATGGAAGGCCGCTCGCAATTCGTCCTCCAGCCGTCCACCACCGCGGGCAAGATGGCACGCTTCTACAGCCAGAACCCCCTGCCGGGAGCCGACGCGGCCGAGTTGAGATACCTTCGCGGCGCGATTCTGGAGCTGCCCGGCGGACGCGCCATCGAGAGCGTCTGGAAAGCCGGCGACAGTCGGGAAATCGAGGCGGTGTTTCGCCGCGAAGCCGGCGAATGGCGGCTCGATTGGGAGCATTTCGCCCGCTTCGGCGATCATCCTTGGCCGTTGTTCCTGGCCGGCCTCGGCGGCTCGGAGGGTGAATTCCGCCTCTACGCGCGCGAGCGTCTCGCGGATCGGCGGGTGGCCGGCGGCGCCCTGAGCGTCGTCTTCCACGCGCCGAGATTCGGTGAGCTCGGCCGGATGAGCGAGGCCTCTCCGGAATTCATCGTCGAGCCCGGCACCCCCGTCTACCGCCTGCTGGACGCCGCCTTCAAGGCGCGCCGCGAAGGCGAGATCCCGTTCGATTCGATGCTGCCGCAGGACGATCCCGGCGACATGATCCGGGCGCGGGTGAAAGTGAGCCGCATCGAGGAAACCAACGACGACGGGGAGACGGTCCGCCGCTACGTGCTCGACGAGGTTCTGGCGGCCCACTGGCTCACGCTCGACGATCCCGGCGTTGCTTTGGAATCTGGAGAGCGCCCGGCCGAGTGATTCACGCCAGCGCCTCGCGCATCACCGGCAGCGGATCGGTTTGCGGGAACCAGTGCTGGAAGGCCAGCACGCCTTGGTGCAGCAGCAGCGAACGGCCGTTCGCCGTGCGGCAACCGACCTTCCGCGCCGCCTCGAGCAGCGGGGTCACCGGCGGCTGGTAGATCGTGTCATAGACGAAGTGCGCCTGCCGCAGGCACTCGGGCGGCAGGATGCACGAGTCTCCGCTCTTCAAGCCGACCGACGAGGTGTTCACGATCAGGTCGCTGTCGAGGCAGAGTTCCACGAGCGCGGGATCGTCGAAGGAAATCGGAACGATCTCGCATACGGGACCGAGCACCTGGAGCCGGTTCGCGAGCGGCCCGAGCTTGGCCGCCGTCCGGTTGACGATGACGATCCGCTCGACGCCCTGGAGCGCGCACTGCGCGGCGATCGCCTGCCCCGCACCGCCGCCGGCGCCGAGGATGGCGACCTTCAAGGTGGATAGCGGCGCTTCGAATTCCTCGGTGATCGCGCGGACAAATCCGGGGCCGTCGGTGTTGAAGCCCCGCGTCACGTCGGCATCGAAGCGGATCGTGTTCACCGCGCCGAGCGAGCGCGCCTCCGGATGGACCTCACCGCAGGCCTCGAGCGCTTCGAACTTGTGCGGCACGGTGACGTTGCAGCCGATGAAACCGAGCTTGCGCATCGAGTCGAACGCCTCCGCCACCCGACCGGGCTCCACCTCGAGCCGGATGTAACGGATTCCCGCGCCCGTGGCGTCGAGCGCCGGCTGGTGCATGCCCGGCGAGGCCGAGTGGGCGACCGGATGGCCGATCACCGCCAGCTTGGCTGGCAGCGATTCATCGGCATCCAGCAAGTCGCGCGAGGCGAGATCGTCGAGGGAGTAAACTTCGGGCATGCCAGGAAATCAGGATTCGGTCGGGAAATGGCGAAGCCGCGAAATGCAGCGGTCCTTGCCCAGCAGGTCAAGAACATCGCCCAAGTCCGGGCCGTGCGCGCGTCCGGAGAGTGCCACACGAAGCGGAAACATCAACTGCCCCGGCTTCATCCCCGCCGCCTTCGCCACCTCGCCGAGCGCCGCCTTCGCCGCGTCCGCGGACCACGGGTCGACCGCCGCGAAGGCCTCGGCCAAGGCCGGAAAAACGCCGGCCGCCGGACCGCCGCGGACCTTTTCCACGGCTTCCGCGTCGTAGGAAATGTCGTCGGTGAGCAGGAAGTCGAGCGCCCCCGGCACTTCGGAAAGCAGGCGGACCTTTTCCTTCACCGCCGCCGCGTGGCGCTCGAAGTTCTCCGGCACCGGGAGGCCGGCGCTCTCCACGAACGGCCGGGCCGCGGCGGCGAAATCCCCCACGCTCATCCGCAGGACGTGCTGCTGGTTCACCCACGCGCATTTTTCCATGTCGAAGCGCGCCGGAGCGCGGTTCACCGCCTCGAGCGAGAAGCGCTCGACGAGTTCTGCCAGCGGGAAAATCTCCTCATCGGTCTTCGATGACCAACCGAGCAGAGCGAGGAAATTCACCACGCCTTCCGGTAAAAATCCCTGCCGCGGGTAGTCGCCGACCGCCGCGCCGACATCGCGTTTCGACATCTTCGAGCCGTCGCCGTTCAGGATCAGCGGGATGTGCGCGTATTGCGGGGCGTTTCCGCCGAAGGCCTCGGTGAGCTGGAGGTGCTTCGGCGTGTTCATCAGATGGTCCTCGCCGCGGATCACGTGGGTGATCTGCATCTCCAAATCGTCAACAACATTGACAAAATGGAAGACATACGAGCCGTCCGAGCGCCGCACGACCATGTCCGGCGTGTTTGACTCGTCGCGGTAGTCGATGGTGACTTCGCCGCAGACGAGGTCGCGCATCGTCACCGGCTTCCGCTCGAAGCGGAACCGCCATGCGCCGCCGTCTTCGTAGACGCGGCCGGCGTCGCGGAGTTTCTCGAACCACGCGTCGTAAATCTCCTTCCGCTCGCTCTGGAAATAGGGGCCGAAGTTTCCGCCCTTCCGCGGCCCTTCGTCCCAGTCGAGCCCGAGCCAGTCCATGCTGTCGAAGATCGCCTGGCGCGCTTCGTCGGTGTTCCGCGCCTCATCGGTGTCCTCGACGCGCAGGATGAACGCGCCGCCGTGCTTGCGGGCGAACAGCCAGTTGAAGAGCGCGGTGCGGGCGCCGCCGACGTGCAGGTAGCCGGTCGGCGAGGGCGCGAAGCGGGTGCGGACAGTCATCATGGGCGGCTCTTTACGGCGCATCTCCGGCGGAGTCCAGACCCGCGCCGGGATTTGCATCTAGCAATTCCGGAACGCGTGCCTTTTGCTCGTGCCGATGAAGCGCTTGGCGGCCCACTGGCAAATCCTCGCGGCCTTGTTGTTGTCCACCGCCACGGCCGTCGCGCTGCGCGGGCTGTTCGCCGGCTACCCGCCGGAATCCGACGCCGCGCGCTTTGTGGGCGGGACGCTCGAGACCGCGCGTTTCGTCGGCGATCTCTTCATGCGCGCGCTGAAGATGATCATCGTGCCGTTGATCGTCACCTCGGTGGTGGCCGGCATCGCCAGCCTGCAAGGCGTGAAAGGCTTCGGCCGGCTCGGCGCGAAAACGATCGGCTTCTACATGGGCTCGAGCTTCCTCGCGATCCTG
The DNA here is from genome assembly GCA_965651855.1 of uncultured Verrucomicrobiales bacterium. Taxonomy (GTDB): domain Bacteria; phylum Verrucomicrobiota; class Verrucomicrobiia; order Verrucomicrobiales; family Akkermansiaceae; genus Luteolibacter. The sequence continues at coordinate 11,227 of CBFGTW010000053.1, forward strand.
CTCGGGCTCGTGCTGGTGAACCTGATCCGGCCCGGGCTGGTGAACGGCGAGCCGAACACGGTGATCCAGGCCGCCTTTGAAAACACTGCCGCGCAAGCCGGCGAAAGCGCGAAGGCCGCGGTGGCGATGGCCGGCGAGCGCGAGGCCCGCGATTTCCTCGACATCTTCCGCGCGATGCTGCCGGAAAACGTGATCGCCGCCGCCAGCAACAACGGCCAGATGCTCGGCGTGATCGTTTTCAGCATCCTCTTCGCCATCGCGATCACCCGCCTGCCGGGCAACGAAATGCGGACGGTCCGCGAGTTCTTCCAAGCCGCGAACGACGCGATGATCGTCATCACGCGCTGGGTGATGGCGCTGGCGCCGATCGGCGTCTACGCGCTGATCCTGCCGGTGGTTTATGACACCGGCGCGGAGTTGTTCGTCAATCTCGGGAGATATTTCGTCACGGTCCTGCTGGCGCTCGGCATTCATCTCTTCGTCGTGCTTCCGCTGATTCTGAGATATGTCGGCCGGGTGAATCCGTGGGCGCACTTCAAGGCAATGCGCCCGGCGCTGCTGCTCGCGTTTTCCACCGCGTCTTCGTCCGGCACGCTGCCGGTGACGATGCGCTGCGTGCAGGACGGCTCCGGCGTCTCGAAGCGCGTCTCGAGCTTCACCCTGCCGCTCGGCGCGACGGTGAACATGGACGGCACCGCCCTCTACGAGTGCGTCGCGGTGATCTTCGTCGCGCAGGTGATGGGCATCGATCTCTCGCTCGGCTCGCAGTTTTTCATCGTGGTGGCCGCGCTGCTGACGAGCGTCGGTGTCGCCGGCGTGCCATCGGCGAGCCTCGTGGCGATTCTTCTCATCTTGAAAAACTCCGGCATTCCCGGGGCGGAAACGGCGGTGATCGCCCTGCTCGCGGTGGACCGGCTGCTCGACATGAGCCGGACGGCGGTGAACGTCTTCAGCGATTCCTGCGCGGCTGTGGTGATCGCGAAAAGCGAAGGCGAGCCGGTGCTCGAAACTCCCGCCAAGGCCGCGTGATGTCGCCCTACGAGTCGGACAAGCTGCTCGCGGAATACCTGCTGTTCCACTTCGGCGGCGACGACGAGATCCTGCCGCCGGAGCGGGAATGGCCGGCCGGCATGCGCGAGGCGCTCGGGTTTCCGGTACGGACGGCCGCGCATTTTTCGCCCGGCGAAGCGGCCCGCGGACTGGACCTCGGCTGCGCCGTCGGCCGCTCGACCTTCGAAATGGCGCGGACGTGCCGAGAGGTAACCGGCATCGACTTTTCCCACGCCTTCATCCGCGCCGCGGAGTCCCTCCGCCGCGGCGAGGCGCTGGATTTCCCGCGGCTGGAAGAAGCGAACGTCACGACCGATCTCACCGCCCGCGCGCCGGACGGTGTGGATTTTTCTCGGACCGCCTTCCTCCAAGGCGACGCGATGAACCTGCCGGAAACCCTCGGCGAGTTCGACCGCGTCCACGCCGCGAATCTGCTGTGCCGCCTGCCCGACCCGCGGCGCTTGATGGCGCGACTGCCGTCGCTGGTCCGGCCCGGCGGCGAGCTGGTGCTGGCGACGCCGTGCACGTGGCTCGAGGAATTCACGCCGCGGGAAAATTGGCCGCGACCGGACACCTTCGCTTGGCTGAAAAGCAAACTCGCGCCGCACTTCGAACTCCAACGCGCGGCCGACGAGCCGTTCCTGATCCGCGAGACGGCGCGGAAATTCCAGTGGACCGTCTCGCTGGTGACCGTCTGGCGTCGCGTCAGCGGATGAGCCACGGTCGCTTTGCCGCGGTGATGTGCGGCGGCTTCAGATACATCGGCTGGGGCGGCGCGGCGGACCAAGCGGCGCGCGTTTCTTCGTCGGCCGCCAGCCACGCCTGCCACAGCCCCTCCGCCGTGGGGAACATCTGGCGGGTCTCCGCCTCGAGCGAAAAGCGCGACGCTTCCTCGAAGGAAACGACGAGCGGTTCGCCCGCGACCGCCTCGGCGAGGCCGGCGGCGTCCGTGAGCGTCGGCTCCGAAACCAAGCGCCGCTCCCGGATTTTCGCCAACCAATAGCTCCCGCGCCGGGCGTCGCCGATCACGCAGCAGGCTTCGCATTCCAGCGCAAGCACCGAAGGCACCGCCACCGCCGGGCAGCCGCGTGCGATTGCCACGCCCTGCGCCGCCGCGATTCCCACCCGCGTGCCGCTGTAGCTGCCCGGGCCGCTGCCCACGAGCACGAGGCCGATTTCCCCTGCGCCGGGGAGCTTCATCAACTCGTCGAGCGGACCGAAGAGGATGGCGTTGTGGCTACGGTCACTGGAAAAACTCCGGCTGGCGATGACCCCGTCGGGCCCGGCCAGAAGCATGGAGCCGGAAGGCGTTGAGGTCTCGATGACTAGGGCGGCGTCGCCTGGCATGCGGGGAGCTTGGGCAGACGCGGGCTTGCCCGCCAGCGCGCAGTCGGACAAGCTTGCCGCTCAGCTTTCTACCTTGCGCCCGCGGAGCTGAATCGCTTTGTTCCGTGCGCTTTCCCCGAATCCTCAAAAGCCTGAATTTCCCGCCATGACAGACTACGCACGCGGCCTCGAAGGGGTCATCGCCAATGAATCCGCCCTCAGCAACGTGGACGGAGCCGCCGGGGAACTCAGCTACCTCGGCTATCACATCGATGACTTGGTCGAGCACTGCTGCTACGAGGAAATCGTCTATCTTCTCCACAAGGGCCGACTGCCGAAAAAGGAGGAACTCGAGGCCTTCCAGAAGCGCCTCCGCACCGACCGCGAATTGCCCGGCGGCGTGATCGAATTCCTGAAAAGCGCGCCCAAAGACGCGGCGCCGATGGACGTCCTGCGCACCGGCGTTTCCATGCTCGGCCTCTACGACCACCGCGCCACCATCGGCGTGCCGGACCTCGAGGTGGACGCGGAAATCGCCCTCTCGGTGGTGGCGAAGACGCCGGTGATCGTCGCCGCGTATCACCGCTTCCGCCAAGGGCTCGACCTCCCGGCCGTGCGCGACGACCTGAACGAAGCCGCGCACTTCCTCTACCTGATCAATGGCGAGATGCCGGGCGAGCGCGCCATCCGCACGCTCGACGTCGCCCTCATCCTCCACGCCGACCACGGCATGAACGCCTCGACGTTCTCCGCCCGCGTGACCATCGCGACGCTCTCGGACATGTATTCCGCCGTCACCTCGGCGATCGGCACGCTCAAGGGCCCGCTCCACGGCGGCGCGAACGAGGGCGTGATCCACATGCTCCAGGAGATCGACGATCCCGCGAAGGTGGACGAATACGTCGAAGGCAAGCTCGCGCGGAAGGAGAAGATCATGGGCATCGGCCACCGGATCTACAAGACGCTGGACCCGCGCGCGCCGCACCTCCGCAAGCTCGCCGTCCAGCTCACCGAAGAACTCGGCGAGCCGAAATGGATCCAGATGTCCGAACGCATCGCCGAGATCATGCGCGAGCGGAAAGGCCTCGAGGCGAACGTCGATTTCTACTCGGCCACCGTTTACTACTCGATGGGCCTGCCGACCGATCTTTTCACCCCGGTCTTCGCGATCGCGCGCACGTCCGGCTGGACCGCGCAGGTGCTCGAGCAGCTCCGCGACAACCGCCTCTACCGTCCGCTCACGCTCTACACCGGCCCGAGCGAGCTGAAGCCCGTCCCGCCGATCGAGTCCCGCTGAGGGCTGCGGCGTTCAAGATTTCCCGATGACCCCTCTCGGCAAATCGCTGGCCTGTCTCGCCGTCGGCGCGTTCCTCGCGTCGTGCGCGCAGAACACCACCGAGGAAACCACCGAGCCCATTCCCGGCGCGGAAGCCGGAGCTGAGACCGCCGCCGAAGACGCTCCCGCCGAAGCGGAGCAAGAACCCGGAGAAACCGCCGAACTCCCGGCTCCTCCGGAGTCCGACGCGCCGCCGACCACCCGTGGCCTGCGCTTGCCTCAGGACATGCTCAACATGCCGGCCGAAGAGCAATTCCGCGCCACCAGCGTGCCCAGCCAGCCCGAGAGCGAACGAGCCGCGGACGGCTCGCTCATTGTCCGGCCGCCCCGGGAGTAGCTCGCGCTGCCCGGATTCGGGTCGCATTGGGGAGCTTCGTCCGACTGGCCAGACCCGTCAGACCCGTCAGACCCGTCAGACCCGTCAGACCCGTCAGACCCGTCAGACTTGTCCGACCCCGCCCGCTTTATCCCCTTTCACCGTCGGCTCGGATTGTGCTTGGTTGCCCGCGCGCATGACCGAACCGACCGGAACCCCCACCCGTGAGCAGCTCCGCCTCGAAGGCTTCGGGCTGATCGACGAGACGCTGGCCTTCCTGATGAGCTGCCTGAAGGACGCGCTGCAAAGCTCGGGGGAAACCGAACTGGTGCCCTACCTGCCGTGGCTCGGCGTCGAGCCGGACCCGCAGGCCGCGCCGGCCGGGCTGCCGCAGCTCTACTCGATCGCCTTCCAGCTCCTCAACATGGTCGAGGAACGCGTGGCCGCGGAGATCCGTCGCGAACGCGAAAAGGCGCTCGGCGCGGAATCGATCCGCGGGCTTTGGCCACAAGCCCTGCGCGACCTCCGCGCGATCGGACTCGGACCGCAGGAAATCCTCGAGGTGCTCAAGGATGTGCGCGTCGAGCCGGTGCTCACCGCCCACCCGACCGAGGCGAAACGCTCGAGCGTCCGCGAACGCCACCGCGCGCTCTATGAGACGATGGTGCGCAACGAGTACCCGAAATACACCGACCGCGAAAAACGCCGAATCCGCGAGAAAATCGTCACGATTCTCGAGACGCTGTGGCGCACCGCCGAGATCCACCTCGTCCGGCCGGACATCACGAGCGAGCTGCGCAACGCGATCCACTACCTGCGCGACCTCTTCCCCGCGGCGCTCAACCGGCTCGACCTGCATTTCACCGAAGCTTGGCGCGACGCCGGCCTGCCGCTGGAGACGCTCCGCTCGGCGGGCAACATCCCGCGGCTTTCGTTCGGCACATGGATCGGCGGCGACCGCGACGGCCACCCGCTGGTGACGCCGGCCGTGACCGAGCGCGCGCTCGAGGAGCTGCGCACCGCCGCGCTCGAGCTGCTCGAGCGCGAACTGCGGGAACTCGCGTCCCAACTCACGCTCTCCCGCCACCTCACGCCGGCCCCGGACGAGTTGCAGGCGCGGATCGACGAGTTGTCGTTCGTGGTTTCCGCCGAGGACGAGGTGCAGGAAATTTTCCAACATCACGCCGAGGAACCGTGGCGGCAGATGGCCGCGCTGATGGCGTTGCGCCTGCGGCAGCAAATCAAGGGTCGCCCGGGATATTCGAATCCCGCCGGCCTGCTCGGCGACCTGAACCTGATCTCGCGCACGCTCGCCGATGTGGGCTGCCACCTGCTCGAAGAGCAGGCGATCCGGCCGCTGCGCCACAAGTTGGAAATGTTCGGCTTCCACCTGGCGACGCTCGACGTCCGGCAAAACTCCGAGTTCCACGACAAGGCGATCGCCCAGCTGTTGGTCGCCGCCGGCGTCCCGGAGGGCGACAGCTACGCGGAATGGCCGGAAGACAGGCGGCTGGAATTCCTCAACCGTGAGCTCGAATCGCCGAGGCCGTTCCAGCACGACGACCTGCGCGCCGGCCCGGAAGCGGACGCGGTGCTCGATTGCTACCGGGTGCTCGTCCGCCACCATCGCTCGCGCGGCATCGCCGGCCTCGGGGCGCTGATCGTTTCCATGACGCGCCAGGTTTCCGACCTCCTCGGCGTCTATCTGCTCGCCCGCGAGGCCGGGCTGATGGAACGCACCCCGGAGGGCCTCGCCTGCCCGCTGCAGGTGGTGCCGCTGTTCGAAACCATGGACGATCTCGACCGCTCGCCGGGCTTGCTCGCCGAGTTCATCGATCATCCGCTGACGAAGCGCTCGCGCGCCGCGCAGATCGCCGCCGGCGGCCCGACGGCCCAGCAGGTGATGCTCGGCTACTCGGATTCCAACAAGGACTGCGGCATTCTCGCCGCGCAGTTCGCCCTGCACCGCGCGCAGGAGGCGCTGGCCGGGGTGGCGAAGGAACGCGGCGTCGAGCTGTGCTTCTTCCACGGCCGTGGCGGCACGATCTCCCGCGGGGCGGGACCGACGCACTGGTTCATGGCGGCGCTTCCGCACGGCTCGATGAGCGGCGCGTTCCGCATGACCGAGCAGGGCGAGACGATCGTCCAGAAATACGCGAACCTCGCCAACGCGACCTTCAATCTCGAGCTGCTGCTCGCCGGAGCCGCCGTGACCACCGCCCGGCACCGCCATCTGGAACGCGCCGAGGACCCCTGCGAAGCGTTCATGCCGCGGCTGGCGGAAGTGAGCCAGCAGGCTTACCAGAATTTTCTCCACGAGCCGGGGTTCATTGATTTCTACCGCCAGGCCACGCCGATCGATGCCTTGGAGAACGCCCGGATCGGCTCGCGCCCGGCGCGCCGGACGGGGAAAAAGGGCCACTCGATCAGCGATCTGCGCGCGATTCCCTGGGTCTTCTCCTGGACGCAAGCGCGGTTTTATCTACCGGGCTGGTTCGGCGTGGGTTCGGCACTCGAAGCTTTGGAAAAGGAAGACCCGTCAGGCTATGCCTCCTTCAAGGACTCGCTGCCGCGCTCGACTTTCCTCAGCTACGTCCTCACCAACGTGGAGACCAATCTCGCCTCGGCGAACCTGACGCTGATGCGCGACTACGCCGGACTCGTGACGGACACCGTCCTGCGCGATCGCTTCTTCGCCCTGATCGTGGAGGAATTCGAGCGGACTGGCGGCGCGCTCTCGAAGTTGTTCGACGGCGGGATGCGCGACCGCCGGCCGCGGATGGCGAAGACGCTCGACATCCGCGAAGCCCCGCTGCGGATGCTTCACCACCAGCAGATCACGCTGCTGCGCGAGTGGCGCGACCACTTGGCGAAAGGCCGGCGCCAACAAGCCGAAGCGCTGCTGCCGAAGCTCCTGCTCTCGATCAACGCCATCGCCTCCGGCCTCCGGACGACGGGGTGAGGGGAAGCGGAAGGGGGATTAGGATATTGGGTAATTGGGAGATTGGGGAATCAGCCCCCCCAATTAACCCAATTAACAAATCCCCAATATCCCTTATCCTCATTCCCCGAAACGCTGGGAGACGGCGGGCCAGTTCACGACGTTCCACCAGGCGGTGACGTAGTCGGCGCGACGGTTCTGGTATTCGAGGTAGTAGGCGTGCTCCCAGACGTCGATGCCGAGAAGAGGTTTGCCGAGGTCGGAATCCGGAACGATGCCGCGCATGAGCGGGTTGTCCTGGTTGGGCGTGCTGACGATTTTCAGTTCGCCGTCCTTGCGGATCAGCCACGCCCAGCCGGAGCCGAAGCGGGAGCCGGCCGCCTCGCCAAACTGCTTTTTGAAGGCGTCCAGCGAGCCGAAGTGCTCGGCGATGGCGGCGGCCAATTCAGGGCTCGCCGCGCCGGAATCGGATGCCGGAGCCATGCTTTTCCAAAAGAAATCGTGGTTCCAGTGGCCGCCGCCGTTGTTGCGCAAGGTGGTGCGCAGGCTCTCGTCGCTGACAGAGGGCAGGTCCGCGAGCAGACCTTCGAGCGAGTTCGGCAGGCCGTCCGCGGACTCGAGCGCGGTGTTCAGATTGTTGACGTAGCCTTGGTGATGCTTCGAGTGGTGGATCTCCATGGTCCGCGCGTCGATGTGCGGGGCGAGCGCGTCGTACGCGTATGGCAGCTCGGGCAGCGATTGCTTCGGCGTCTGCGCGCGGGCTCCGGCGGGGGCCATGGCGGCCGCGGTGGCGGCGAGCGCTCCGAGTTTCACGAAGTGGCGGCGGTCCATCGGGGTAGTTGTCGGTTTCATCGCGGAAACCGATAGACACGGAACTCCGCGAAATCAAAGAACCGCGGCGGCTTTTCGCGACGGCCGCCTCACGGCTCGATCAGATAGCCCGCGGACTCGAGCGCCAGAGCCGCCGCGCCGATTGTCCCGGCTTCGTTGCCGAAGCGCGCCGGGAGGATCATGAGGTGGTCTTTGAACGGCGGCGAAAGTTGGGCGAAAAGGTGCGCGGTGAGCGGCTGGAACAGCAGCTCGCCGGCCCGCGCCACGCCGCCACCGATGACGATCGCCTGCGGATTGAGCAGCCAGCAGCAGTTCATGAGGGCGGTGGCCAGCTTCCGTCCGATGTCCTGCCACATCCCCAGGGCAACGGGATCCCCCGCGTGGCCCGCGGCGGCGAGCGCGGCGGGCGTGCAGTCTTCCAAATCCTTCTGGATCCCCTCCCCCAGGTAGGCCTCGTAGGCGGCGGTGGTGATCTCGCGGTTGCCGACGTAGTCCTCGAGCGCGCCGAGGTTTCCGTAGTGCCCGGGGCGGCCTTGGTAGTCGATGGACGTTTGGCCGATCTCGCCGGCGGCATGGCGCGCGCCACGCACGAGCTGGCCGTTCACGACGATGCCGCCGCCCACGCCGGTGCCGAGCGTGATGCACACGAGGTGCTGGAGGCCGCGGCCGGCGCCGCGTTTCCACTCGGCGAAAGCCATGCAGTTGGCGTCGTTTTCCACCACCGCCGGCAGGTTCGCCTGGTCCTCGAGCATTTTCTTGAGCGGGATTCCGTCCCAGCCGCGGACGTTGGTGAGGCCGAGCACCTGGCCGCGCTTGTAATCGACGAAGCCGGGCATGCCGATGCCGATGGCCGCCACCCGCGGATGCCGGGCGCGCAGATCCTCGATCACCCGCACCAAAGCGCCGATCACCTCCTCCGGCCCATCGAAATCCTGGGTCGCGATCGGCGGGGCGTGATCGATGATGTTTCCCCGGAAAACGACGCCTGCCTTCACGGATGTGCCGCCAAAGTCGATGCCGATCGCGAGGGGAGTATCGCTCATGGCTGCATCTCTATCGTAATCACTCCGTATGGGCACGACTTTTTCGGTTAGGACTGCAAAAACACGCGGCGCGCCACCTGGCGCAGGCCGTCGAGGGTCAGATCCGGGTCCACCGCCTGGATTTCCGCCACGCCGCGGGCGATGAGGGCGGCGTCCCCGCCGGTGGCGATGATTTTCGGCTCGCCCGGCAGTTCGGCGCGGATCTTCGCCAGGATTTCCTTCACCAGGCCCCGGTAGCCGAAGACGGCGCCGGCCTGCATCGCGAGCGTGGTGGATTTTCCGATGGCCGATGGCGGCTCCTCGAGCTGGATCTCGGGCAGGAGCGCGGTTTTCCGCGTCAGGTAGCCGGTCATCGCGCCCAGCCCCGGGGCGATGACGCCGCCGCAGTAAGCGGGCTTGGCGGACACGATGTCGAAGGTCACGGCGGTGCCGAAGTCGATCACGATGGCCGGCGCGCCATGGCGAGCGAGGACGCCGACGGCGTTGGCGAGGCGGTCCGCCCCGATCTGCCGCGGCTCCGGGTAGTCGAGCGCCATGCCGAGCGGGCTGGTGTGGTCGAGAAAATGGACACTCCCCCTGTCGGTGAGGGCTTCGCGGATCACGGCCGCTTTTTCCGGAACGACCGAGCCGACGAGCGCGGCATCGAAGGTCACCCCGTCGAGCAGGCGGCGGAGGCTCTCCGCGGAAACCCCGGCCGTGGGCAAGGCCGCGCGCCACGGGTGGAGGGCGGCTTGGTCGCCGAGGGCGAATTTCGTCCGGGTGTTCGAATTGTCGATGAGCAGCCAGGGCATGCGGGCGCGGCGGGGTGTTACCAGCGATGGGAGGTGAAGACGCGTTCGCCGGTCGCGCCGAGTGAGGGAATGCCGGAAGTGGTTTTCACGTCGAGGGCGCCGTCGTTCAGGTGGAGCTTCAACGGGCCTTCGAGGTCGGATTTTTCCAGCCAGAAGCGGAACCAGATGCGGGTGGTGCCGGTCTCGGGCGTCCCTTCGAAGGTGGTGTCCGCCGGCTCGATGCGCCGGCCGGCCGCGGTCTCGAGGCGCACCGGCTTGAGGAGGTCGTGCTCGGCGTTTCCGGTGCGGTCGAGCTGGACGTTCAGCCAGAAATACGACTGGTCTCGGATCAACTGCGCGGCGCGGATCCCGTAGCGCGCCTCGGGATCCGGCGCCCAATCGTAGGGACGGAACCAGCTCCAGATCGCGACGGCCGACGCGCCCACCAATAGGGCGAGCAAGATGCCGCGGAACGTCCGTCGTTTCACCACCGCGAAAGGAACCTCCCGCGCCCGGCCCTGCCAAATGAAAACCGGACGAAAAAACGGGCGGACCGTCGCCGGCCCGCCCGTGGAGGTTCTCCGAGGGGGAGGAGGATCAGTCGTGGACGTAGGCTTCCTGACCGTGTTCCCCGAGGTCGAGGCCTTCGGCTTCCTCTTCCGGGCTGACCCGCACGCCCATGATCGCTTTCACGATGAAGAAGATCGCGAAGGAGAAGACGAACGCGAAGATGTAGACGGAGGCGACGCCGATGATCTGCGAAACGAGGGAGATCTCGTCGTTGCCACCGTTCAAGAACGGCAGGCCGACCGCCAAGGTGCCCCAGATGCCGACCACGCCGTGGACGGAGATGGCGCCCACCGGATCGTCGATTTTCATCTTGTCGAGCACCACCACGGAGAAGACGACCAGGATACCGCCGAAGAGGCCCATGAAGACCGCTTGCCACGGGCCGACCGCATCGGCGCCGGCCGTGATGGAAACCAGACCGGCCAGGAATCCGTTGAGCGCCATCGAGAGGTCCGGCTTCTTGAGCACGATCATCGAGGTGAACATCGAGGCGAGGCCGCCCGCAGCCGCCGAAAGTGCGGTGGTGGTGAAAACATGGCCGAGCGCCGCGGGATCGGCGGAAAGCACGGAGGCACCGTTGAAGCCGAACCAGCCGAACCAGAGGAGCAGAGCGCCGATGGTCGCGAGGGGCATGCTGTGGCCGACGATCGGCTTGATGCCGCCGGCGACGTATTTCCCGGCGCGCGGACCGAGAATGATGACCGCTGCAAGAGCCGCCGCGCCGCCGAAGCCATGGACGACCGTGGAGCCGGCGAAGTCCTTGAAGGGAACCGACAACTGGTTGAGGAAACCTTGTCCCCAATGCCAGGAGCCCGCGATGGGATAGCCGATCGCCACCAGAATGGTCGCGTAGATCATGAAGCTCGGCAGCTTGATTCGCTCCGCGACGGCTCCCGAAACGATGGTGGCCGCCGTGGCCGCGAACATCGCCTGGAAGATGAAATCACCGTAGCCCGTCATGGCGAGGGCGAGACCGCCATAGCCCCAGTTGCTCCCGCCGTCCGCGTTCAGGTCGCCGATCGGCCCGCCGAACTTGAGAAAGCCGTTCCAGGTTCCTGCCTCGCCGGGGTAGTGCGTTGCGAAGCCGATCGCCGCGTATGTCAGCAGGCCCATGCAGATGACGAACACGTTCTTGAAGAGAATGTTCACCGTGTTCTTCTTCTGCGTCAGGCCGGCCTCGAGCGTGGCGAAGCCGAGGTGCATGATGAAGACGAGCGCCGCGCCGATGCAGGTCCACAGCATCGAGACGGCGAAGAAGTCGAAGGCAGGCGCGAACTCGGGTCCATAAGACTCGACCAGCTCGAGGTAGTCGTCCACGGGTCCCGCTTCGGCCTCGCCGGCGGCCTCGGCCGCAGCCGGAGGCGCTTCGGCCTCAGGGGCCACCTCCTCCACGGGAGGCGGTGCGGGTTCGTCCTGCGCGTGGGCAGGCATCATGGGGAGAGCGGCGAAGGCGAACGCCGCGGCCGCTAGGGCCCGCCATTTCGTTAGGTATCGACTGGTCATGGTGGTCAAGGTTGGTCGGATGGAACGCCGCCTGGAATGCATGCGGGGAATCCGCATCCCCGCGGCGACGGTGCGGCAGGAAAGCATCGTCCGTGCCAACTCGAACCGGCGGCCGCCACGCCTACGGGCAGGCCAACTGGAGCGCCTCCAACAGCTCCTATCAGAGGGTCGGAAGCCCTTCTCGAATTTTTCGTTTCCCCCTTGCCAGCCCTTCCGGCGCTGGCTAAGCCTCCGCCAACGGACACCTGATGCCCGACCGAATTTGCTGGACAGATCGTTAGGAATTCCTAATCAATTCCGCCGATGATCGACCTCCGGCAGCCTCCCACGTCCGGCAGCCAGATCCGTGTCGTTCCTTCCGGCGCCGCCCAGCGGCCCGGCCCGGGACAAAAGCAGCAACCGAAACCAAACTAACAAGATGCGCAACTACTGCAAAACCATCGGCGCCCTGGCAGCTGCCTCCGCCCTCGCGGCCGGCAACGCTTCGGCGGAACTTGAAGGCGAAATCCACGTCGGCTACACCAACGAGTACATTTTCCGCGGCCTCAACCTCGGCCAGGACCTCGTGGAAGCGGGTGTTGACGTGGCCGCCGAATGGCAAGGCCTCGGCGTCAGCGCCGGTGCTTGGTACGGCAACTTCCACGCGCCCGTCGGCATTGGCAGTCTGAACCGCAATGAGGACGAGCTCGACCTCTACGCCGAGGTTTCCAAGGATCTTGGCTTCGCCACCGCGGCAGTCGGCTACATTTACTACCACTTCAATCAAGGCAGTGGAAACGCCCTCATCCTGCCGATCGACGATGCCCAGGAAGTCTACTTTTCGCTTTCCCGCGAATTCTTCGGCTTCAACGCCTCGCTGACCTACTTCTGGGACATCGAGACCGACAACGACGGCTACGCGGAACTCGGCTTCGGCAAGAGCTTCCCGATCAACAGCTGCCTGACCCTGAACGTGGACAACGCCCTCGGCTACTACGTCGAGCACAGCGACTTCGCCCACCTCACCACCAAGGTCTCGCTCGACTACGCGTTCCGCGAAAACGCGACGCTGTCGCCGTTCATCGCCGGTTCGCTCTCGCTCAGCGATGACTCGGGCGCCACCCCGACCCTCAACGCGGGTGCCAAGAACCAGTTCGTCGGCGGCGTGATGCTCAGCGTCGGCTTCTGATCGAGTCGCTGTCACAGCAAACATCCAATCCGGGAGCGGTCGCGAAAGCGGCCGCTCCTTTTTTGTGCGCGGCCGGAAAGCTGGTATGGCGGATGCTCATCCGGGTATGACGTTTCTCCGCATTCTTCATATCGAAGCGGCGACGGGAAGCGCTCCATTCCCCAACGCCTATGAAAACATCACGCATCCTCCTCGCGGCGCTCGTGGCCGCCTGCGCGTTCCCGACGAAGCTCTTGGCCGAGCCGCTCAAGATCGCCTACTCCGACTGGCCCGGCTGGGTCGCGTGGGAAATCGGCATCCAGAAAGGCTGGTTCAAGGAAGCCGGCGTCGACGTCGAGTTCTCGTGGTTCGACTATGTCCCGTCGATGGACGCTTACGTCGCCGGAAAGGTCGACGCCGTCTGCATGACGAATGGCGACGCCTTGGTGACCGGCGCCACCGGCAAGCCCTCGGTCGGCATTCTCATCAACGACTTTTCCAACGGCAACGACATGATCGTGGCCGCTCCCGGAATCGATGACATCAAGGGCTTGAAAGGCAAAAAGGTGGGCGTGGAGGAGGGCTTCGTCTGCCACCTGCTCCTGCTCACCGGCCTCGAGAAGAACGGCATTTCCGCCGATGACGTGACGGTCGTCAACACGCCGACCAACGAGACGCCGCAGGTACTCGCCTCCAAGGCGGTGGACGCCATCGGCGCATGGCAGCCGAACTCCGGCCAGGCGCTCAAGGCGCTGCCGGGCTCCAAGCCGGTGTTCACCTCCGCGGACGCGCCGGGCATCATCTACGACCTGCTTTTCGTTTCGCCCGAGAGCCTCGAGGCGAACCGCGACGAGTGGGCGAAGGTCGTGCAGGTTTGGTACAAGATCGTCGATTTCCTCAAGGACGAGGAGAATCTCGACGAGGCGCTGGGAATCCTCTCGGCGCGGGTCGGCATCAAGCCGGAGGAATACGAGCCGCTGTTCAAGGGCACCTATATCCTCACGCTCGACGAGGCGCTGAAGCGCTGGGAAGACGCCGAGGGCCTCGGCTCGGTCTTCGGCTCCACCCGCCACGTGAACGACTTCAACCTGAAGTTCGAGGTCTATGCGGACAGCCAGGATCCCGCGAAATACCTCGATCCCTCGTTCACCAAGGCGTTCGCGGAGAACAAGTGATTCCCGCTCCTCGCGCGCGGCCGGCTCCGGCCGGCCGCCGCCCGTGACTCTCCGCCGCTCCGCCGATGTCGAAAAACCCCTCCGCCACTTCCTGGTTCGCCGTGCGCCGGGAGCTGCCCCACAGCCGCCGCGGCGTGCTGACGATCGCCTCGTTCGTCCTGCCGCTCGCGCTGTGGTGCCTTGTCTCCTACGTCCCGTGGATCTGGCACCCGGACATCAAGATCGAACTGTCGGCGGAGCGGGAAGATGTGACCACCGTCTTCACCGCCGGGGACCACGTGAGCCGGGATTATTTCCCGACGTTCGTGGAAGCCGTGCGGGCCGAAAACGAGATGACCCGGGCGGCCCTCGAAAGCAGCACTGCGGAAACGGGAGCCCGCCGGAAAAACCAGAAACTCCTCCGCCAGATTGCCCCGCTCGCCATCGCCAACGGCTGGCTGCCGCGCGGGAGCGAGCAGGACGACGCCGCCCTCTACGCCATCTGGCGCGACCTCGCCACGGGCGAAAAAGTATCCGCCAAGCCGGCTCTAACGGAAGAAAACCTCGTCATCGTCCGCGACAACTGGAGCCGCCTCTCCGCCCTTGCACCGGAGTTTTCCTTCAAGACGCTCCCCGAGGAACCGCTGCTGAAGCTCGTGCCGCAAGGCCGGCCGGCGAACCCGGCCTATCTCCCCGCGCCGCACGAGGTGTTCGTCACCGGCTGGCACGACTTCACCACCGAGCCGGCCAACGACGCGCCGTCCATGGCGGAACGTTTCCGCGCCTCGTTGCGCATCGTTTTCCTCGGCTTCTTCTGGGCCTGCATCATCGGTCTGCCGATCGGCATCCTCTGCGGCGTCTTCGATTTCTTCTCGAAGCTCTTCGAGCCCTTCGTGGACTTCTTCCGCTATCTTCCGGCTCCGACCTTCAGCACGTTGCTGGTCGCGGTGCTGCTCGCGGGCGACGCACCGAAGATCGCGCTCGTCTTCATCGGCACCGTCTTTCAGCTCATCTTGGTCGTTTCAAAAACGACCCGGCTGCTCGATCCCGCGCTGCTCGAGGCGGCGCAGACGCTCGGCGCGAAACCGCGGCAACTCGTCGGCCGCGTGGTCCTGCCCGGCATCCTCCCGGACCTCTACAACGACCTGCGCATCCTCCTCGGCTGGGCCTGGACCTGGCTCGTCATCGCCGAACTGATCGGGGTGAAGAGCGGCCTCACCGAGTTCATCGAAACCCAGGGCCGCTTCCGCAATTTCGACCGAGTCTTTCCGGTGATCATCCTGATCGGCGTCACCGGCTTCCTCACCGATCAGATCCTCGCCTGGCTCCGCGGCCTGCTTTTCCCGTGGACCGGCCAGTCCAGCCGCTTCTCGCGCGGGATCGCCCGCTTCTTCACCTATCCCTACCGGCTCGTGATGAGCGCCGCCCGCGAGCGCGTCGCCGCCGACGAGTCCGCCCGCCTCGCCCGCGCCTCGAGCAAGACTTCCTGAACCATGCCCGCTTCCACCCTCCCGGATTACCGCGAACAATCGCCGGATGTCCGCGCCCGCTTTGAAAGGCTCCGCCAGCGCGAGGTCGCGCTCAGCGTCGAACACCTCGGCAAGCGTTTCGACACGCCGCGCGGAACGGTCACCGCACTCCAGGACGTTTCCTTCTCCGTCCACCAGCGCGAGCTGCTCTCCGTGATCGGCCCCTCCGGCTGCGGGAAATCGACGCTCGTTCGCATCCTCGCCGGCTTGGAAACATCGAGCGAGGGTGCCGTGCGGGTTTACGGCGAAGCCGTCTCCGGCCCCGGTCGCGACCGTGGCATGGTCTTCCAGAGTTACACCTTGTTCCCGTGGCTCACGGTGAAGCAGAACGTGATGTTCGGTCCGAAAGTCGCCGGAGCGGCCGATCTGCATGCCGAGAGCGAGGCGCGCCAGTGGATCGAGCTGGTCGGGCTCTCGCGCTTCGAAAACGCCTACCCGCACCAGCTTTCCGGCGGCATGAAGCAGCGCGTGGCCATCGCCCGCGCGCTCGCCAACCAGCCGCGCGTCCTGTTCATGGACGAGCCCTTCG
>CBFGTW010000054.1:0-26913 GCA_965651855.1 uncultured Verrucomicrobiales bacterium
GGAAGAGGTGTCGGAATTGTTGACACCATCCCCGCTCCGGCAATTGATGAGGATTTTGTCGCGCGCGCAAGCCGCTGAAGGGTAACAGGTTGCGTCGTCGATTTCTTCGTTGGCATGGCACATGCTCGCCGGGACTTCACCGGTTCTTCCCCCCGGCAGAATCCATGAGAACGGCAAAATCCCCCCGCTTGGGGTCGCGGCTGCTGCTTGGCATCATGCTCGTCGGCACCGCGGCCCCGGCCATGGCGGCCAGCTACTCGCTGGAGCTGCACGCCGAGGCTCCGATCGGCAAATACACGGCCGAGCTTTCCGGTTCTTTGGCCGGAGCTTTGTCCTATTATCATCCACTGGCGATGAGCGCGTTGTCGACGCGAGTCTGGACGTTCTGCCTCGAATCCGAAGTCTACTTCCAGAGTGGCCGGACCTACGGGGCCGAGTTGTCAGGTGCGACGGATTCGCTGCCGGCGGGCGATCCGCTTTCGGTGGGCAGCGCTTATCTGTATGAAAAATTCGCCTTGGGCGCGCTCGCCTCCGTCGTTCCGGACTTCACCTACGACGTGGCCGGAGGCGAGCGCCTCCAGCGGATGATCTGGTGGCTCGAGGATGAGGCGGGCGGAGTGCCCGACGCGGAGATGTGGAGCGTGCTGGACGTCACTTTCGGCGGGACCGCCAAGGACGCCTACACCGGCACCGCCGTCGGCGTTCTGAACCTGACGCGCTTTGACGGTCCGGGCGGCGACAGCCTGCCGGAATCCCACGGCATCTGGCGCCAGGACCAGATCTTCTACCGCGGGCCCGGCTTGCAGGGCGCCTCGCTGCGGTCGGCGAGCGTGCCGGACGGTGGCGGCACGCTGGCGCTGTTCGCTATTTCGTTGGTCGCGCTCCGGGTAGTGCGCCGGATTGGCCGGAGCGAGTGATTCTCCGGCAGCGGTCAGGATTCGGCGCGGGCCGGCAGGTTCTCATCCAGTCCCGGGCGGAAGGGCCGCTTGTACCACGACCACGAGCGGGCGAGGTGGCCGCGGATGTCCTCGGCGGCGACGTACGTAGCGGGAATCAGGAACAGCGTGATCGCCGTGGCGAAAAGGATGCCGAAGGCCAGTGAGACGGCCATCGGAATGAGGAGCTGGGCCTGGAGTGAAGGATCGAACATCAGCGGAACGAGGCCGACGAAGGTAGTGAGCGAAGTGAGCAGGATCGGCCGGAACCGCCGGGTGCCGGACTGGATGGCCGATTCGAAAAGATCCTGCCCGGAGCGGACGCGTTGGTTGATGAAGTCCACCATCACCAGCGAGTCGTTCACCACCACGCCGGCGAGGGCGAGCATGCCGAAGATCGAGAGATACGACGGCGTGATGTCCATGATGAGGTGGCCGAAGAGCGCGCCGATCGCGCCGAAGGGCACGGCCAGCATCACGAAAAACGGTTGGTAGAGCGAGCGGAACGGGATGGCCAGCAGCGCGTAGAGGGCGAAGAACAAGGCGATCCCGCCGACCAGCGAGCGCTTCTTGGTTTCCTCGTGTTCGGCGACGTAGCCGGTGTAGCGCCAGGAGAGCTCGGGGTATTGGTTGAGAATATCGTCGATCAGCGGAGCGAGGTTCCGCGCGATCGCGACGACGTCCACCGTTTCGTCTTCCGGCTGGGCGGAAACGGAAACCACCTGGGCGCCGTCGATTCGCCGGATGTCGTCGCGGGTGCGCGAGAATTCCGCCCGGGCCACCGTGTTGAAGGGGGCCTCGCCGCCGGCGGGCGTGCGGATGCGGAGGTGGTCGAGCGTGCTGAGCGACTGCCGCTGCTCGAGCGGCAGGCGGACCATCACGCGGATGTCATCGCGGTCGCGCTGCACCCGCTGGGCTTCCTGGCCGAAGAACGCGGCGCGCACCTGGTTGGCGAGGTCGCGCTGGGTGAGTCCGAGCGCCTCGCCTTCGGGGCGGATGGTGATGAGCAGCTCGTCCTGGTTTCCGCCGGCATTGTTCCAGGCGCTGGCGATGCCTTCGTAGGATTCGAGCAGGTCCTCGATCTCGCGCATCACGGCGGTCTTTTCTTCCGAAGCCGGTCCGCGGAGCTCGATGTTGATCGATTCCAGCTCGTCGTCCCCGCCGCGACCGCCGCCGCGGTCACCGGAAATGCGGAGGTTTTCCACATCCGGCAGATCGCCCACCAGCTCGAGCCAGCGGGCGGCGATCTCGCTGTTTTTCGGGCCGGGCTCCGTGCGCAGCCCGGGATCGAGGACGTTCACCGTGACAAATCCGGACCGCGGGTCCACGCGCGGGTCGGCCGACCAGCCGCCGCTCGAGGTGACCATGTCCCGGATCAGCGATTCGCCGGTGCCGGGATCGACGAATTCCTTCCTGAGCTGGTCGACGACGGCGGCCACGCGCAGGACGCGGTCGTCGGTCACGTGCACCGGCGTGTCCTGCGGCATGCGGATGCGGGCGTTGATCCGGTTTTGGTCGATCGACGGCATGTTGACGAAGCCAAGCCGGCCGCTCGAGAACAAGCCGATGGAAGCCATGCCAATCGCCAGGAACGCGGCGAGGGTTGTGTATCGATGGCGCGTCGTGAACCGGAGCGCGGGGTCGTAGAGCTTGTCGACGAAGCGCTCGAGGCCGTCGGAGATGGTTTTCTGGAAGCGCTCGAAGGCGTTGAAGCGCGTGCGGTGGACCTTGACGTGCTTGAGGTGGCAGGGGAGCGCGAGCTTCGTCTCGATCAGCGAGAAAACCAGCACCGCGGCCACCACCGGCGGGATCTGCCGGCTGAAGGAACCGTAGAAGCCGTCGAAGAACATCAGCGGGATGAAGGCCACGATCGTGGTGAGCACGCCGAAGGTCACCGGCACGGCGATTTCCTTGGCGCCCTCGGTCACGGCGTCGAGGGGTTCCATGCCCTCGCGGAGCTTGGTGTAGATGTTCTCCGCGGTGACGATCGCGTCGTCCACCACCAGGCCGACGACAATGATGAAGCCGAAAATGCTCATCACGTTCGCCGTCATCCCGTAGTGCGGCATCATGATGAACGCGCCGGCGAAGGCGACGGGGATGCCGATGACGACCCAGAAGGCGATCATCGGCCGGAGGAACAGCCCGAGGACGATCATCACCAGCACGCCACCTTGGAGCAGGCTGGTGACCAGCGTGCCGAGCCGGCCTTCGAGTTCCACGGACGAGTCGTCCCAGATGTGGAGGTCGATGCCTTCGGGAAATCGCTCGGGGCCGGTGGCGGCGTAGCGTTTCACCGCCTCGGCGATGTCGAGGGCGTTCTCGTCGTTGAGGCGCAGCACCTCGACCAAGAGCGCGGGCCGGCCGTTGAAGCGGATGATTTTCCGGCCTTCCTCGAAGCCGTCGGTGACGCGCGCGACATTGCCGAGGCGCACCTCGGAGCCGTTCACGTTGGTGATGACGATGTTCTCGAAGTCCTGGCGCACGTAGGCCTGGCCTTTCGAGCGGATCATCAGGTTGCCCTCGTCGGTCTGGATCTGGCCGGCGGGCAGGTCGAGCGACGAACGTTGGATGGCCGCGCTGAGGTCGGCGAAAGACAGGCCGTAGTCGCGCAGCCGCATCGGGTCCGCCTCGATGGCGATTTCCAGCGGGTTCGCCCCGAGGACGACCGCCTGCGAAATCCCGCGGATCTCGATGAGATCATCGCGCACCCGGCGGGCGGCGCGCAGCAGGTCCGCCTCCTCCATGTCGCCGGTGATCGCGATCTTGATGACGTCGAACCACGCGGCGCTGTCCGGAATGAAGACTTGGGGCGGTTCCGTCTCTCCCGGGAGATTGTTGAGCTGCTGGACGCGTGTTTTCACCTCCTCGAGGAGGTCCTTGATGTTCGTTCCACTGGCGGCGCGGACGGTGACGTGGCCGCTGCCGCTGTTGGCGCGGGATTCGATGAAGTCGACGCCTTGCAGCCCCTCGAGCGCGCTCTCGATCGGGAGAATCACCGCCCGTTCCACGTCCTCCGGGCTGCCGCCGCGGTAGGGGACGCGGATGTCCACCTGCTTGAACTGGATCGCCGGCTGGACCTCGAGCGGCACCTTTTCGAAAAGCGACCAGCCGCCCCACAGCAGGATGCCGAAGAGCAGGAAATTTGCCGCGATGCCATTGCGCGCGAACCAGCGGATCATGGACGCAGGAATACGCAGGGCGGGGAGCTTTGTCTAACGCGGGATTGCACGCATTTCCCGGTCACCGCGGCCCGTCCTCAGATGTGGAACATCGGGGCGCTCTTCTCGCTGGCGAGGCCGGCGAGCGTCACCGCGTCGAGCGCGGCGGCGAGCGCGGCGGCCACTTCATCCCAAGCCGCCTGCACCGCCGCTCCGGATTCTCCCTCGCCGGCGACAGTGCGCTGGAGGAGCGCCGGGTCCACCGCCTCGACGACTTGGCGCAGCGTGATGGTCTCCGCGGTTTTTGCGAGCAAGTAGCCGCCCGCCTTGCCGCGGCGGCTTTCCACGAGGCCGGCGCGGCGCAGGTCGTTGAGGATCTGGACCAAAAAATTCGCGGACACGGCTTCCCGTTGCGCCAGTTCTTCCAGCCGTGTTAGCGTCCGCCCGTCGCCGCGCTTGGCCAGCTGCGCCAATGCCCGGCAGGCGTACTCCAATTTCTGCGAGATCCTCATGAGCGAATCCCACCACAGCCCCCCGGCCCCGGCGAGTCATAAGGCCGTGAAGCTGTGCTCCGGGAAAAAGGCGGACATCGAGGAAGTCTGGCGGTCGCTCCGCGGCGAGGCGGCCCGCGCCGTGGCCGAAGAACCGGATCTCGCCCAGCTCATCGACGACGTGATCCTCTCGCGCGAGTCGCTGGCCGCCGCGCTCGGCGCGCGACTCGGCCGCCGACTCGGCCGTGGGGACATGCCCCGCGAGCGGATGGAGCCGCTTTTCAGCCGGGTCTTTCACGATCATCCGGAAACGGTGCACGCCGCCACCCGCGACCTGCTTGCGATGTACGAGCGGGATCCCGCGTGCTTCTCGCCGCTCGAGCCGCTGCTTTTCTTCAAGGGCTTCCTCGCACTCACCACCTACCGCGTGGCGCACCATCTCTGGACGTCCGACCGCCGCTGGCTCGCGCTCTACCTCCAGAGCCTGGCCAGCGAGGCCTTTGCCGTGGACATCCATCCGGCAGCCCGGATCGGCTGCGGCCTGCTGCTCGACCACGCGACCTCGTTCGTGGTCGGCGAGACCGCCATCATCGAGGACGACGTTTCCATTCTCCACGAGGTGACGCTCGGCGGCACCGGCAAGGAAAGCGGCGACCGCCACCCGATCGTGCGCTCCGGCGTGCTGCTCGGCGCGGGCGCGAAAATCCTCGGCCGTGTGGAAATCGGCACCGGTGCGAAAGTCGGCGCCGGCAGCGTGGTGCTGGCCGACGTCCCCGCCCACAAGACGGTCGCCGGCGTGCCCGCCGTGGTCGTCGGCGAATCGCGCGAGGCGAATCCGGCCATCGAAATGAACCAAAAGCTGGATTGCCGCTCGCGCGCGCGTCGCTGATCCTGCGCCGCGTTCATCCATGAGTCCCCGTTTGTTTTTCATCGCCGCCGCCTGCCTGGTCCTCCCGGCTTGCGACAAAGCCCGCCAGCTCGCCGACAAGGCGAAGGCCGCCGCCAGCGAGAAGCTCGCCGCCGCGGCGGAAGAAGAGACTTCCGCCGAGCCTGATCCCGCGCTCGAGGCGCTGGTGGACCGCACCGAGGAAGGCGCGGTTTTCCGCAAGGACGTGCCGTTTCCGGACCAGCTCGAGGTGCGCCTGACGCGGAAGTCCACCTTCGACGGCGTCCGGGTGTTCCAGCAATCGATGCTCGGCAACGAAGCGGTGACCTTGGACGCCATCCAGACGGCGACGACCCGTTTCGAGCGCATCGGCGACCATGTGCGGTTGACCCTCGAGGAAATTTCCATGAAAGCTCCCGAGCCGGAAGGCGAGGCGGCCGCCGACCCGAAGGCGAAGAAGCCCGCGGCCAAGAAACCCGCCGCACCCGCAGCGTCGGACTCCTCGGAACTCACCGGCCTGGTCGCTGTCTTCCGCCGCGCCGACGGCGGTGCGTGGAAGCCGGACCACAACCGCGATTTCAAGGCCGCCGCGTGGATCGACGCGCTGACGCCCGGCTTCGGCAATCTGCTGACCGCCGCCGGCGCGGTGCCGCGCGACTACTGGTTCGGCAAGCGCCGCCTCAAACCCGGCGACGAGGTTCCGCTGAGCGGGCCCGCGCTCGGCATCTTGTTCGACGGCCAATCCAGCGGCGAACTCACGTTGGTGCTCGATTCGTTCGACCACGACCCGAACGGCCATCCGTGCGGGGTTTTCTCCGTCGCCGGAAACGTCAGCCGCCGCGGCGTCGTGGGGCCCGACGGACGCCGGCACGACGAGGACATTTCGATCGAGTCCGGCAAGGTCTGGCTCTCGCTCGTTTACCCGCTCGTCCTGCGCGAGGAACTGGAGACCATCCAGACCGCCGTCTCCGGTTCTTCCGGCGGCCCGACTTCGCGGATCCAGGGAGCGGTGCGCGTCGAGACGTCCCGCGACTGGCAGCCTGCGGACGCTGGCTAGCGCGCCAGACGGAAAAAGCACGCCGGGTGCGGCAGATCCGGATACAACTTCCGCCGGCCGTCCACCGTCGCGATCGGCGCGTGGGCCTCATCCCAGTCCTGCCATTGCAGATCCGCGGTCGCCCATTGCAGCCGCCAGGCTTCGCTCGCGGGCGCCGGCCATTCGACGAAGATCCGTCCGTCCTCCGAGCCGATCGTCAACCCGGGCGCGGAATCGGCGGCGGTCACGACCACCAACTGCGGCGCCACTCCCGCGTTCGCGAGTTCCATCGAGGCGAAGGTGACGTTGAGTGTCGCCGGCGATTCGGTTTCCGGCTGGAGGACGAAGCCGTGGTTCGGCATGGAACCGCCCAGCCACGCGCTCACGGTGGCGGTCACGTCCAGATCCACCCAGGTGTCCGCCGCCTCCGGGCCGATGTCGATGAGGCCGATGCGCTCGAGCGGCCGGATGTGGTTCCAGCGCAGCGTCGGGCTGCTGACTGTCCACGCCGCCTCCTGCGGATGCACGGAAACCCTGCCCGCGCCGAGCGTCGCGAAGTTCGGATCCGGTGCGAGGACATACAACCGCAGCATCGCGGACTCGACCCGGCCGGCCGCGACGTCCGCGCCGGTGAGATCGAATTGGACAAGCGACCGCTGCGAATGCGGGGAGCCTTCACCGCTGGCGGTCACGCCGAGCGTGTGGACGCTGCTCGTCGGCGCGTCCGTGAACGAATACACGTCGCTGTCCCGCACGGGCGTGAGCGTGAGCGGCTCGGCCGCGGCGGATGATATCAGGAGGAAAAAGGCGAGCCGGTGCATGATCGGTCAAAAGGTCTTGGTGAGGGAGATGCTGAAATTGCGACCCGGCGCCGTGGTGCGATCCGTGACAGCGTTTCCTCCGAGGTGCCCCCCGCCGCGGCGGACGGAACTCCACGCCCAGTATTTGTCGTCGAGCAGGTTCTTGACGCCGGCGTGGATCGTGAGGGTGTCGCTTGGTTTCCAGTAGAGTCCGAGGTCGAGCGCGAACCACGACGGCGGGCGGAAAAACGTGCCCTGGCTGGTGGTGTCGTCCACGCGCGAGACGGCATCGGTCCACGTGCCGGTGAGGCGGCCGCCGAAACGGCCGTCCGGATCGTCGTAGCCGAGGAATCCGATCGCTTGGAACGGCTCCACGGAGTTGAGCGGCTGGCCGTCGGTCTTGTTGTTGCCGACGACTTTTGCAGCGCTCAGGCCGATGGTGAAACCTTCCGCCGCCGCCCACCAGTGGCCGAGCTCGAGGTGCCCGCTGGCTTCGATGCCGTAGATCTCAGCCTTTCCGCGATTCACCGTCGTGAGGATCTCTCGGCCGTCATCGTCCAGGCGGCCGGTGGGAACGCCGTTTTCGATGAAGTCGGTGTAGCCGGTGTGGAACGCCGCCGCGTGGAAGCGTCCGGCATTGCCCTCGCTCTTCAGGCCGATCTCGAAGGCGTCGCTCTTCTCCTCCTCGAGGTCCGGGTTCGGCACAGTCAGCGAGCCGACCGGGCTGGCTCCGGCCGGCGGGTGGTCGAAGATCATCGAAAGTTCCTCCGCCGAAGGATTCCGGATGCCGCGGGCATAACTGGCGTAGACATGCAGCGTGTCCCGCGGCTTCCATGAAACGCTGAGCCTCGGAGAAACGGAAAAGTTTCCGAAATCGCCCGGCGGCGCTTGGCCGAATCGTCCCAGTGAAGCGAGCCGTTCGAGATAGGCCGCGTTCGGATCCGGCTCCACCGTTTGCCAATCCAGCCGCAGGCCCGGCGTCACCTGCCACCGCGGCGAGAGCGCGATCTCGTCCTGCGCGAACCATCCGGCGCGGAGCGTTCCGGTCGGTGCGAAGGACGTGCGGTTCGTGTTCCCGGCTGTGCCGGAATCGATGCGCGTGTAGCGGTTCTCGCTGGTCTCGGCGGAGAGGTCGATGCCCGCGAGAATCCGGTGCCTGCCGACCGCGCGTCGGGCGATGGCGGACAGCCCGGCGATGCCGGTGTCGAAATGGATGCTCTGCTCGCGCCTGCGCTCGGTCCCGCGGATTGGGATGCCGCCGATGACGATGGGCTTCGAAGCCGATTCGCTGTCGCTGCGGCTGCCGGCGTGCTGCCAGTAAAGGTGGGTCTCGAGGTCGTCGATCACCGAGCCGCCGGTGTCGTAGTGCCAGCGGAGACTAGCGCGTTGGCGTTCGAGGAACTGGTCGTTGTGGACGAAGTCGGTGAACAGCGGGAATGGTGAGTTCACCGCGCTGCGGACGTCGGTGAAGAGGTCGCGCTCGAACGCTTCCAGCGCGAGACGGAAAGTGTGCGGACCGTGCAGGTGGTCCGCCTTGAGGAGAAACGAGGTGGATTCGAAGTCCGCGGGATTCGGGGGCTCGCCGCCGTGGTTCTCCGTCTCGTGTCCCTCTCGCCCTGCCCAGAGAAGCATCACCGCGCTGTCGCCGTCACGCGTCGCCCCGCCGATCTGCGCGGCGAGGCTGCCATTCGCCGAGAAGTACTGCCCGCGTAGTAATCCGCCGAAATCCTGTCCGCGGAGGAAGTGCTCCGGGTCCGGCGTCCGGAAGGAAACCACCCCGCCCAGGGCGTCGCTGCCGTAAAGCGCGCTCGCGCCGCCTTTCAATACTTCGATCGCCTCGAACATTGCCGGATCGAAGTAGTCCCGGCCGATCCCGCCGGCGCCATCGCCCGCGCCGAGGTCGAAGGATGTGGAAACGTACTGCGGCGGCTGGCGGATGCCGTCCAGTTCGATGGCGATCCGGTTGCCCTCGATGCCGCGGATGTTGATGCTGCCGTAGCCGCTCTGCCCGTAGGCGTAGGCTCCGTCGCCGCTGCCGAAGTCGAAGGGCAGCGAAACCGTCGGATCATAGCGGGCGACGTCCCCCAGATCCTGCGCGCCGATCCGCAGGAGCGCGTCGGCATCCGTCCGGACAACCGAACCCGCCGTGTCGATCCACGTCCGCCCGCTGCGATCCGCGACCACCACCAGCTCGGCAAGCTCCGCCAGATCGGGTTCCTCCGCGGCGGCAGTTGCCGCCAGCACGGCAGCAATCGGCCAAGTGCGGATCATGGGATAGTGATGAATGATGAATGATGAATGCCGCGGGTTATTGGTGGCTCGGTGCTTCTTTGACGACAAACTTGCCCAGCGTCTCGCGCAGCTCCTCCACGGGTGGCGGATCGCCGTCTTCCGCGCGTTCGACCAACTCGTCCATGACGTCGAAGATCCGGCCGTCATCCGACTTCGTCCGCAGTGTGATCCCGGCTTCGTCCTGGAGTTCCTCCCAGACCTTTCGCACGTCGGCCCAGAACGCGGCGGTGTTTTTCCAGAACTCGTTGGCTTCGGAGAAGTCATGTTGTTCCACCCGAAGATAAGGATTGAATCCGATCTCGCGGCACAGCGGATAACTCCTTCCATCGCGCTTCACCCACTTGGTGTTGTCCTGCTCGTGGAACCATCCCGCGCGGGTCACCGTGTGGCGGTTCGTCGCCAACAGCAGGTCGTAGTCGTCGCGCTTGGTGTGCTCGCGGCGGGGCAGCGGACGGTTGGCGGTGGCGCTCCATTCGCTGGATTCCGGATGGTGCACCCAGCGGCCGATGCCTTCGTAGCGTGGTGTGTCGTCCACCTGCGTGACACGTTGCGTCCAGCGTCCCGCGGCCTCTTCGGGTGCGAGTGTTCTGGTGATCCATTTGCGTCCGCCTTGGTATTCGAGGATCTCGGTGTCCTCGTAGGTCCAGATTTGTCCCCAGTGTTTCACCACCCTGTCGCCCACCTGGAGGAGGTGCTGGAGCACGATCCGCCGGCCCGTGTCCTCCACGAGCTTGACGGTTTCGTAGGCGCTTTCCTCGTAGACGTCCGGCTTGATCGCGTAGTCGGCGCGCAGCGAGAGTGTCTCCTGGAAGCGAAACCCGACCTTGAAGTCGCCCGCCATGGCGAGGATCGCGGCGCGGTCTTTCTCGAACTTGTTTTCTTCCGCGCTCGCGGTCCCGGCGGCGATCGCGAGGGCCGCCAGCAGCATCGATGTCGTTTTCATCGGCGCGAGCGTTCCATCGGCACGGGGCGCCCGCTTCCGCCGGGTTGCCAACCTTTGGCGAGTGTTTGCCGCCGGCGCAACCAGCCGCCAACCGCCGCAAGCCTCCGCCAAGCACCCTCCGGACGCGACGATGCCCCGCCGGGATCCGGACGATCCCAGCGGGGCACCGCTTGCCATGGCAGCAAGTTCAGCGCCGACGGCGCAGGAGCACCCCGAAACCCAGGGCGGAAAGGAGCAGCGCCGACGGCTCGGGCACGGCTTGGACGAAACCGCCGCCGATATCGATGCTCGACTCCACCGTGGACGCGTGGATCGGGACCGGCGAATGGATGGAAATCTCCGTGATATCTTCCGGAATCGAGCTGAGATCCCACTGATAGATGAAAGCGTGGAAAGTTCCCGCACTCATGCCCTCGCCGCTGGTCATGCTCGCGCCGGTGCCGGCGAAGTCCGGAGCGACCGTGATGTTCTGCGTGCCGTCGAAGTAGGTCAGCATCGGTCCGCCGCCAAAGTTGAGGTTTTCCTGCAGGGTGAAGTCCGGGTTCATGATCGACACGCGCTGGAAGACGACGTTGCCGATGTCCGGCAGCGCCCCGGTGTCCTGCACGGAAAGGGTGGCGGTGAGGCTGTAGTTTCCGGAGAAACTGTAGAACCCGGAGCTGGCTCGGAAGCCACCGTCGCCCGGCGCGATGGTGCCGGTGCCCGAGGTCGGCGTGCCGGAGGGGTTCGACGAACTGAGCGCCCCGCCGCTGGCGATCTGGTTTTCGGAGGTGAGGGTGGTTTCCCAGCTCACCCGCTCGTGGCCGGGACCCAACTCGAATTCCGACAACAACACGGCTCCCCAGCCTTGGCTGGTGAGCAGGACGGTGGCGGCGGCGAGGGAGGATGGCAATTTTCGGGAGTGTGGCATTTTCATGGTTTCTGGCAGGCTCCGGCGCGTGGCCGGACGAGCGAAACGATCGGCGGATCGCTTGGCCGTAGCTCCCGCCCCCTTGCCAATTCGTGGCGTCCGTTTGCGGCGCGCCGCCAGCCGGGGCAACCCGCCGCCAATGCGGAGCAACCGCGCGCCAAGCAAAATTATTGCGACGTAGTCGCAACAACGGTATCCGGCTTGCGCCGTTCCGAGCTTCCCCCGTCGTGTCCGCCGCCTTGCAGCCCCAACAACTCTTCGCCGACGAGGCCGGCGGGGAGGCGCGGGTCTCCGCGATGGACGCGGAGTCGGCGGCTCCGCTCGACTGGAGCGGGATGCTGCCGCCGGGGCGCTGCCACCTGATTCTGAACCTGGAGGGCAGCGGCGTGGCATTCGGCGACCGGCTGCGCCTGAGCGTGTTTCCGGGCATGGCGGCGATTTGCCGGGCGCCGCGGGAGGGCAAGCTCTATGCGAGCCGCCTGCCCGGCAGCGGGCGGCACCGGTGCGTGGTGCTTTCGGTGAGCGGGCGGTGGCTCGAGGCACGCTTCGGGCCGGCGGCGGCGCTGCTTCACGCTGCATTTCGGGAGGAAATGAAGGCTGTCGAGGGCGCTTCCGAGCAGATCGGCCAGACGCGGTCGATGACCTTGGCGGAGCGCGATCTCGGCGAGTCGCTGATGGCCCCGCCGGTGCCGCGGGCGCTGAGGCCGGTGTGGTTCCGGGGGAAATTGCTCGAGTGCTTCAGCGTTTTCGGCGTCGCTCCGGCGAGGGGCGGCGAGCCGCGCCAAGATGCGATCCGGCGGCGGATCGATGACGCCGTGGTCTGGCTGCGCGAGCACTTCGACGAGGAACTCGATCTGCGCCAGCTCTCGCGCCACGTCGGCTGCGCGCCGCATTACTTGAGCCGCTTGTTCCGCAACCACACCGGGAAGACGCTCAGCCAGAAACTGCGGCAGATCCGGATCGATCAAGCCGCGAAGCTGCTGCGCGACGGCGAGCGGAACGTGACCGAGGCGGCGTTCGAGGTCGGCTACAACAGCTTGAGCCACTTCACCAAGGCCTTCGTCACCGAAAAGGGAGTGCGGCCGTCCGATTACCGAGGCGGTTGATCCTCGTCGTTCACTTCGCCGCGGGCTTCCGGCCGACATAGACGGAAACGACGCCGCCGGTGAGTGGATCGGCTTCCGTTTTCACGAAACCGCAGCGGCCTAACAACTCGCGCATCGCCTCGCCGGCGGGGAATTGTTCGATCGAGCCGCCGAGGTATTCGTAGGCGTCGCGCTGACCGGTCAGCCAGCCGGCGAGCCGCGGCAGGACGCGGTGGAGATAGAAGCGGTAGGGCTTCCGCATCACGCCGCCGGGCAGCGAGAAATCGAGGATCACCAGCCGGCCGCCCGGCTTGAGGACGCGGTGCATTTCGCGCAAGGCGGCTTCGTAGTCCGCCATGTTCCGCAGGCCGAAAGCGACCGTGACGACGTCGAATCCCGCGTCGGAAAATGGCAGCGCCAGCGCGTCGGCGACGACGGTTTTCTCCAGCCCGCGGCTGCGCGCGTGGGCGAGCATTTCCGCGCAGAAATCGGACGCGATCACCTCGCACCGCGGGAGGGCTTCCTGGATCTCGAGCGCGAGATCGCCGGTGCCGCTCGCGACATCGAGCAAGCTCGCCGGATTCCACCGCCGGATGCGCCGGGTGACGACGCGCCGCCACCACAAGTCCATCCCGCAGCTCAGGACGTGGTTGGTCAGGACGTAGCGGTCGGCGATGCGCGCGAAGGCATCGCGCACGTAAACGGCGTCAGGCATCGGCGGCAGCGTGCCGCGCAATCGCCGGCTGCCAAGCGGGAAGTGCCTTCCGCCTCAGGCGAAGGCGCGGAGGATCAGCCACTCGAGCAGCGTGCCGATCCCGGAAATCATCAGCGCGCCGAGAAGGGCCCAGCCGAAGCTGTCGATGGTCAGCCCGCTGGTGAGCCGGGCGGTGATTTTCAGCATGATGGCATTGATGATCCAGCGGGTGATGAACGACAGCAGCCAGGCGATCCCGAGCGTGAGGATGGTGAAAACGGCGAAGAACAACCAGCCGAGCAGCGCGTTGAGGATGCCGAAGATCGCGGCGACGAGGAGTGCCTTGCCGAAGCTTTTGATATGGAAACCCGGCAACACCGCGGCGGTGATCCAGAAGGCGACGGTGAGGACGAGCCAGGAGAGGAGCAGGTTCATGGCGGCGTGATGGGTCGGGAGGTGATCCTTCCACTCATCCCATCCGTGCGGACGGTCGTCAAACCGCAGGTGGTTCAGTCCGTGCGTTCGCCGAACATCGCGGCCACGTGGTCCTCGAGCTGTCGCAGCTTTTCCGGCACGGGCAGCTGGTGGTCGAGGACGTGGACGCGCAGCGAATCCGGGAAAAGCCTGACGCTGGCGGTGCCTGGCAGCAGGCTGACGACCCACGAGAAAAACACGCGCGCCGACTCCGTCCGGAGGCCGAGCGGGTGGTCGATCAGCCGCGGTTGCAGCGGCAAGCCGGGGGACAACGCGCGGCGTGCGACGTCGATGCCACCCGCCAATGACTCCCGGAGGAAAAACGGCACGAACTTCAGCAGCGGGACGAGCCGCCATTTCCACGTCCCCGGCGGCCAGAGCGCGAAGCTCGTGGCCACGGCGGCCAGGACGATGGCGGCGATCAACGCGGAATCGTGCCAGGTATTCCCGCTGAGCAGCGCCCAGAGCGCCGCGAACAGCGAGGTGCGCGCGAGCAGGGAGACGACGGCGGTTTTCCGGTTCATGACAGCGGCGTGCCGAAGGTCAGAAAGGCGATGAGGGCCAAGGCGAGCAGAAGGAAAAGCAGGCCCGGGACCGACCGGTGGCGGAGGCGCTCCTCGAGGCGGTTGGCGAAGTCGCTGCGGCGTTCGCTTGCGGCAAGGCGCTCGAGCGGCTCGACGAAGTTCAGCTTCCACGCGGAGGGGCCGGGGAGGGGCATGCGGAGCGGGATGTGCCTCAGGCCGTGGGCGACGCGTTCGAGCAGTACGACGATGTCGCCCGCCGGGATGGGAGGGGGCTTGCGCTTGCCGGTGAAAAAGCGGCCCAGGCCGAGCAGCAGTGCCAGCCCTGCGAGGATCGGCCAGGTGTTCTTCCAAAGTGTGGCGGGACCCGGAGGCGTGGCGGCAATTTCAAGGGAATAGAAAGCGGCTGCCCAGGCGACGCCGACCCAAGTGCCGGCCGCGACGACCAACCACGAGACCCACATCAGCGGAGTGGCTGAGCGGTGGGGTTTCGCGCGCGATTTCCAGGCGGTCAGCCAGAGGAAGCGCCCGAGCAGCAGCGGGGTGCCGATCGCGGTGAGCGGCAGTAGCCAGCCGAGCGCAACGCGGGCGTGTTCCGGCAGCCCGACGGTGAGATCCTGCACGGCGTATTTGACCGCGCTGCCACCGGTCCACGGGGCGCCGGCGATGACCAATGCCGGGACCGCCAGCAATGCGATGACGAACCGGCGGAGGCGGGCGTCCCGGCCGCTCGCGAGCGCGACGCCGGCGCCGAGGAAAAGCGCGCCTTTCGCCAGCGCGTGGTTGAGCGCATGGAGCAGCAGCACGGGCAGCGCCGCCTGCCAGATCGCCGGCGATGCGAGGCCGATGCCGAGGACGACGGTCATCACGCCCATCTGGCTGATGCTCGAGTAGGCGAGGATGGTTTTCGGGTCGTTCTGTACGGCGCCCGCGACGACCGCGCCGAATGCCGCGGCCAGTCCGAGGCCGATGCAGAACAGGCTCCAGCCGGGAAACGCGCCGTGGCCGAGCGGCAGGAAGTGCAGCCAGCCGAGCAAGCCGGCCTTGATCATCGCGCCGCTCAGAACGGCGCTGGCGGGCACCGGTGCCACCGGATGCGCCAGCGGCAGCCAGAAGTGCACGGGCAATGCGCCGGCTTTCACGCCAAAGCCGAAGAACGCCAAGGCCACGATCAAGTCGCGCTGCGGGGATGCCGCCACGGCCGGTCCGATGTCCACGAGCCGCACGCTGTCGGCCGCACCCACGGCCAGGAAGATCGCACCTAACAACAACGCCTCGCCCGCCACCGCGGTGATCAGATAAATGCGCGCCGCTCTCAATGCCGCCGGCGTGCCGGTATGGATGACCAAGCCGTAGGCGGCGAAAGTCATCATGGCGAAGAACGAGTAAAACGCGGGGACGTCCCGCGCGAGGATCAGGCCGAAGTTCCCCGCCATGGTGACCAGGTGAAACCCGTGGAAGCGGCCGCGCCTCGGATCGTCCCGCAAGTAGCCGCGGGCGAAAATCCCGGCCGCCAGCCACAGCATCGCGGTGAACAGCAGGAAGATCCGCCCGGCCTCGCCGAAACCGAGCCGTAGTCCGAGGACCAGCGGCTCGAACGTCGCGCCGCCGTCCGCCGGCCCGGCCAGCGCCAGCCACAGGGCCGGCACCGGCGCCAGCGGCACCAGCAGCCTCGCGCCGCGTCCCACGCCCGGCAGCGGGAGCAGGAGGGCGAGCGCCAACGGCAGGAGAATGACGGCGATCCAGATCATGGCGGGGACGGATGCATCAGGTCGGCGATCCGGCGGGCGAGTTCCGCCGGGGTGTAGCCACCGCCGGCCCAGACGCCGGCGGCGATCGAAAAGGCGGCGGTCGTCAGCGGAGGGACGAGCAACAGCCAGGAACACTCGGCGCGGGACGTTTTCCCCGGGAAACTCGCCTGCGGCTTCTTGAACCAAGCCGCGTGGATGATCGGCAGGAAATACGCGGCGTTGAGCAGGCTGCTGGCAATGAGCACGACGACGATCCACGGGTGGCCCGCCTGCACGCCACCGAGAGCAAGATACCACTTGCTGACAAATCCGGCCAAGGGCGGCAGTCCGATCATGCCCAAGGCCGCGGCGGTGAACGCGCCCATGGTCAGCGGCATGCGCCGGCCGATTCCGTCCAGTTCGCTCACACGATGGAGATGGAGCGTCTCGGCGATGTTTCCCGCACAAAAAAACAGGGTGATTTTCATGATGCCCTGGTGGATCAGATGCACCAACGCGCCCACCGTGGCGACGGGGCCGAACGTCGCCACCCCGAGGGTGATGTAGGAAAGCTGGCTGACGGTGGAGTAGGCGAGACGCTTCTTCAGGTCGTCCTGCACCAGCGCCCGCAGCGAGCCGTAGAGGATGGTGATGGCGGCGAGCGCCGCCAGCGGAGTGAGCAGGCCGAGCCCGTGCGAGAATTCCACGCCATAGACGTCATGGACCACGCGCACGATGCCAAAGGCCCCGGCTTTCACCACCGCCACGGCATGGAGCAGGGCGCTCACCGGAGCGGGAGCCACCATCGCCACCGGCAGCCAGCCGTGCAGAGGGACGAGCGCGGCTTTCACCCCGAGTCCTCCGATCAGAATCGCGAAGACGATCTTCAGCGTTCCTTCATGCTCGGACCCGAGATCGGCGAGCGCGCCGGTATGGATGAAATCGACGGGTCCCGCGAGCACGTGCATCCAGACGACGCCGAGGAAAAGAACGGTGCCGCCGGTGATGGTGTACCAAAGATAAGTCCTGCCCGCCCGGAGCGATTTCTCCGTTCCGCGGTGAACCACCAGCGGATAGGTCGTCAGCGTCAGGAATTCATAGAAGATGAAGAATGTCACCAGGTTGCCCGCGAGGGCGATTCCGGTGCTGGCGGTCACGCAGAGGCTGAAGAAACCGAAGAAGCGTGCGCGGTTCGGCGATCCTTCGAGATAGCCGATCGCGTAGATCGTGGTGATGAACCAAAGCACGCTGGAGAGCGTGACGAACAGGAGCGAGAGCAGGTCCACCCGGATCAGGAAGTCGAAGCCCAGCGCGATCGGAAACCGCGCCTCGAATTCCCGACCCTGGAACGTCCCCCAGAAGATGAAAGCCACGCCTGCCAGCTTCAATGTGGCGCCGGTCATGTTGAGGATCGTCCTCAACCGCTTGCGCTCCTCGTGGAGGAAAAAGATGAGGATTCCCGTGAACAGCGAACTCGCCAGCACGAACAACGGCAGCCAGAAATCCAGATTCACGGTTCACCTCCTTCCGGAAGCTCCGCCGGGAAGGGCGATCCGGCGGCCATCAGCTCCAGCGGCGTCTCGACGTGGAAACCCAGCGCCACCGCCATCAGCGCGAGGGCGAGCGGCACCAGTTGCATGGTCAGCGGCACCGGCTTCAGGGAGCGCTCCGCGGTGGCCGGCTTGAAGGCGTAGCGCACCATGAGAAAGACATAACCCGCAGTCAGCAGTCCGCCGCTCACCACCACCGGCGCCCACCACCACTGGCCACTGGCGATGATTGCCTTGAGGATCATCCATTTCGCGACGAATCCGCCGGTCGGCGGCAGCCCGATCAAGCTCACCCCGGCCAGGCCGAAGGTGAACGTGGTCGCGGGCAAACGCCCTGCCAGGTCGCGCATCGAGCTGAGCTCGTCGCTTCCCGCGGCCTTGATGATCACGCCAGCGGCGAGGAAGAGGGCGGCTTTCGCGAAGGCGTGGGAGAGCGCCTGGTAGATGCCGCCGGTCCACGCCTCGATCATCCACGGTGCGGGACTGCCCGCGACGAGCGGGACGCTGGCCAGCGGGAACAAGAGAAAGAGGTAGCCGATCTGGCCGACGGTGGAATGCGCGATCAACGGCTTGAGCCGGCGTTGGCGGAGGGCTTGGAACGAGCCCCACAAGATCGCCGCGGCGCCGAGCGCCCCGATCATCTGGCCGGCTTCGAAGGTGACCACCGGCCGGAAGGCCGAGAACCACAGCCGCAGCGCGATATAGAAGCTGCCTTTGACGACCAAGGCAGACAAGACGGCGCTCACCGGAGCCGGAGCGGCGGCATGCGCCGTGGGGAGCCAGAAGTGCAGGGGAAACAGGGCGGTCTTGAGCAGCAGGCCGAGCATCATCAGCCCGAAGGCTGCCGAGGTGGCCGTCCCGGGAACCATCGCCGTGCGGAGCGTGCCGAGGTCGAGCGAGCCGAAATTGGCATAAACCAACGCCACGCCCGTGAGATAAGCCAATGAGGCCACCATGGCCGCCAACAAATATCTCAGCGCCGCCGTCAAGGCCGCGCGTGTGCCGGAAAGGGCGGCCAGCGCGACGGCGGAAAGGCTCACGATTTCCAAGACCACGTAGAGATTGAAGATGTCCCGCGAGAGGTAGAGCGCGTTCAACCCGCCCCACAGGAACAACCACAGCGGCCAGAAGAACCTGCCCGCCGATTCGTTGCGGAAATAGCCCGCGGCATAGATCGAGATCCCGGATCCCGTGACGGCGGTCATCAGCAGCATGACGACGGCCAGCCCGTCCGCGCGCAGCGCAATGCCCAGCGGAGCGGTCCAGCCACCGACGGCATGTCCGAAGGGACCTTCAAGCCACAACCGCGCCGCCAGGAAAACCGTCGCGGCCAAGGTGGCGAGCGAAATGGAGATGCCCACCGCCGCGCCCGGCCGGCCCGGCAGCAGGAATGCCAACATCGCGCCTGCAAATGGCAGCAGCACCGGAAGCACCATCATGGCGGCGTCTCCTCCTCCCCGTCCGGCTCCCGCGGCGGCGTTTCCCCGAGCCGCGCCAGCCGCCGGGCGAGACCCAGCCCGAAGGCCGTCGCGCTGACAGCCACGACGATGCCGGTGAGCACCATCGCGTGCGGCACTGGATCGGCGAAATCCGCCGCATTCCGCCAAGCCACGCTGACGAACAACAGGAACACGCCCGCGCCCATCAGGTTCAGGGCAATGATCTTCCGCAAGGTCTCGGGCCGCGTGACCACACCGTGCAGGCCGAGGCAGAACAGCAGCACGGCGGCCACGCCATAGATCTGGTCTTGCTGGATCATCGGACGGGAGCGGAAGGCGAGACGCGGCCGGGCGGGAAGTGCAGGCCGATGAACAACGCGGCGAGCGTCGCGCCGATGGAAACGGCGGCGGCCGACTCGATCAGCAGGATCAACGTGCCGGCGATATCGGCCGGAAATTCGAGAAGTGCCCGCCCGGTTGCCATGGATCCCATGGCCGCCACGAAAAAGACGATGAACCCGAGCGTGAGCAGCGGCGGCCAAAGCGCGGCGCGCGAAACCGGCCGCCGGCCGGACAGCCAGAGCAGCACGCCCGCCGCCCCGAGGACCACGCCGGATTGGAACGCCCCGCCGGCGGCGGATTTCCCCAGCCACAGGAGGTAGCCGGCGACCAGGACGACCATCGGCACCAGCACCCGCACCAGCCAGGCGAGCATCGGACCGGCCGGCGCGGGCGGGGCGTGGTCGAGCCGCGCCGAACCGCGCATCGCGAGGACGCCGAGGATCGCGATCAGCAACACGCCCAGCTCGAGCCACGTGTCGTAGGCGCGGAAGTTCAAAAGCACCGCCGTCACCGGTTGCGACACGCCGCTTCGTGGAAGCTCGCGGGAAACCTCGGCCGTCAGTCCGCCCGGATCGCGCGGCAGGGCGAGCACCGCCGCCACCAGCACCGCCGCCAGCAGCCCGCTGCAAACCAGCGCGGGGCCTTGCGAAGCGCGCCGCCGGGCAGGCGTGGGAGCTTCGTCCGGATCGGCCGCGGATACCGGGTGCAGCGATCGCAGCGTGTCCAGCAGGAGAACGCCGGTGAGGCCGGCTCCAATGGCGGCTTCCGCCAAGGCGATGTCCGGAGCCGAAAGCCGCGCCCAGGCGACCGCCATCAGCAGGCCCAGCGTGATGAACACCACCACCGACTCGAACAGATCCGGCGCGTGCAGGACCCGCCACGCGAGGACCAACAGCGTGCCCGCCAGCAGCAGGTCGAGGATCGTGCCGATCATCCGTCGCCTCCTTCCGCTCGGGTGACGGTGCGGCGCGCGATGAGATAGCAAGCGGACGAGCCGGACAACAGTGCCAGCAGCCAGATGATGAAGAGTTTCCCTGCCACGCCCCACGAGCCGCTTTCGAGGGCGAGCCCGAGGACGATCAACCCGAGCCCGAGATTGTCCGCCTTGGTCAGCGCGTGGAGCCGGCTCAGGGTATCGGGAAACCGCAGCAACCCGGCGGTGCCGGCGAGGAAGAACCCGGCTCCCGCGAGGCACAGGAGGATCGCCAGGATGTGAACCGCCAGACTCATCGTTCCGCCCTCCTTTCCGCCGGGCGGATGGCGGCGCCCGTCCGGACGAAGCCGACCGTCGCCAGCACGGCCAGCAGGGCGAAAACCAAGGCGACGTTCCGCAGGTCGGGCGCGTCCAAGGCTTGGGCGAGCACCAACAGCACCGCCACGCCGGTGGTGCCGAACAGCTGCGCGGCCATCATGCGGTCCACCGGCTCCGGTCCGCGGATGATCCGGACCAGCCCGGCCACGACGTTCAGCAACAGAAACAGGGCGAGTGACAGATGGAATGTTTCCATGATGAGACGATGATCCAAATGCCGGCATCATCGCCCCGGGCGGACATCTTGTCTAACTCGCGAGGGCCGCTTCTAGCAGCGGGAGGTGCCCCGGCGCTACCGGGCCGCGAGTTCCTGCAGGAGTGCCAGAAACTCCTTCGCGGGCCGCGAAAGGGGGGCGGCGCGGCGTTTCATCAGGCAGATGGTGCGCTCGGGCGCGGGCTCGCCGAAGTTCCGGAAAACAACGCCCGGCCACGTGCGGGATCTCACCGCCAGCTCCGGCACCACCGCCACGCCGATGCCGGCGGCGGCCATCGCGATCGCCGTCTCGAGTTGGTCGCATTCCATCCGCGGGTCGAGGCGCTTGAGCCGGCAGACCTTGAGGGTGCGGTCGGTCAGGCAGTGGCCGTCTTTCAGGTGGATCAGCCCGTCGGCCGTGAGATCCTGCGGCCGCGGCGCGGGTTTGGCTTTCGCCAGTTCGTGCGACGCCGGTGCGGCAAGCAGCAGCGGCTCGCGGAACAACTCCCGCACATGCAGCGACCACTTTTTCCGGTCCTGCGGCGTCACGTCGCTGAGGATCGCGAACTCGATCTCGCCATCGACGAGCTGCTGGATCAAGCCGGCGGTGCGGGCCTCGCGCACCTGTACGTCCACCCGTGGGAATGCCTCGCGGAACGGCCCGAGCAGCCGGGGCAGGAGGTACGGGGCGATGGTCGGGATCATGCCGAAGACCAGCCGGCCCTGCTGGGTTTCCCGCCGTTCCTCGAAGCGCTCGCGGAGCTGCCGAACCTCCGCCAACACCCGCTCGGCGTGCCCGAGCAGGATCCGTCCGGCCGGCGTGGGCTCGACGCCGCGCGACTTGCGGTGGACGAGGGTTTCGCCGAGTTCCTCCTCCAGCGCGCGGAGTTGCTGGCTGAGCGACGGCTGGGCGATCCGGCAGCGCCGCGCCGCCGCGGTGAGCGAGCCTTCTTTCACGATCGCGGCGAAGTATTCGAGCTGACGGAGTTCCACGGCGGGATTCTCAACCATAGGCGCTAGCTATGGCAAGGATCGGAACCCGCTTCTTCTCCAATGGCAGAGACTCGGCTACAACGCCCCTTGCCATGTCGCAACCGAAGCAGATGACCACCACCGGGGGGAACCCGATCGCCGACAACCAGAACTCGCTCAGCGCCGGCCCGCGCGGGCCGCTCCTCTTGCAGGACTACCAGCTCATCGAGAAGCTCGCGCACCAGAACCGCGAGCGCGTGCCGGAACGCGTGGTGCACGCCAAGGGCTCCGCCGCCTTCGGCAAATTCACCGTCACCCATGACATCACGCGATACTCCAAGGCGGCGATCTTCTCGCAGGTCGGCAAGGAGACGCCGTGCCTGCTGCGCTTTTCCACCGTCGCCGGCGAGCGAGGTGCGGCCGATGCCGAACGCGACGTGCGCGGGTTCGCGCTGAAATTCTACACCGAGCAGGGGAACTGGGACCTCGTGGGGAACAACACGCCGGTGTTTTTCGTCCGCGATCCGCTGAAGTTCCCGGACTTCATCCACACGCAGAAACGCCATCCGCGGACCAACCTGCGCAGCGCCACGGCGATGTGGGACTTCTGGTCGCTTTCGCCCGAGAGCCTGCACCAGATCACGATCCTGTTCTCCGACCGCGGCATCCCGAAGAGCTACCGGCACATGCACGGCTTCGGCTCGCACACCTACAGCTTCATCAACGCGTCGAACGAGCGCTTCTGGGTGAAGTTTCATTTCAAGACGCGGCAGGGGATCGCGACGATGACGAACCGCCAGGCCGAGCAGGTGATCGCCGCCGACCGGGAGTCGTCGCAGCGCGACCTCTACGAGGCGATCGAACGCGGCGAGTATCCGCAGTGGGACGTGAAAATCCAGGTCATGCCGGAAAGGGACGCCGAGAGTTATCATGTCAATCCGTTCGACCTGACCAAGGTTTGGCCGCACGGCGACTATCCGCTGATCGACGTCGGCGTGCTCGAGCTGAACCGCAACCCGGAGAACTATTTCGCCGAGGTCGAGCAGTCGGCCTTCAGTCCGTCGAACATCGTGCCGGGGATCAGCTTCTCCCCGGACAAGATGCTGCAGGCGCGGATCTTCGCTTATGCCGACGCCCACCGCTACCGGATCGGGACATGGTATGAGAAACTGCCGGTCAACCGTCCGCACTCGCCGGTGAACCACTACCACATGGAAGGCGCGATGCATTTCATGCAGCCCGCCAGCTCGGACGCCTACTACGAGCCCAACAGCTTTGGCGGGCCGGTCGAGAACCACGACTTCGACGAGCCGCCGCTCGCGATCTCCGGCGACGCGGACCGCTACCACCACCGCGAGGGCAACGACGACTACACCCAGCCGGGCAACCTTTTCCGCCTGATGACGGACGAACAGAAGGAGCGCCTCTTCCAGAACATCGCGGAAGCCATGGCCGGGGTGCCGCGGGAAATCATCGACCGCCAGCTCGCGCATTTCACCAAGGCGGATCCCGCCTACGGGGCGGGCGTGGCGAAGGCGCTTGGGATCGGCTGAGATGGAGAACCACGGAAGGCACGGAAAACACGGAACTTGTGTTGTTGGGTCAGCCTAAAGGGATCGGTATTTGCTATGGATTATTATTTTCGTGTCTTCCGAGCTTTTTGAAATTCGAATCCCATGACAAGCCAAACCCATTTCACCGACGCGGAAGAGGCGCGTTATCTCGAGCTGCAACGGCTCGCGCTCGACGCGGCGCGGGAGGGGAATGACGAGCTTCTCGCGCCGATGCTCACCGCCGGCATGCCGGTGAACCTCCGCGACGGGAAAGGCAACTCGCTGCTCATGCTGGCCGCCTACCACGGCCATCACACGACGGCTCGGCTGCTGCTCGACCATGGAGCCGATCCGGACCTGGCGAACGACCGCGGCCAGACGCCGCTCGGCGGCGTAGCCTTCAAGGGCCGGCTCGACCTCGTGCGGCTGCTCGTCGAACACGACGCGAATCCGAACGCCGACCAGGGTGGCGGCCGACTGCCGATCCACTTCGCGGCGCTCTTCGGGCAACGCGAGGTGGTCGACTATCTTGCGACGTTCTCCGGCGTCTCGCGCAGGCTTGCCTTGGTTACGACGATCACGCGTTTCGGCCGGAACCTGATCGGGAAATAGCGGCGGTCACTCGCTCTCGCGGGCATCGGGATCGATCGATTCCTTGGTGCCTTCGTTGCGCGTGGCGGTCCATTTCTGGTCGTCCAGCGTCCCGGTCATGGTGTCGCCGTCCACGGTGGCGGTGAAATTCATCTTCTCGCGGTCCGGCACGT
This sequence comes from uncultured Verrucomicrobiales bacterium, assembly GCA_965651855.1. Classification (GTDB taxonomy): domain Bacteria; phylum Verrucomicrobiota; class Verrucomicrobiia; order Verrucomicrobiales; family Akkermansiaceae; genus Luteolibacter. Next base: position 24,084 of record CBFGTW010000054.1, read on the forward strand.
CCACCACGAAGGTGATCTCCTTTCCGTCGACCTTGCCGTCCTGGAATTCGTGTTTCGCGTCGTCGTGGGTCGCGTGGCCGCTGAAGTCGTCGAAGGTCTGGTCGATGTGGATCGTGCCGCTGCTGTCATCCATTTTCCACGTCCACTCGCCGCTGACGTTCGCCGGCACCACCCAGTGGTAAATGGTGCGGGGGAACTCTTCGCCCTCGGTGCGTTTGCTTTCCTTCGGCTTCCAGTCGCCCATGGAGAAGGTGTTCGAGACGATCCGCACGCCGGGTTCGAGTTCGCTGAGAATCACGGGCCGGAGTTTGCGGTTCACGCTTTCCAGGAGATACATCGTGAGCACCGTGGCGTCGCTGAAGTCGGTCTCGAAAAGGTCCGCCACGCGGAACTCCACCTCGTCCTCGACGCCGGCTTCCTTCGCATTCTCCCGGCTTTCCTTGATGCGCTCCGGATCGAGGTCCACGCCCACGCCGCGGATGTCCTTGCGCTTCGCGGCGGTGATGACCATGCGGCCGTCGCCGCAGCCGAGGTCCCAGACGACATCGCCGTCCTGCAGATCCACCATGTCGAGCATAGCGTCCACCACCGGTTGGGGCGTGGGGACGTAGGGCACGTCGAGGGTGAGGCTGCGCTCCTGCGAGCACGCGGGAACAACGGCGAGGGCGCTGGCGGACAGGATGAGGGCGAGGGGTTTCATGATCTGTTTTTTTCGATGGTGGGCTCCCCGGGTGGAACGGCGGCGGCGCGCGCGCGGGTGGCGGCCAGAACCGGCACCCCAGCGAGCACAACCGCCACGCCGACGAGGGAGCCTGCGCCGGCGTATGCAATCGCGGAGTAAAGCATGTAAAGACACACGCCGCAAAAGAGAATCGGCGTGAGCGGATGGAAGGGCACGCGGAACGGCCGGTCGCGGTCGCCGTCCCACCAGCGGAGCACCAGCACGCTCATGCCGGTGAGGAAAAAGAAGAACCAGAACACCGGTGCGGTGTAGGCGACCATCGCCTCGAGTCCGCCTTCCTCGAACACCAGCGGCGCGATCACGATCAATGCCAGGGTGATGGCGGCCTGCAGGAGCAGCGCCGTCGTCGGCACGTTCGATCCGGTGTTCCATCGCCGGAGAAAACCGAAGACGCGGGGGAAGTCCCGGCCGAGCGCGTAGTTCGAGCGCGCCCCGGTGATGATCGTCGCGTTCACGGTGCTCAGCACCGCCACCACCACCAGCGCGCTGATGAAGACCGCGCCGGGCTCGCCCCAGGCACGGCGCAGGAGGTCGGCCGCCACGGCTTGGGAGCCGGCCATGCCTTCCATGCCGAGACCGGCTAGCAGCGCGAGGTTCACCAGCAGGTAGAGCGCGCAGACGATGCCGATGCCGAGCAGCAGCACGCGCGGGATGTTTTTCCGCGGATTTCGGATCTCCGCCGAAAGGTAGGCGGCCTCATTCCAGCCGCCGTAAGTGAAGAGCACGAAGATCAAGGCCAGGCCGATCATGCCGAATCCCTGCGTCCCGGCACCGTCCGCCGCCGCGGCGGGAAGGGTCGCCTCTTCGGTCGCGCCGAGCCAGAAGCCCGCCGCGGCGATGCTGAGGAAGCCGAGCGTGATGGCGATGACCAGCGCGTTCTGCGTCCACCGCGCGGCGCGCAGACCGGCGAGGTTCACGCCCGTCAGGGCGATCACGATGAGCGCCGCGTAGACCGCCGGCGAGTGTTCGCCGAGCGGCAGGAGTTCGGTGAGGTAGTTTCCGGCGATGAACGCGGCCGCGGCTAGGGCTCCGGTCTGGATCACCGTCATCCGGCCCCAGACGAAGAGAAAACCAACCTCCGGGCCGTAAGCGCGGCGCAGGAAATGATAGTCGCCGCCTTGATCCGGATACGCCGAGGCCAGCTCCGCGTAACACAGCGCGCCGATCAGGCCGACCACGCCGCCGGCCACCCACAGCCCGAGCATCCACCACGGTCCGGGCGAATTCGCCGCCACGAGGGGCGGCAGCGCGAAGATGCCGCTGCCGATCACCACGCCGAGCACGATGGCCACGGCGTCGAAGGCCGACAAACTTCGCGCGTGCCCGCCGGCCTCCTCGGATCGATCCATGGGCCGGCAATCTAGCAGCTTCCCGGCGTCGCGCAATCGATCCGCCGGAGAGGACGCCGTATTCTCAACCCAGCGGATATTCGCCCTCGTCGTCGATCCCGCACCAGCCGAGCCGGCCGAAGGCGCGCAGGATCGCTTGAGAAGGCCCTTCGTCCTCCTCGCCTTCGGCGTGCTCGATCGTCGCGGAGGTCGTCAGGCCGCGATTCGACTCGATGCTGATGACGGTGCGGAAGCCCTCGAGGTGGATCCAGTCGCCCCAGTTTTTCGACTCCAGCCGGGGCTCGAGTTTCTCTTTGCGGAGGGCGTCGAGCACTTCGTTGAGCGTGCTCGGTTCGTTCGATTCGGGGACTTGGACCAGGGTTTCCATGCGTGAAAATGTCGTCGCGATGCAGCGGTGCGGGAAGTTACCCGCCGGTGGCGACGCGCGTCGAGACGCGATTGCTACGTGAAAGCCGTGATCCGGTCAGGAAGTCGATCGGGCGGAGATCACGCGCTCGACGCCGTGGAGCGCGGCGACCTTCGAGCACACGATGCGGAAGACCATCAGCAGCGGCAGGCCGATGAGCATGCCGGGCATCCCCCACAGCGCGCCCCAGGCGGTGACCCAGACGAAGACAACGATCGGATTGATGGTGAAGCGGTGGCCGATGATCGTGGGCGTGACGAAATTGCCCTCGATGAACGTCAGCGCGATGTAGGAAAGCGTCACCGCGAACACCGGCGCGGGCTCGGGGAAAGT
>CBFGTW010000055.1:0-25721 GCA_965651855.1 uncultured Verrucomicrobiales bacterium
AAGCCGTCGCCGTCGGTGTCCTCCGGCGTGGTGTCCGCGACGGTGGGGTTGGTCCCGCGGAGCAGTTCCCGGCGGTTGTCCCAGCCGTCGCCGTCCGGATCGCCAACCGAGGTTTGGTCGAGCGTGCCAAAATGGAGCAGCTCCCAGGAATCCGGCAGGCCGTCGGCATCGGTATCGAGATTCGCCGGCAGGAGGTCCTCCGGCGCGCGGGCGACGCGGCTGACGCGCACTTCGTCAATGCGCCCGGGAAAGGCGTCGGATTCCCCGCCTGTCGCGCGGGCTTCGTTGCCGATCGAGAAGTCCGCCGCCACGGGCTCGAGGTCGCGCGCCAGCGTGAGCGCCGCGCCGAGGGGAATGGCGGTGGTGGCCGTGGTCCCGAGATGGGTCCAGTGGAAGCGGAAATTCCCCGGCTGGCCGGCGTCGCCGCTGTAGGTGGCGGCCACATGGAACCACCTGCCGGCGGCCGGCGCGTGTTCGCCGCCGAGCGGCAGGTCCGCCGCGAGCGTCTGCACGCCGGCGCCGTGGATGTTGATGAACTCCAGCCGTGGCGGCGCGGCGTTCGTGCGCTCGACGAGGCGGAACTGGAAGACCCGCTCGCCGTTGCCGCCGTCGTTGTCCATCGAGAGGATCTGCCGTGGCGCGCCCGCCCGCACCGCGAGCGGATCGTAGCCGTCGTCGAAGCGGACGATCGCTTCGAACGTGAACGCCCCGGTCTCCGGATCGGCATGGGAAAACGGCACGTCGTCCGTGGATCCGGAGGAAAGCGCCGCGGCGGCCAGCAGGATCGAGCCCGGGGAACCGGCGGTGGACAAGCAGGTGCCGAAGCCTTCGAGACCCGGTTGCCCGAGCGCCGCGCCGCCGAGGAGGCCGCGCAACGGCAATGGCGGGGTGGCGGTGTCGAGCACCGGTGGAGCCGCCTCGTCGAGATGCCAGAGGTGGAGCGTGTCCGCGTCGAGCGCGTACGGCGCGCGTCGTAATTGCCCCGGCGCGAGCGGTGCGGCCAGCGCCAGGACAAACAGGAACCGTGATATCATGATTGCTTGCGGAGATATTTCACCACGGCCTCCGTGCGGGTGCGGACGTGGAGTTTCTTGTAGATGTTCTGGAGGTGGAACCGGACCGTCTCCACGCCGATGCCGAGTTCCGCCGCGATCTCCTTGTAGAGGCAGCCCGCGATGAGCAGGTCGAGCGTTTGCTTTTCCCGCTGGGTGAGGTGGAGTTCCTCGTCGGCGGGCGGCGTTCCCTTCTGGAAATGCTGCACCACCTTGCGGGCGATGGCGCTGGACATCGGGGAGCCGCCGCCGACGGCGTCCTCGAGCGCGTCGATCAGCTTGGTGGGCGCGTCGCGCTTGAGGAGATAGCCGGAAGCGCCGGCGGCCAAGGCATCGAAGACGCGGTCCGAGTTGTCATAAACGGTGACCATCAGGATCAGCAGATCCGGTGCGGCGGCCTTGAGCCGGCGCACACACTCGATGCCGGACATTCCGGGGAGCTGGATGTCCATGAGCACGGCGTCCGGCGGGCTGGCGAGGATCTCGGGGATGGCCTCCTCCGCGGTGCGGTGGCTGCCGCTGACGCGCCAGCCGTCGCTTTCCGCAAGCGACTCGCAGAGCGCTTCGCGGAGGGCGGTGTCGTCCTCGACGATGGCGACGGTTCGAAGATGGTTTTTCATCGCAGGGCTTGGGTTCGGGTTGGCAGTGGACAGGCGAGGACCACGCGGGTGCCGCCGCCTTCGGCTTGGGAGAATTCGCAGGTGCCGCCGAGGTCCGCCATGCGCGCGCGGAGGTTGTCGAGGCCATGGCCGCGCTCGACGGAAGCGGGATCGAAGCCGCTGCCGTGGTCCTCGATGCGGATGACCAGCTCGCGGTTTCGGGTTTCAAGCTCGAGCGTCGCCTCGCACGGCCCCGCGTGGCGGAGGATGTTGTGCAGAGCCTCGCGGACGGCGAGCGAGACGTGGTGGCGGAAGTCGCTGTGGAGCGGCACCGGGGGGAGTTGCGCCGGGATGCGGGTGCGGAAGCGGACCGGCGTGTCGCGGAAGAGCTCCTGCGAAGTCTTGGCGATGTGCGCGCCGAGGTGGTCGAGCGTGTCGTTCGAGGGATCGACCGCCCAGACGAGGTTGTCCATGGCGGTGACCAGCTCGCGGGCGGAGGCGGAGAGTTTTCCGAGATGGCGGCCGGCCTTCTCCGGATCGCGCTTGATGTCGCGCTCGACCAGGGCGGCGGCCATGGTGAGGACGGTCACGCGGGTGCCCAGGTCGTCGTGCATGTCCCGGGCGATGCGGGTGCGATCGCTTTCCAGCGCGTTCTGGAGCCGGAGCATCTCGATCCGGCGGCGCGCCCGGCGTCTGAGGACGAGGACGATGCCGGCGGCGAGGATGAAAACCGTGCCGCCGGCGACCACGGCGTGGAACCACGGCTCCTGCCAGAAGGGTGGCGGGATGACGACGGCCAGCGCGAGATCCGCGGAGGCCGGCTCGCCGGCCGCGGTGATGCCGACGGCGCGGAAGACATAGTTGCCGGGCGGGACGTTCACATAGGTCGCCCGCTGCATGCTGCCGCCGATGATATTGAATGCCTCGCGCCAGGAGAGGATCAAGGTGCGCCCGCCGGTCGGCAAGGGCGGCAGCGTGCGGGTGGACGTCCAGCCGCCGGAAGTGGCTTGCGAGGTGTCCACCAACGCCAGCGCGTGATCCGGTTGCTCGGACCCGCTTTTCCGGTTCGAGGCCATCCGTGCGATCGCCGGATCCGGACCGATGCGCGACCAGCCGTCGGGAGTGCCCCCGGGAGAGTCGAGCGTTTCGCCGGTGGAGAACCCGCCGTTCGGCCAGGTCGCGGCGTCCGGCTCGCCGGGGACGGTGAGCGCGAGGTCGTCGATGACGAACGATCCGGTGGTGTAGGGCGTGCCGGAGTTCAGCGTGACGCGCAACCGGCGCCCGCCTTCCGGAACGAAGATCGGCTCGCGGCGGGGCAGCAGCTCGGAGTCTTCCACCGCGGTGTCCCAGCCGCGGCTGGTGCCATTGGCGGGAAAGGTGGTTTGGGAGAGGACGGCGCCGGCCTCGTCGAGAATCTCGCAGTGGAGCGCCATGCCGCGGCCGGTTTCCTGCCAGCGCTCGTCCACGCCCGCGAGCTGGCAGCGGAGCTTGAGCGGCTCCGCGATCGATTCCTGGAGAAACCCGAAGTCGAAATCCAGCCGGTGGAGTCCCGGCTCGAGGACGAGCGGACCATCGTCTGGCAACGGGTGCGGTTTGTCGTCCACCCAAACGCCGGCGAGTTTCAGTTCGAATTTCCCCGGTTGGCCGGCTGCGGGCGCACCCGGGTCCCCGTTGTAGCCGCCCCGGCGATGGCCGGGCGGGATGAAGAAGAAATCGGACGGATGCCGGGCCACCGCGCTGATGCGGACCTCGTCGATGGACCCGGGGAACGGTTCTCCCTCCGCGTTTCCTTCGAAGGCACGGGCTTCATTGCCGATGGCGAAATCGCCGCGCGTGTCGCTGAAGTTCGCGGACAGCGAGCCGCGGCCGATCAAATTGGCCTCCCGCAGCCCGGGCATGAGGCGCGTCCAGTACAGCCGCAGGTTGTTGGGGCTGCCGGGATTCCCGTCGTAGGTGACCGCCACGTGGAACCAATCGCGGGTGTTGATCGCGTGCGGACCTTCGGTGGGAATGCTGGCGAGTCCGCCGCCGGAAGTGCCGGAGGCCGGGAGCACGATGAACGTGAGGAAACCCGCCTTCTCGATGCGGAAATTGAACATCCGGTCGTCGGAATCGCCGTCCATCGAAAGCACGGTCGCGGCAATGACTTCGGCCTCCTGCGGGAGGATGTCGAACTTGACCAGCGCCTCGTAGGTGAATGCCCCGGTGGAGCCGAAGAAACGGAACGACGGCGGCGCGTTGTCGCCGGGGCCGTTTTCCAAGGTCCTGGCCAAAGTGACGATCGCGCCGCGCAAGTCGGAGCTGCAGGGAGTGCCGCCGACATTTTCCTTCAGCGTCACGGCGCGCCCCAATCCGGGAGCCGCCGGGCGACCGGCGGTGGCACCATTGTGCATGCCGAGCAGCGGATGCGGCTCGAGCCCGCGGTCGGCGAACGGCGGCCCGTCCTCATCGAGATGCCAGAGATGGAGCGTGTGGGCGTCCGGCTCGTTCGGCTCCCAGGCACCGGCCGCACAAGCGAAACCGGCCCACACGACGAGCCACATCAGGCGCATGACCGGGCGATGGTCCACAGCAGGACCATGAATCGCCCGCGCGCGGCTGGCCAGAGCCATCGCGGTGTCGGATGCGGGCGGATGGCGGGTCGTCACAAGGCTGCCGGAAACATTCGGAGCCGCACCGGTTTCCCCGCAACCCGGATCGTCTCCTCCTGCCGGAAATGGGGGTCGGCTGTGGCGGCGCGGCTATTCCTCTTGCGGTTCGGCGCGGCCGGAGGCAGAGGTGGATGGGAGCCATGGCCGAGGCGTTGCACTACATCTGCCCGACGTGCGGAAGCGACGTCGAAGTGGGCAAACCGTGCCCCGGGTGCCCGAAGCCGCGGGACAAGCGCCGGCCGAAGCAGAAGCAGGCGGCGCGGTCGTGGGAGCAGGACGGCGCCTGCGACGGCCTCGACCTGCCGGATGACGAGGACTTCGACTACGAGGAATTCACGCGCCGGGAATTCGGCCGGCATCCCGCCGCGAAGACCGGCCTCCGCCGCCGCTGGTGGTGGCTGGCCGCGATCCTGCTCGCGCTGATGATCCTGGGCTTGGCGGCGGTCGTGCCGTTCTGGTTCCGCGGCGAGTGGTAGGAGCGGAGCCGGGGGGGCACGCGGCTTCCGCCGCATCGCGCTTCAGTGTTCCCTCCAGTGCGCCATGGCTCCCTTCAGCAAGAGCAGCTCGCCCACGTTTTCCGCCGTGAGCAGGCCGACGATCGAAGCGCCGCGGGAATCCAGGACAGGCAGAACCTCGAACGGCGACGCGCGGAGCAACTCGAAGGCCTTGCGCAAGGGAGTGGCGGGATAAACCTCGGGCACCTCCCGGATCAGGATGCTCTCCACCGGATGGTCCGGACCGTGGCGGTTGAGCGCCTGGATCAGGGCCGTGCGCGTGACCACGCCGGCGAGACGCCCGTCTTCGCCCAGCACCGGAAAGTCATGCTGCGGACCGGCGATCAGGGCCTCCGCGGCGTGGCGCAGCGTCGCGTTGAATGGCAGCGTCTGGAAGCGCGTCATCATGGCGTCGCTCAGCGTGTAGCCGCGCAGGGCCTCGCGGGTCTGCACCGCCTCGCTCTCGCCCCGCGCGGCGAGGAAAATGAAGACCGCCACGAGAAAGAGCAGCGGATGGAGCCAAGCCAGCGCCACCACCGCGGCCAGCCCGGCGAGCACCTGCCCGACCACCGCGGCGATCGAGGTGGCGCGGGCATACGGCATCATCATCGCCAGCAAGGCGCGCAGCACCCGCCCGCCGTCCATCGGGAACGCCGGAATCATGTTGAAGATGACCAGCCAGACATTGAGCAGCATCAGCCGCTGGAGCTGGCCGATGGGCGAGGTGAAATCCAACAACTGCGGATCCACCGGATTCGGCAAGCCCACGAAAAACAAGAGCACGCCGGCGATGAGCACGTTCACCATCGGCCCGGCGATGGCCACGATCAGCTCCTGCCACGGCCGCTCCGGCAGCTTCTCGAGCCGCGCCACGCCGCCGATCGGCAGCAGCGTGATGTCCGGCGTGCGGATCTGGAACGCCCGCGCCGCGAACACGTGACCGAACTCGTGGAGCAACACGCAGCCGAACAGCGCCCCCGTGAACAGCAACGCCCCGATGGCCACCGCCGCCCCGCCATTGACGAAAAACATCACCCCGATCCCGGCCAACAGCAGCAGGAAGGTGACGTGGATGCGGATGACGGTGCCCGCCACCCGGCCGATGGGAAAAGACCATTTCACGCTCCGGACCCTAACACGATTGCCGGCCACCGCGAGCGGCCGGTCCGGCTATTTTTCCGTCCGCCCGCGCTTCGGAGCCCCGCGCGAGGAAAACCACAGCGAAACCAGCCAGAACAGGAGCGCCCAAGCCGCACCCACCGCCCAGCCGGCGACCACGTCCGTGGGCCAGTGCACGCCCAGATAGACGCGGCTGAGGCCCACCAGGATGGTGACGACGCCGGCCAGCGCGACCACGTAAACCTTCAGCCCGCGGCTCGGCAGCACCCGGGTGAGCAAGATCCCGAGGGTGAGGTAGACGATCGCCGACATCATCGAGTGGCCGCTGGGGAAGCTTTCGCTCACCACCTCGGCGCCGTGCGAAATGAGATCCGGCCGCGGGCGGTCGAAGCCGCGCTTGAGCAGGGTGCTGAGCAAGGTTCCGCCGGCGATGGCGATGACAATCAACAGGGCGATCCGCCGGCGTCTCAAGATGAAGGCCGCTCCCACCGCGGCGAGCGACAAAGCGGTGAGGACGGCGCCGCCGCCGAGGGCGGTGAAATCGCGGCCGGCCTCCTCGAGCCAATGCGGCCCGACCGGCTCGGCGGTGTCACCTTCCACACGCATCGCCAGCAGGATCCGGCGGTCGAGCGCGTGGGAATCCCCGTCCTGCACCTCGTCGGCCAACTCCATGAACCCCCACAGCCCGCCAGCCACCAGCAGCAGCACCGCCGGCACCACCGGTTCTCTCCGGAACCGCCGCAACAGCGCCACCAATCGATCGAATCCGCGTCCTGGCATCCGTGACAAGAGCACGGAACCGCCCGCTCCGCCAGATGGAGATGGGACGGCGCCTCACGCGTCGCGATTCCCGGATGGACCCCTCGCGCGGTCCAGTTATGCTGCGCGGCGTGATCGGCCGGATTTCTATTATGTTGTCAGTCGTGGCCGGAGTGGCTGCGGGAGTTGAGATCCGGGTGGCGACGTTCAACATCGGCGCGAAGTTCGAGAATGGATCGAGCGAGTTCAGCCTTGGCGCGCCGGGGACGCCGGATCATGACAACGTGCGTGACATCCTGCGGCGGATCGGCGCGGACGTGGTGGTCCTCCAGGAAATCCACGCCGCGGACACGGCCGGCTCGCCGGATCATCTGGACGCGCTGGCGGCGGCCGCCGGCTATCCTCACCGGCATCTGCCGGCATTCACATCGCTCGACTTCACGTTCCGCAACGCGATCCTCTCCCGCCATCCGTTCCGTGAAACGACGACGGTTTCCTCGCCGGCGGGAGCGAACGAGCTGACCCGGCGCTTTCCGGCGGTGGTGGTGGACGTGCCGGGAACGGACCGCGACCCGCTGGTGGTGACGGGCCATCTGAAGGCGGGCACCACGCAGGCGGATCGCTTCCGGCGTGCGGTGGAGATGCACCGGTTGGCCGGGCACCTGGCAGCGGAAAGTCATGAAAACTTCGTCATCCTCGGCGATTTCAACCTCTCTTCCAGCAACACCACCTTCAACTCCGTGCCATCGGCACTCCCCGGAAGTTATGCACCCGGGGACGACATCCCCTTCCCCCTCGCCTACTCCACGGACGTGACGACGTATTTCGCGGAATCACCGGTGGTGCGGCTGGATCCGCGGCACCTGGACGGCTCGGCGGCCACCTTCAACACCACGGGCACCAGCGGGCCGACGCTCGACCTGATTCTCGTCTCCCCGGCGCTCGCCGGCCGGCCGGTCGCGACGGAAATCTACAACTCGGCGCTCGACACATCCAACACCACCGGCCTCCCCAAGCCGGGAAATCCCCTGCCGGCGGAAACCAGCGCGCTGGCGTCCGACCACTACGCGGTCTTCGCCGATCTCGAGCTGGACGAAGATTATCCCCATCTCACCCTCACCGCCTCGGCCGCGGCGGTGATCGAGGGCGGCTCGGTCCAGCTGACGGTGACGCTGCCGGAGCCCCGGAACTCCGCGGTGGCGGTGACACTGGCCTGCGACGATGCCGGCGTCCTGCCCGCGGAGAACCCCCTCGTCATCCCGATCGGAGCAACGGTCGCGAGCGTGGAGATGCGGGTGCCGCGGAACTTCCTGGCCGACCCGGCACGGACGGCGAACTTCACGGCCAGCGCCGCGGCCTACGGATCCGCGACGGCGGCGGTGGTGATCGAGGATGGAGACGGCGCGTATGTGTTCACGGCGGCCGGACAGTCGATCGCGGAGGACTTCGACGGCTTCAGCGGCGGGCACGCGCCCGCTCCTTGGTCCGCGGACGGCGGGGCATGGCTCGGGACCGACGACGGCTCGGGCACGGCCGCGGGTTTCCGCAGCTATCGCACGGATGGCGGCGGCGCGGCGGGTCGTTTGGGAAATGCCGGCGACGCGGAGATCGCGGCCGTGTTCACCAACGCGACCGGCGGAACGCTCACCGCGCTTCAGATCTCCTACACCGCGCAACAATGGCGGATCGCGCCCGACGGCACGGCCGATCGGATCGAGGCGGCGCTCATCCACGGAGGAACCCGCCGCCCGCTCGACGAACTCACCTTCCACTCGCAATCGTCCGGCGGCGCCCCGGCGTCCGCGACACTCGGGCAGACGGTCGCCGGGCTGGTCATTCCGCCGGGGGATTCCATCGAACTGCGGTTCGGTTTCGTCGCCGGCGCGGGTGGCGGCGCGGTCCCGGCCGACGTGTTCCTCAACGAACTCCACTACGACAACGCGGGGGCGGACGAAGGCGAGTTCGTCGAGGTGGTCGTGGGCCCCGGGTTCAACGGCGGCCTTTCCGAAGTGGTGCTGCAACTCTACAACGGCGCGAACGGCCAGACCTACGGCAGCCACGCGCTCGACGGCTTCACGGCGGGCGGGATCACCGCATCCGGTCACCGGATTTTCTGGAAGGAAATCGCCGGCATCCAGAACGGCGCGCCGGACGGAATCGCGCTCGTCGCCGGCGGGACGGTCCGCCGGTTCCTGTCATACGAGGGCGCGTTCGCCGCGGCCGGCGGTCCCGCCGCGGGAATGAGTTCGGAGGACATCGGCGTCTCGCAGGACGGCGACGAACCGGCCGGCACTTCCTCGCTCGGCCTCACGGGGACCGGAGGAACGGCGGAGGATTTCACGTGGTCGAAATTCGCCGGACTCCCCCACACGCCCGGCCAGCCGAATCCCGGCCAGATTTTCGACGCGGCGCTGCCGGCACAGGGGCTGGCGATCGATGACGTGAAAGTGACGGCGCTGGCGGTCGATCCACCGGCGGACAGCGACGGCGACGGCCAGAGCGACGCGGACGAGGCGGTGTTCGGCACCGATCCGACCGATCCCGGCTCGCGATTCGCCCCGCTTCTCGTGCGGGAGAACGGCATGCTCCAGCTCGCGGTGCCGACGCTGGCGGGGCGGGATTACGTCGTCGAGACCAGCGCGGATCTCGAGGTTTGGTCCGGGATTCCTCCGATTGTCGGGGACGGCGGCGTGCGGCTCGTGCCCCTTGAAGGCGCACCGCCGAGGTTCTTCCGCGTGCGGGTCACGCGGGCCGGGCCTTGAGGCGGATGAGCGTCGCGGCGATGACGCCCCCGACGAGGTTCGCCACGAGGTCCCATCCGGTGTTTTCGTAGCCGCCGACGTTGGTTTCCTCGAAAAGGAGCGTGGCCGCGAATTCGACCACCTCGTTCAGCGCGCCGAAGCCCATGCCGGCGGCGACGCAGAGAATCAGGATGCCCGGCGTCGGACGGACCGGCGAGCCATCGGGCGAACGCAGCGCGCGGCCGAGCAGGTGCCAGCACAACCACGTGGTGATGCCGAAGCCGTAGACGTGCACCGCCTGGTCGTATTTCAAGAAGCCGGGGACGATCCACCAACTGTAGAGCACGCGTCCTTCCGTCACACCCACCGGCGGGGCCGGAAGCAAGCCGCCGGCCATGTGGAGCAGTCCCCAGACGGCGAACGACCAGATCAGCGGCGCGGTGAGCGGGTGCCGCCGGTGGATGGCGAAGATCGCGGGGACCAGCACGCCCATGACGACGAGATAGAAGACGAACTCGTGGTTGCGGGTCACGGCGGCTCCGACGGCCGCCGCGGCCATGTAGCCGCCGGTGAAGAGGAACACCGGCCGGAGCCGCGGCGGGGCAGTGGATCTCACGCAGCGATCCATGGCGGAAATTCCGCGGCGCGGGAAGCCCCGAGCCGCGGGGAGGCATTTTCGTGCCGAGCTTCCTCTTGGCAACGGAGAAGCTTGGGCGATAGTGGCGCGCTGTGCCCGGCGGTCCGGGCGCTCCCGACCCGCCATGGCGCCTCCGACAGCCGATTCTCCACCCCGACCTTCGCCCGGCCCGATCCAAGCCCGGCTCCGCGCCCATACGACAGAGGCTCACGGCGCGCTCGAAGAACTCGTGAGGATCGACCGGGCCGTGGCCGATCCCGCCAGCTACCGCACGCTGCTGGCGGGCTTCGCCGGATTCTACGGGCCGCTCGAGCCACTCATCGCCCGCGCCGGGCTGGCGCGCTGGGGCTACGACGCGGCGGCACGGCGGAAGTCCGGCTGGCTCGCGGCGGATCTGGCGGCGCTTTCCTGCCCCGCGGAACCGCCGATTTGCGCGGATCTGCCCTCCGCGGCCACGCCTTCCCGGGCGTTCGGCTGCGCCTATGTCCTGGAAGGGGCGACGCTCGGCGGACGGCACATTTCCCGACTGCTGGAAGCGTCCGCCGTACCGCCGGACGCGCGCCGGTTTTTCGCCAGCTACGGCCGGGATACCGGCGCGAGGTGGCGGGAGTTCTGTGCCGCGCTCGAGGCATTCGCCGCCACGGCGGGCGAGACTGGCGAGATCCTGGCCGCGGCCGCCGAGACCTTCACTTCCTTGTCCGCCTGGTTGGGCACCCAGCTCTCCCGATCATGAGCCGCGTATCCGACGAGATCCTCACCACCTGCTCGAGCGAGCCGATCCATATCCCCGGCGCGATCCAACCGTTCGGCGTGCTGCTGGCATTTTCCCGAGCCTCCGGCAAATGCACCCAGGCGAGCGCGAATTGCGGTGACCTGCTGCCGGTCTCCGCGGAGCAGGCGCTCGGCCGCAGCCTGGGCGAGCTCTTCGGAGATGCGGCGCGCGCGCTCGAACATGCGGCGGCCCTCGAAGATCCCGCGTCGGGCTCGCCGCTGTCGTTGGATTCGAGCGGCCGGCGACTGGAGGCGCAGCTCCACCGCCACGACGGCACCTTGATCGTGGAACTCGAGCCATCGCCGGAAGGTGCCGATCCGTCCCGACATTTCCGGCGCTTGCAGGGCGCGCTGACGGAAATGCGCGCCGTGGATTCACCGGCGGCCTTGTTCGATTTCGTGGCGCGCTTCGTTGCGGATTTCACCGGTTACGAGCGGGCGATGGTCTACCGCTTCGACGACGACTGGCATGGCGAGGTGGTGGGCGAATGCCTGCTGGCGGATGTGGATTCCTACATGGGGCTGCATTTCCCGGCATCCGACATCCCGGAGCAGGCGCGGGCGCTCTACGCCAAGAACTGGCTGCGCATCATCCCGGATGCCGGCTACACGCCGGTGCCGCTCGTGCCGGAACTGGATCCGGAGAGCGGCCGGCCGCTGGACTTGGGGAAAGCGGCCTTGCGCAGCGTCTCGCCGGTGCACCTCGAATACCTGCGCAACATGGACGTCGGTGCCTCGATGTCGATTTCCCTGATCGTCGAAGGCAAGCTCTGGGGCCTCGTCGCCTGCCATCACCGCACCCCGCGACCGCTCGCGCCCGGCATCCGTGCGGCCTGCGAATTGTTCGGCCAGATCGCCTCGGCGCAAATCGAGAGCCTGACCCGCGTGCGCCGGGAGTCCCGGCGGATCGAGGCCGCGCGCATCCAGACCGGCTTCTTCGACAGCATTGCCCGGGAGGCGACGTTCGCCGAGGCGCTGACCAAATACACGCCGGCCTTGCTCCGCTTCATGCAGGCGGCCGGCGCGGCGGTGGTTACCGGCAGTGAGCTCACCCTGGTGGGCACCACGCCGCCACAGGAGGATGTGGAGGCCCTCGTCTCCTGGTTGCGCGGCCAAGCGGTGGAGCCGGTGTTCGTCACGGATTCGCTCGGCTCCGAGTACCCGCCGGCGCGGGCGTTCAAGGGGGTGGCGAGCGGCTTGCTCGCGCTGCGCCTTTCGCGGATGCCGGACGAGTACGTGCTGTGGTTCCGCCCCGAGATCGTCACGACCGTGACCTGGGCCGGAAACCCGGAAAAGGCGGCGCACGACGACGGCATCCTCCACCCCCGGAAGTCGTTCGGCGCGTGGAAAGAAACCGTGACCGGCCGCTCGCTGCCGTGGGAGGAGCCGGAGATCCAAGGCGCCCACGAGCTGCTGAACGCCGCGAACGCGATGTTGCTGCGCCGGACGCAGTCGCTGAGCCAGCTGAACAAGGAGCTGGAGAAGAAGAACACCGACCTCAATTCCTTCGCCTACATCGCCTCGCACGACTTGCGCGAGCCGCTGCGCGGCATTTCCCACTACGCGTCGTTCATCCTCGAGGACCATCGCGGGGAGATGCCGGCCGAGGCGATCCGCCGGCTCGAAACGATCGCCCGGCTGGCCACCCAGAGCGAGGAGCTGATCCAGACTCTCAACCGCTTTTCGCAACTCGGCCGGATGGAAATTGCGAGGCGTCCCGTTTCATCCGCCCAACTCATCGCCCAGGTTGTCGAGTCGCTTTCTTCCATGGCGGCGGACCACGGCGCCGAAGTCCGCGTGGAGCCGGAGCTGCCGGAAATTTCCTGCGATCCGGTGCTGATGCGCGAGGTCTTTTCCAATCTGATCGCCAACGGCATCCGCTACAACGACAGCCCGCGAAAGCTCGTCGAGGTCGGCCGTTGGCCACAGGGCGATCCGCGCGGGGACGGTCGCGTCGTTTTCTTCGTCCGCGACAACGGCATCGGCATCGCGGCAAAGCATCACGAGAACGTGTTCCGCATCTTCCGCCGGCTCCACGCGCCGGAGGACTACGGCGGCGGGACCGGCGCGGGACTTGCGATCGTGAAGAGCATCGTCGAGCGTCACGGCGGCTCGATCCGGCTCGAATCCGAACCCGGAGCCGGCACCACCTTTTTTCTCGCCTTGGAACCATGACCGGACGCGAACCGCCAGCGCCGATCCTGACCGTCGAGGACGCCGACCTCGACTTCGAGTTGCTGGAGCGGGCCGCGCTCAAGCTCGGCCTCGGCCCTTCGCTCGTGCGGCGGACGAACATCCACGAGGCCGCCGGCTTCCTCCACGAACGGCTCGAGAACGGGGCGCTCCTGCCCGCGCTCGTCATCCTGGACCTGCGACTGCGGGACGGCGATGGCGAGGAGCTTCTCCAGGAGCTGAAACATCACCCCGGGCTGCGAC
Organism: uncultured Verrucomicrobiales bacterium; assembly: GCA_965651855.1. Taxonomy (GTDB): domain Bacteria; phylum Verrucomicrobiota; class Verrucomicrobiia; order Verrucomicrobiales; family Akkermansiaceae; genus Luteolibacter. Next base: position 13,260 of record CBFGTW010000055.1, read on the forward strand.
CGATCCCGGTGGTCGTCTGGAGCGGCTGCATCGAGCCGGAGGTGATCGACCGGTGCTACCGCGAGGGAGCCTCGGGCTTCGTCCGCAAGACCGCCGACCGCGAGACGACCGCACGCTCCCTCGTGAACCTCTTCCGGTTTTGGTTCGAGGCCGTCTCCCTTCCCTCTCCCGTCTGAAATGAATCCGCGCTGCAAAATCCTCATCATCGACGACAACCCCATCGACCGCGAAACCTGCCGCCGCTTCCTGAATGGCGGCCCCACCCGTGAAGCGGAGCTGGTGGAACAGAGCTCGATCGAGGGCGCGCTGAAGGTCGTCACCGGTGAAAATCCCGACTGCATCCTGCTGGACTACCATCTCCACGACGGAAACGGCATCGACTTCCTGCACGAACTCCAGCGGATCGGCGGACCGCGCGCCTACCCGGTCATCATGCTCACCGGCACCGGCAGCGAGAGCATCGCCGTGGAAGTGATGAAGGCCGGCGCGCAGGACTACATCACCAAGGCCGCCCTCACGCCGGAGATCCTCCAGCGGGCCGTGGGTGGCGCGATCTACAAGGCGCAGACCGAACGCCTCATCGACAGCCAGCGGGTCGAACTCGAGCGGTTGTTCCGCGAGGCCCGGGAGGCGAATGACCGCAAGGACCACTTCCTCGCCGCGCTCTCCCACGAGCTGCGGACGCCACTCACCCCGATCCTCGCGGCGGTCAGCTCCGTGGACGTGGAGAACAGCCCGCCCCACCTGCTGCGCGACATCTTCGCCATGATCCGGCGGAACATCGAGCTCGAGGCCCGGCTGATCGACGACATGCTCGACCTCACCCGCATCGCCAGCGGCAAGCTGGAGCTGGACCGCCGGCCCGGCGACTTGCACAACGTCCTCCGCCACGCGGTGGAGACCTGCCGCGACGAAATCGACGCGAAGAACCTCACGCTCGACTGGGTCCTCGAAGCCCGGGAACACCACGCGCTGATCGACGCCGCGCGGATGCAGCAGGTCTTCTGGAATCTCCTCAAGAACGCCGTGAAATTCACGCCTCCCGAAGGCAGGATCACGCTTTCCTCACGGAACCTGCCCGACGGAAAACTCGAGATCGAGGTCGCCGACAGCGGCATCGGCATTCCCGCGGACGGCCTGCGGAAGATCTTCGACGCCTTCGAGCAGGGCAGTGCCAAGATCACCCGGAAATACGGTGGACTGGGACTCGGCCTCGCCATCTGCAAGGCGTTGATGGAGGCCCACGGCGGCGGCATCCGCGTGGAAAGCGACGGCCCCGGGAAGGGCACCCGGTTTTTCATCACCCTCGAGCGGGTCGCGGGGGAATCCGCCGCCTCGCCCGCCGCCGCGCCGGCCGGCAGCCCCGCCGCCAACGACGGCTCGCGCTCCATCGCCGTCCTGCTCGTCGAGGACCACGAGGACAGCGCCATGCTGCTCTCCCACTTGATGGAAATGAACGGCTACGAGGTCCACGTGGCCCACACCGTCGCCGACGCGGTGGAAACGTTCCGCAACCACAAGATCGACGGCGTCGTCAGCGACATCGGCCTGCCCGACGGCACCGGCATCGACGTGCTCCGCAACATCCACGCGATCCGCAACGTCCCCGCCATCGCGCTGAGCGGCTTCGGCATGGAACACGACGAGTTCAACTCCCGCGAAGCCGGCTTCGAGCACCACCTCACCAAACCCGTCGACTGGCCCAAGCTGGAAGCGACGCTCGCGAGAATGTTCGACGGCGAGAAGAGCGGGGAACGTTGAACATCGAACGTTCAACGTCGAACATCGTAGGAAAAAGAAGGCGAAGCTGACCGCCACGGCGATGCGCGCAGCCCTTTCGGATTTGATGCTTCAACATTCGTGCTTCTCCCTCACTCTTCCGCCGTCATGCTCGCGCGGCGGAGGTAGTCGCAGATCAGCGGGATTCGGTCGCCGGCGGAGTCCATCTCGAGGAGGCGTTGGCGGAGCTGCGGTTCGTGGACGAACTGCTGGCAGACGATGTCCGTCATGAGCGCCGGGGTGTCGGCGCGGTCGACGAGGGCCAGCACGCCGTCCTGCACCTCCTGCGGCAGCGGGCGGATCGCGTCTTCCACGGCGCCGCGCAAGGTCTTCATCGCCGCGGCCGCCTGATTCTCCGGCTCGAAGTGCGTCAGCACCGGCTCGATCGAGGCGAACGGGTAGTCGCGCTCGTCGTGCCACTCGCGGAAGCGGACGCGCAGCACGCCGTGGAGGAGGAGCTGCGAGGTGCCGTCGTCCTGCTGGCGGGACGCGCGGATCAGGCCGATGGTTCCCACCGGGGCCGCGCAGCCCGAAGGATCGTCGGTTTCCTCGCCGAGCAGCCGCGCCACGGCGAAGATGCAGTCGCTCTCGAGTGCGTCCGCGAGCATTTGCCTGTAGCGCGGCTCGAAGATATGCAACGGCAGCCCCCCGTGCGGGAAAAGCGTGCAGTCGGGCAGGATCATCACGCCGCAGCGCTCGGGCAAGTGGATACCGGACATGAGCCGCGGACCCAAGCAAGCCGGCCGACGCGATGCAAGCCGCGATACCGCCGCCGGCCGCGCGAATCGGCTTGATCTCAAGCCGGTCGGCCCTTTGAAACAAGCCGCCGCCGCGGTGGCGCTAACAGCGCGAATCGCACGGAAAACACCCGCTTTCCACCATGATCGAAGTCGAAAACCTGACCAAACAGTTCGGCCCCAAGACGGCCGTGGACCACCTGTCCTTTTCGGTCAAGAAAGGTGAAGTCCTCGGATTCCTCGGACCCAACGGAGCCGGCAAATCCACCACCATGCGCATGGTCACCGGGTTCTTCCCACCCACGTCCGGCGACGTCCGCATCTGCGGCGTCTCGATCGTCGACCGGCCCGCCGAGGCGAAACGGAAGATCGGCTATCTCCCGGAATCCGCGCCGCTCTACAACGACATGACCGTGACCGGATTCCTGCGCTTCTGCGCGGAAATCCGCGGCCTGTCCGGGTCCGCGAAACGGGACGCCGTCGAGCGCGCGATCGACACCTGCTTCCTCTCCTCGGTGGCGCGGCAGTCGATCGACACGCTCTCGAAGGGTTACCGCCACCGCACCTGCCTCGCCCAGGCGCTGCTGCACGACCCGGAAGTCCTGATTCTCGACGAGCCGACGGACGGCCTGGACCCGAACCAGAAATTCGAGGTCCGCCAGCTCATCAAGCGGCTCGGCGAATCGAAGGCGATCCTGTTTTCCACCCACATCCTCGAGGAAGTCGAGGCCGCCTGCACCCGCGCCGTGATCGTGGACCGCGGGAAAATCGTGGCCGACGGCACGCCGGCGGAGCTGCTCGAGCAATCCGGCACCGGCTCGCTGACGGACCTGTTCCGCACCGTCACCACTCGCGACACCGAGGCCGCGGCCGCCGCCTGAAACTGACAACTCCCCTTCAGACATGTCATTCCTCACCATCTACAAGCGCGAGCTGAAGAGTTACTTCGGCCAGCCGACGGCTTATGCCATCATCGTCATCTTCCTGCTGCTGGCGATGGGGCTGACCTTCACCTTCGGCAACTTCATGCGCGTCGGCGACTCCTCGCTCGAGTGGACGTTCTTCTCGTGGCACCCGTGGCTCTACATGCTGCTCGCCCCCGCGGTGGGCATGAAGCTGTGGGCGGACGAACAACGCACCGGCACGATCGAGCTGCTCGGCACGTTCCCGGTCACCACCTGGAGCGCGATCATCGGCAAGTTCCTCGCCGCGGCCACGGTCTGGTTCGTCGCGCTGCTGCTCACCTTCCCGATTGTCATCACCGTCAATTACCTCGGAAATCCCGACAACGGCGCGATCCTCGCCGGCTACATCGGCAGCTTCCTCGTCTGCTGCACGTTCCTGGCGATCACGATGCTGGTCTCCGCCTGCACGCGCGACCAAGTCGTGTGCCTGATCGTTTCCGTCGCCGTCTGCGTGATCATGGTGCTTTGCGGCTATGACGACTTCACGCGGGAACTCGCGAAAGTCGCCCCGCCGTCCGCGGTCGAAGCGGTCATTTCCTTCGGCGTCTGGGATCACTTCCGCTCGCTGAGCCGCGGGCTGTTCCGCTTCCAGGACATGGTGTGGTTCGCCTCCCTGATCATCATTCCACTGCTCGGCACCAGCGCGATCCTGTCCGCCAAGCGCTCCTGACATCACTCAACTCCGATATTTCCACCTGCCATGAAATCCACCCACCCGGTCACCCGCGCGGCCTTCGGAGTCGCCGCCTTGGCCGCCATCGCGGTCCTCGCCAACTGGCTGGTCGCGCTGACGCCGGTCGCCACCCGCGGCGCGGACTTCACCGAGAACAAGATCCACACCCTTTCCGAAGGTACCCGCGCCATCGTCAGCGAGCTGGATACGCCGGTCGTCATCCGCTACTACGCCACGCGCGACACCGATTACATGCCGGAGCAGATCAAGCTCCACATGCGCCGCGTGGACGACCTGCTCAAGGAATACGCCTCGCTCTCCGACAAGCTGCGCGTCGAACACCTCGACCCGCAACCGGACACCGACGCCGAGGATTCCGCGAATCTCGACGGCATCAGCGGCCAGCGGATCGACGACCAGAACCTCTATTTCGGCCTGGCGATCTCCGCGCTCGACCGCACCGAGGTGATTCCCTTCCTCGACCCGCGCGACGAGACGATGCTCGAATATCATCTTTCCAAGGCGGTCGCCGAGGTCACCACGCCCGTGAAGCCGGTGATCGGCGTGATGTCCGCGCTCAACCTCGCCGGTTCGCCCGCGCCGATGCCCGGCCAACAGCAGGACCCCGGCTGGGTGATCTACCACCAGCTCGCGCAGTCCTTCGAGCTGAAGGATCTGGGCATGACGCCGGAAGCGATCGACCCCAAGGAAATCAAGGTCCTCCTGCTCTTCCATCCGGCCGAAATCACGCCGGAGGCCGAGTACGCGATCGATCAATACGTCCTCGCCGGCGGCACGGTGGTCGCCTGCCTCGACGCGCATTCGGTGGCGGCCCAGATGAGAGGTGGCAACCCGATGATGGGCATGCCGGGTTCTCCGACCAGCTCGACGCTCCCCACCCTGCTCCCCGCGTGGGGCGTTTCCTTCGAGTCCAGCCAGGTGCTGGCGGACCCGGTGCACGCCACTCGTCTCGGCGGCGACCGGCTCGGCATCGCGGTGCTGTCACTGCCGAAGGACATGATGCCGCAGGAAGACAGCGTCATCACCAAGGATCTCGGCTCGATCACGCTCTTCCTTCCCGGCGCGTTCACCAAGACCGGCGGCGGCGGCGTGGCGGCCAACACCTTGGTGAAATCCTCGACCGAGGCGGGCTTCGTGGACGCCATGCGCGCCTCGCAGCTCGACCCCGCGCTGGTCACCGCGCTGCGCCCCGCGGGCAAGGCTTTCGATCTGGTCATGCACCTCAGCGGCACCTTCAAGACCGCCTTCCCGGACGGGAAGCCCGGCACGGCGGACGCGGCCACCGAAGACGCGGATGGAGAAAACGCCGGCGATGAGGCCGGAGAATCGCCGGCCCCGCTGAAGGAAGGCACCACCACCGGGAATGTCTTCCTCATCGCCGACATCGACGCGTTCTTCGACAGCTTCGCCTACAACGTGCAGAACTTCGGCAGCATGCAGATGGCCAGCCCGATCAACGGCAACTCCTCGCTGCTCTTCAACATCGTCGACCAAGCGACCGGTTCCCGCCACTTGATCGGCTCTCGTTCCCGCTCGGCGCTGCGGCGGCCGTTCACGCTGATCCAGGAAATGGAGGCGGACTTCAACAAGAACGTGGGCACGAAGATCGCCGAGTTCGAGGAGAAGCAGAAGGAAGCGCAACGGAAGCTCAGCGAGCTCCAGGCTCAGAAGGCGCAGGGCAGCGAGCTCTACCTCTCGCCCGAGCAGGAAGCGGAGATCCGCAAGCTCCGCGAGCAGCAGGTGGAATACTCGCGCATGATCCGCGAGCTGGAGAAAGACCTCCGCCGCCAGAAGGACGAGCTGGCCGGGCGGGTGACCCTGCTCAACGTCGCCGTCATGCCCGCGATCGTCATCCTCGTGGGCCTCGGATTCTTCTTCAAACGCCGGGCCGCCACCCGCGCCCGCTGAACCCCGGAAACGTCCAACTCATCCTTCATCGCATCATGAACAAACGACAGGTTGTCATTCTCTGGGTCATCGCCATCGCCCTCGGCCTCGGCGTCGCGGCCGTGAAAGTGGGCCAGCGCGAGTCCGCCGCGAGCGCGACCAAGCGCGCGCCCGGCCAGACCTTGTTCGAGTCGTTCCCCGACACCGACGTGGCCGCCATCGAGCTGGAAGGCGCGGAAAACCGGACGGTCCTGCGCAAGGCGGAGGGCGGCTGGGTGGTCGCGAACCGCGACGACTATCCGGCGGAAACCTCCCGGATCCACGAGTTCCTGCGCACGCTCGGCGAGCTGCAGGTCACGCAGGGCATCGAGGCGGGTCCGTCGTTCGCGCCGCGCTTCGGCATGGACCCGGACGCCTCGGCGGCGGAAGAGCACGGCGTCGCGGCGACCTTCAAGGACGCGTCCGGCGAAGCGCTGGCGGAGGTTTCCTTCGGCAAGAACATCGAAGGCGCGTCCAGCTCCCCCTTCGGCGGCGGCACCGCGGGCCGCTTCGTCCGCAACCACGCCGACGAGTCCGGCTTCTACGCCGTGAACGAGATGTTTCCCGGGCTGACCGCCGAACCCCAGCGTTGGCTGCAGGAAGGCTTCATCACCGTGGAGAAGATCAAGAGCGTGTCGGTGACCGAGGCCGGGGGCGACGAAGCGGCCTGGAAGGTCGTGCGCGACGACGAGAACGCGGACTTCTCGCTCGCCTCGGGCGTGGGCCAGGAAGCGGCCAACACCACCGCCACGGCGCCACTGAAGAATCTGTTCTCCTACGCCCGCTTCAATGATCTCATCCCGCGGGACGAGGTGGACGAGCGCATCGTTTCCGAGGAAAAGCGCACCGCCGTCATCGAGACCTTCGAGGGCTTCACCTACACCGTCCACTTCGCGCCGCTGCGGGAAGACGAGCAGCCCGAGCTCGCCGAAGGCGAGGGACCTCCGCCGGCCGAGGAAAGCTATTACATCTCCGTTGAGGTGGAGGCCGAGCTCCCGGCCGAACGGAAGAAGGAGGAAGGCGAAACCGAGGACGACGCGAAGACCAAGGACGCCGCCTTCACCGAGCGCCACAAGACGCTTAGCGAGCGGCTGGCGAAGGAGCAGAAGCTCGCCGGGCGCGCCTTCGAGGTGAGCAAATACACGGTGGACGCCCTTCTCAAGAGCCGGGCGGACCTGGCCGCTTCCGGCGCGAACACGACGCCGGCCCCCGCCGGCACGACCGCCACCACCCGCCCGATCGAAGCGGTCACTCCGCCGATCGCCATTCCGCCGCTCGAGCCCGAACCGACGGACGAGGGCGATGCCGAAGAAGAAGGCGACGAAGAAGAAGCCGCTCCAGCCGGAGAATAATCGCGGTCCGGGCTCCATCCCTCATCATCATCATCGAAAAACGCCCCGCGGAAGCCACCGCGGGGCGTTTCTTTTTCCGCCATCTCCGGCAGCCGACGCACGGCCGGCTGCCAGTGGGTTCCGAGATGCGGGCGAAAAAAACTACTCGTTCGGCTCGACTTCCTCGTCGGGCACGCCGTCAGCCGGCTCGATGTCGATCGTCGGCACCTCCATCTCGACTTTCTTCGTGCCGGTTTCGACCTCCGGCGCGTCGACGTCGTATTTGGGCAGCCTCGTCTCGCCTTCAACCTCCACTTCGGGCAGTTCGCCTTCCTGGGTCTTTTCCACCTCGCAGGAGGCAAGAGCGAAGATCGCGGCACCCGCGAAAAGCGGGATGAATGCAAAATTTCGATTTTTCATGATCTCGTTGCAGGGGTTCGGAAACTCCCTCGCAATCATGATGCCGAAGTGGTTGGACATGACGGGACCGGCAGCCGTTCGCCCCGGAGAAACGTCGCGATCCCCTAACAGACGGGGATTTCGGAAGTTCCAGTGCGCACGGGACCCGCGCCGCGGGGAGCAGCGGGCGACGGGGCGCGGCGGGCCGGATCGCGCAGAATCCGGCGGAAGACGTGCATTGTGCATCGCGGCGGCGGCGGCTTGTCAAGCGAGCGGCCCGGCCGGATGCTGGCGCGTGATGCGCCTGTCGGTAGCTGCCGTTTCCCTGATCCTCGCCGCGGGGGCCCATGCCGAGGCTCCGCGGCGTCAGCCGGACAAAGACGGGCGGCAGGTCTGGCACTCGCGGCATTTCCGGATCGAGTTGACGGACGCGCTCGCGGCGGACGAGCTGGCGGCCTTGGCGCGCACGGCGGATGCCACGGCGGACGCGGTGAAATCGTTCCCGCTGCCGCTGTTCGCGCCGCCCGCGGACGGGCGACCGCGGATCCTCGTTTGTGGCAGCGACGCGGAGTACGAGGCACAAGGCGGCGCGCGCGGATCCGCCGGTTTCTTCGTCGGTCGCGGCGTCCCGCGGGTGTTGATCGACGCCCGGCACCTGCGTGAGGCGCTGCACGAATCGGCCGCTCCGCCGGCACCACGGATGAACGAAGACCTGATCGTCCATGAAATCGTCCACCTGTGCATGCATCGCGTGAACGGGCGGCTGCCGCAGTGGTTCCAGGAGGGCATCGCCGAATACTTCGCCAGCGCCCACCAAGGCCGTGGGCGGTTCGATGTTTCCAGGATCGACGCCGCGGTCCGCGATCACGTCCAGTCACGGCTGGCACCAGGCGGCGGCGAAGTGCCACTGGACGCCGTCGGACGGATCGTCGGCCTGGGCTGGCGCGAGTGGCTCGACTACATGGAGGATCTCCCGGCCGAGAATCGCTACCGCGCCTACGCCACCTCGCTGCTGATGGCGCACTACGTCCTCCACGGCCCGGAACGGCGCGAACAATTGCGGGAAGAACTCGCGCGCGAGCGACCCCGGCGGGCGGCTCCCGTGGTGCTCGTCGAGCCCTCGGCCGCCCCGGAACTGGAATCGATGCTCCGCCGCTACTGGGCGGATCGCGGCTTGAAGCTGGCCTTCCCCGCTGCCGCGCGCGATTGAGGGGGTGGACTCGCCGGTTTCCACGGCTACGCTGGCCGCCATGGGGAATCGGCTCGCCCTCGCGTTGTCGCTCGCCCTCGCCGCCGCCGCGACCGCGGAGCCGCTGCGGGTGCTGGCCATCGGTGACAGCCTGACCGAGGAATACGCCTTCGAGATCACGTTCAGCGCGCCGGCCTCGTCTCCTTTTGCGGCAAACACCCGGAATTGGCTGGAACTCCTCGCCGACCGGCGGCCGGACCATGTTTCCTTCGGATCCTACACCAGCTCGTGGTTCGGCTATCCGGACCTGCGCCGGGGCGGCTACCAGTACAACTACGGCATGCCCGGAGCCACGACCGTGGACTGGCTCGGCTATCTCAGTTCCGCCGCGGGGCTCAGCACGCGCATCGCGCTCGAGCGGCACCTCGGCGAGGTCGACGCGGTGGTGATTTTCCTCGGGGGGAATGACCTGAAATCCGACTACAGCGGGATTTTCCACGATGCCGAGCCGCCGGCCCTGCTGGCGCAAACAGTGGAGAACCTCGCCACGCTCCACGATTTCGTCCGCGTCCGGAAGCCGGCGCTTCCCATCATCATCGCCACGCTGCCGGACATCGGCGCGACGCCGGAAGTTTCCGGAAAATACACCGATCCCGCGAAGCGCGAGCGCGCCCGGCAGCGGATCGCCGGAACGAACGCCGCGCTCGCGGCGATGGCCGAACTGCGGGGTGCCACGGTGGCGCGCATCGACCGCCTGACCGACCGGCTCTTCGACGAGCATCCGTTCCACCTCAACGGCACCGAGCTCCTCTATCCGCCCGACCCCGAAAACGGCGTCCGGCGGTTGTTCTGCCGCGACGGCTTTCATCCGGCGACCGCGGCGCAAGCCCTGATCGCGGACACGCTGGTGAAAGCCCTGAACAACGCCACCGGTGCCGCGATCCCTCGGCTCGAGAACCGGGAAATCCTCGCGGAGGTGCTCGGCCTCGACCCGGACCAGCCCTACCTCGATTGGGCCGGGCCGCTGCCGATGACTTCCGACGACGATGGCGACGGCGTGCCCGCCCTCGCCGAATACGCGCTGGGGAGGGATCCGGCCGTTGCGGACCGGGATCCGCAGTTCGACGACGGGGCGTTCATTTTCCGGCCGTTGCCGGACCGGCTGCGGTTCGCGGAGTTGCGGGTCGAGGAATCCGCGGATCTGACCGAGTGGTCGGATCTTCCCGCACCAAGGCTTGCGATCGGAGACGACGGATCGTGGCGGGTTCTACCGGGCGATGCCGGTCGCGCGTTTTACCGGCTGGCGGTGCGCCCCCGGCCGTGAAATCATCCGCCTCGGATGAACGAGCTGCCCACAGCCGAACTGGTGGATCTGTTGAAGCGCCGACTTGAGGTCATCGCGGACCACGGCTGGCGGGACCGCGATCCGGCCGCCCATCTCGAGGCGCTCAAGGACGTCTCCGAACGGATCGCAGCGTGGAGCGCGTCGCACCGCGGGGCATCCGACGCGCGCTTGAGGCACTACTTGGCGAACGCGAGTTATGACAAGGCGCTCGCCCACCTCGAAGGCCGCGCGCCGTCCGCATGATCGGAGGAAAATTCCTTCCAAGAATCCGAGGCCGCCGCTACGTATCGCTGCGCACATGAAATGGTTGTTCGGCATTCTCGGCGTCGCTGGAGCGGGATTTCTCGGCTACGTGGTCGAGCCGTCCCTGCGCGAATCGCTCACCGGCATCGACGCCTCGGCCTCGCAAACTCCCGTCGCCGAAGCGCCCGCCGAAGAACCTGTCCCCGAACCCGAACCCGAACCCGCGCCGGAGCCGGAGCCGGTGGAAGTCGCCGTTTCCGATCCCGCGGATCCGATGGAACCCGCCGAACCGGTGACCCCCGACCCTGCCGACGAGCCGGCTGCGGATGAACCGGTCGTGGATATGCCCGAGGAGCCGGCCCCCGAACCCGAGATGGCGGACGCCGGCGAGCCCGCGGAACCGGAGGAAGAAAAGGAAGCCGAACCCGCGGAACCCGCCGCCGCCGATGTGGTGTCGGTGATGAAAGCCAGCATCCAGAACGCCGAGATCAAGGAGTTCGGCTTCGATCAGGTGCAAACCTGGGAAGCGGCGGAAGATGAGGAATTCGAAGGCTCCACCCATCAGGTGGGCCTGCTCTCCTACACCGCCGAAACGATGTTTGGCAAAAAGACGATGCAGGCGAAGGCTTACATCAAGGGCGGCAAGGTCCAGCGCTGGGTCTGGCCGACCAGCGGGATGGAGATCGAGTGATGCGTCACGTCCCGGCCCGGGGCCTGTTTCGGCTTTTCCGCAGCGGCTCGCGCCGGTACACCGGCGCGACATGAGCCAGATCGTATTGTTGTTCTCGGGCCAAGGCGCGCAGAAGGTTGGAATGGGGAAAGACTGGGCGGAAATCTCGCAAACCGCCCGCCGCATGGCACGCGCGGCCGATGAATCGCTCGGCTTCCCCCTCTCGGACGTGATGTTCGACGGCCCCGACGACGAGCTGATGAAGACCTCCCGGTGCCAGCCCGCGCTTTATCTTCACGGCCTGATGGGCCTCGCGTTGCTCCGCGAGCGGCTGCCGCGTCTCACCCCCGTCGCCGCGGCCGGCCTTTCGCTCGGCGAATTCACCGCCCACGCGGCCGCCGGCACCTTTTCCTTCGAGGACGGACTCAAACTCGTCGCCCGTCGCGGGGAATTGATGGAAGAAGCCTGCCGCGCCACCGAAGGTGCGATGGCCGCCCTCATCGGCGGAGACGAAGAACAAGTCCGGGCCCTCGCCGCGGAGGCGGATGTGGATGTCGCCAATCTCAACGCGCCCGGCCAAATCGTCTTGTCCGGCGCCGCCGCCGGCATCGACGCCGCCATCGCCAAGGCCAAGGACTTCGGCATCCGCCGCGCGATCAAGCTGAACGTCGCCGGCGCCTACCACTCGCGCCTGATGCGGACCGCCCAGGAGAAACTCGCCGCGGAACTCGCCGAAGTGCCGATGACCGCGCCGACCGTTCCCGTCGTGGCGAATTTCACGGCCGGAGTCGTGCGCGATCCCTCCGAGATCCGCAGCACGCTCGAGCAGCAGGTCACGGGCTCCGTGCGATGGACGGAATCGATCCGCAGGCTCGTCGAAATGGGCCACCGCACCTTCCTCGAGATCGGCCCGGGCAAGGTCCTCGCCGGCCTCGTGGCGAAGATCGAAAAGGACGCGGTGGTGCACTCCGTGGAGGATCTCGCCTCCCTCGAAACGGCCGTCGAAGCACTCGCCTGAGCGCCTCGAAAAAATTGCCGAAATCGACAAAAAAGGGATTGCGTGGACCGGGGCTCACCCCTAGCGTCCGCGCCACCCGAGCGGGACATGGAGCGGTAGCTCAGTTGGTTAGAGCGCCAGCCTGTCACGTTGGAGGTCGCGGGTTCGAGCCCCGTCCGCTCCGCCA
>CBFGTW010000056.1:0-25708 GCA_965651855.1 uncultured Verrucomicrobiales bacterium
GGGATGAAAAGTCGGTCGGCGCAACGTCATCTCACCAGGCCCGCCGCACGATCTGGGCGGCGGGGGCGCTCGGGGGTCGAAGCCGCGAGGAGGCGATGTCCAGACGCCGCGGGCCGCCATCCACCGGACGGCTCGGAGCGACCGTCCCGGCGCGGGCGGGCGCGCCTTCTCCTCGCCCGTTTTTGCCATGGCTTGGATTGGTGGTAAAATGCCGGCATGGCAACAACCCACGCAGTCACCACCAACCACCGGGCGGCGTTCAGCTTGCCTTCCATCATTGCGATCATCGCGGCGGTCCTCAGCTTCGCCACGGGCGCGTTCTGGGGATTCGTGCTGGCGGTCATCGCCATCATCAGCGGAGCCATCGGCGTGATCCTCGCGCTCTCGCCGAAAGTGCGCGGCGGCATCGCCAGCACCATCGCCGTGCTTGCCGGATTCATCGGCATCGTCGCGGCCGTCGTGAAGATCTTTGTCTGAAGCACGAAATCCAAAGCACGAAATCCGAAACGGAAGAAAGTGACGCGGCGGGACCCTCCGCGCGGGTCGACTGGAATCTTCCTTTAGAATTTGATGCTTCGAAATTGATCCTTTCTATTCGCCCTCGTGACGCCGAACTCGCGCGGCCTTTCGTTACTCGCCGCCGGGCTCGGCGTTCTCGCGACCGCCTCGTGCGGTTCGTTGCAATCGAACGTCCAGCGATCGGGCGAGCGGCTACCGCAGGCGAATGATCCGGTGACGGGCGGCGCGACCTTGGCGCTCACCGCCTTCCGGGCGACGGCGGTGGCGGCGGTGCGCCAGCCGGTGACGACCACGACGCTCGGGATCACCCTGCTCTGGCATCGGCCGCGGGAAGTCATCGCGGGTAACATCCCGGTGGACCTCGCGCCCGGGCCTCCACCGGCGGAAATCCCGGGCACACCGGAGTTCGAGGCGCTCCTCGATCGCAGCGGCTTCCCCCCGGCCGAACCGGGAACGGTGGAATGGCTGGTGGATGGTCCGGCATTCTTCACCGAACTCGACCGGCAGATCGCCGGCGCGCGCGAGAAGATCGACTTCCAGATTTTCATCTTCGACAACGACGACATCGCGGTCCACTACGCGGACACCCTGAAGCGCCGCTCGGAAGAGATCCCGGTGCGCGTCTTGATCGACGACCTGGGCAGCACCTTCGCCGCGACCTCCGCACCGGAGACGCCGGGTCCTCCGGGATTCGTGCCACCGGCGGACATCGCGAGCTACCTGCGCAGCGGCTCGGACCTCCACGTGCGCCGGATTCTCAACCCGTGGCTGACCTGCGACCACACCAAGCTCCTGATCTTCGACCGCCGCACGGCCATGCTCGGCGGCATGAACATCGGCCGCGAATACCGGTCCGAGTGGCACGACCTGATGATGAAAGTCGAAGGGCCGATCGTCGCGCGGCTGTCACGCGACTTCGACCGCTCGTGGCGCAAGGCCGGCTGGTGGGGCGACTTCGCGCTGTGGGGTGATCCGACGCGCGGCCCGAGCCGAGGGACGCCGCTGCCGGGGGGCGTGCCCTTGCGCATCCTGCGCACCGATCCGGCGGAAGGCCGGCACGAGATTCTCGACGCCACCTTGCTCGCCATCCGGTCGGCACGGGAGCGCATCTGGATCCAGACGCCCTATTTTTCCCATGACGACATCGCGCTCGCGCTGCAAACCGCCGCCCGCCGCGGCATCGATGTCCGCGTCATCCTGCCCTCGCGCGGGGACTCCACGATCATGGACGTGGGAAATCTCGCGACCGCCCGGGGGCTGATCCGCGCGGGCGTGCGAGTCTATCTCTATCCCAAGATGACCCACATGAAGGTCATGTTGTGCGACGGCTGGGGGAACTCCGGCTCGGCGAATCTCGACCTGCTGAGCATGCGCATCAACCGCGAGCTGAACCTGGCCTTTTCCGATCCGGCGTCGGTCCGCGCGGTGGAGCGGCGGATCTTCCTGCCGGACTTCCGCGCCTCGCGGCGGATGCGGATCGAGGAGACAGCCTCGCCGATCGCACCCCTGGCCGAAACGATCGCGGACCAGCTCTGAGGCCGCGGCTTCGGGAGTTGGCACAGCGGGTGCTTGCACGGGGATGTCGCGACGCCTCGCAGGCGGTCCGGCCGAGATCCCCCGGGGTTCATGGGTTTTTCCCCGCGGATGATCGGCCGGGCCGCTTCCGTGGTGACGCGGCCGCCACGGGGCGGCGCGGAGCGGCCGTCGCTGTCGCGGCGCGGATTTTCCCATTCCGCGGCAGGGGTTTTGCGCTACTGTCCGCGCATGCGACTGATCCGATTCGGCGACGAGGGGCGGGAGGAACCCGGAGTGCTGCTGCCCGACGGCCGGCGCATCGACGCGAGCGGCGAGTTCACGGACTTCGACGAGGGGTTTTTCGGATCCGGCGGAATGGAGGCGCTCGCCGAATGGATCGACGCCGGGTGTCCGGGAGGCGTGGAAGTGGATCCGATGGCGCGGCTCGGCCCGCCGATCGAGCGACCGTCCAAGATCGTCTGCGCGGGGCAGAATTACATCGAGCATGCCAAGGAAATGGGCGGCGAACTCCCTTCCGAGCCGGCGCTTTTCCTGAAGGCGACGAGCGCGTGGAGCGGACCGTACGACGACGTGCTGATTCCGCGCGGCGGGACCAAGCTGGATTACGAAGTGGAGCTGGCGGTGGTGATCGGGCGGACCGCGAGTTATGTGGAGGAAACCGAGGCGATGGGATGCGTGGCCGGCTACTCGGTCTTCTGCGACTATTCGGAGCGGGTTTTCCAGAAGGACATGGGCGGGCAATGGACGAAGGGGAAAAGCGCGGACACCTTCGCCCCCTTGGGCCCGTGGATGGTCTGCTCCGGCGAGATCCGCGACCCGCAGGCACTGCGGTTGTGGTGCAAGGTGAACGGCGAGATGAGGCAAAACGGCTGGACGGGAGACATGCTTTTCTCCGTGAAGCAACTGGTGAGTTACATCAGCCGATTCATGACGCTTCTTCCCGGGGACGTGATCGCCACCGGCACGCCGAGCGGGGTGGCCATGGGAATGAAACCGCCGCGTTACCTGCAGGCCGGGGATTTCGTGGAATGCGGCGTCGAGGATCTGGGCGAGCTGGCCCAGCGGGTCGTCGCCCCGCGTTGAAACGTCCATGCGCCGGAAACTTTCGATCCTCTCCTGGCCCCGGAGACGCGGTGAGACGCACCGCGCGATCTGCCACGTGTGCGACACGCTGCATGTGGCGCCGACGGTGCCGGAAGGCATGGAAGCCCGCTGCCGGCGGTGCGGGGCGGTCCTTTACCAGAACCGGCCGGCCTCCCTCGCCCGGGCCACGGCGTTCTCGCTGGCGGCGCTGGTGTTGATGGTCGTCGTGCACACCACGCCGTTCCTGACGATGCAGACGGCCAGCGTGCGGACATCGCTCAGCCCGGTCGCGGCGGCGCGTTCCTTGATCGCGGAGGGCAGCTCCGTCGTCGGCTGGGCGGTGGCGTTTTTCACGATCGTGGCGCCGCTGGCGCTGTCCGGCGGCTTGATCTATCTGTGCGCGCCGCTGCTGCGCGGGCGTGCGGCTCCGGGCGCGGTGCACGTGGCGCGGTTGATGCACCGGACCGAGCCGTGGAACATGAGCGAGGTTTTCCTTTTCGGGATCCTGGTCAGCTTGCTGAAGCTCGGGGGCATGGCGGAGCTGCAGTTCGGCACGGGGTTCTGGGCGTTCGTCGCGCTCATGATCTGCATGGCGGCGGCCGCCTCGGGCATCGACCGCAACGAACTCTGGGACCGGCTGGAGGTGGCCCGCTCATGAACGGCGAAACCCTGCCCCCGCGCGCGGCCGCCCTCGGCCTGGCCGCCTGCCACACCTGCGCGAAGGTCTCGCCGGTGGCGCTCGGCCGCTGCCCGCGGTGCGGCACCCGGCTGCACCTGCGGAAGCCCGACAGCCTGCAGCGCACCGCCGCGCTGCTCGTGGCCGCGAGCGTCCTCTACATTCCGGCCAACGCCATGCCGATCATGTCCGTCTCGGAAATCGGCGGCACCACCGCCAGCACGATCATGGGCGGCGTGGCGACGTTCTGGCAGTCGGGCTCGTACCTGATCGCGGCGATCATTTTCACCGCGTCCATTTTGATCCCGGTGGTGAAAATCGTGGCTCTCGTGTGGTTGTGCGCGGCCGCGGCGGGCAAGGTGCGGCCGTCGCCGAAGGTGCTGGGAAAGGTTTTCTGGTTCACGGAAGTCGTCGGCCGCTGGTCGATGGTGGATGTTTTCGTCGTGGCGATCCTGGTGGCGCTCGTGCAGATCGGTGCTTTCATGACGATCACGCCGGGCCCGGCCGCGCTTGCGTTCGCCGGAGTCGTCGTGCTTACGATGTTCGCGGCGATGAGCTTCGATCCCCGGCTTTTGTGGGACCGCTTCGAGCCCGCACCCACCCTCGAGACCCAGCCCGCCCGTGACTGAAACGCCCGCCCAGCCACCGAATCCGAATCCGGCGGTGCCGGAATTCCGCGCGTCCCAGCGGTGGAATCTCGTCTGGCTGATCCCGCTGGCCACCCTCCTCATCGGCGGCTGGCTCGTTTACCGGAACATCGCCTCCAAGGGCCCGGTGGCGACGATCCAATTCGAGACCGCGGACGGAATCGCAGCGGGAAAGACCGAGATCCGCTGCCGCTCGGTGCGCGTCGGCACCGTGATCGGCGTGGAACTTTCCGACGACCTGCGCTCGGTGGTCATCCAAGCCCGGATCGATCCGGACGCCGAGCACCTGCTGCGTGAGGGCACGCGCTTCTGGGTGGTGCGGCCGCGGGTTTCCGCCACGGACATCTCCGGCCTCGGGACGCTCCTGACCGGCGCTTACATCGAGATGGAGCCGGCGACGCAGGGGCCGCGCGCGACGCGCTTCAAAGGCCTCGAGACGCCTCCGACGACCAGCAGCACGATCCCCGGCCTGCGGATCGTGCTGACGGCGGCCGAGGCTCGCTCGCTCACCATCGGCGCGCCCGTCTACCATCTCGGATTCGAGGTCGGGCGCGTCGAGAACCGCCGCCTCGACGACGAAGGAAACCAATTGCTCTTCGACGCCTTCATCGCGGAGCCCTACATGCATCTCGTGCGGGAAAACACGCGCTTTTGGAACACCAGCGGCGTGGACATCACCGCCGGCGCGGAAGGCTTCCGCGTTCGCACGCCGTCTTTCCAGGCGATGGTCGCGGGCGGGGTTTCCTTTGCCGTTCCCGACGGAATCGGGCCCGGCCCGGCGGCGGAAAGCGGCGCGACGTTCGAGCTCTTCAGCGACGCCGAGGCCGCGCGGCGCTCGACCTTCGAACCGACGCTGAGGTTTCTCCTGCTTTTCGACCAATCGGTGCGCGGGTTGGCACTGGGCGCGCCGGTGGAATTTCGCGGCATGCGCATCGGACGGGTGGCTGACATTTCTTTCGACTACGTGCCGTCGAGCGCCGATCAGCGGATTCCCGTGCTGGTGGAGATCGATCCGAAGCTGCTCCGCCAGGAAACCGCCGAGCGGATGGTGGAGCCGGGCGGGGCCTTCCTCGCGAGCGCCGTGGAACGCGGCCTCCGCGCCACGCTCAAGACCGCCAGCCTGCTGACCGGTGCCCTTTACGTGGACCTCGACTACTACCCGGATGCGGATCCGGCGGACCTCGGCGAGGTGAGCGGCTACACGACGATTCCGACGATTTCCTCCGGCTTCGCGCAGCTCGAGGCGAAACTTTCCGCCATCCTCGACAAGATCCAAGCGCTGCCCCTCGAGGACACGATGGAGAAAATCGCCGCCGCCGCGGACGAGTCCGCCACCACCATCGCGGAGGCACGGAACACCCTCAAAGAACTGGAAGCCACGGTGGCCGCCGCGCGCGGGACGCTCGAGGATCCGGAGTTCCGGGCGTTGCCGGCCGATCTGCGCCAGGCCTTGGCGGAGCTGGAGAAATCCGTCGCCAGCGTGGGTCCGGAAGGCTCGATCCAAGGTGACCTGGCCCGCACCCTCGACGAGCTGCGCGCGGCGCTGCGGGCCTTCAACTCGCTGGCCACCTCCATCGACGAGAAGCCGAACTCGCTGATCTTCGGCCGCGAGTCTTCGGGAAATCCCGTGCCACGGGCACCCCGCGGCCGATGATCCGACGAGCCATGAAACGCCTGATTCCCCAACTTCCAACCGCTCTCGCCTGCGTCTTGTTGACCGCCTGCGCCGGTGGCGGCGGCCGTTCCTACTACCTGCTCACCGCCGACGGCCCGGCGCCCTCCGGCGGCGGAACCGGCATCGGCGTGGGGCCGGTGGGCGTCGCGGAATACGTGGATCGCAGCAACCTCGTCCTCCAGGAGGAACCGAACCGCTTCGCCGTGGCGGAAGACCACCGCTGGGCCGGCGACTTGGCCGGATCCATCGCCCGCGTGACCGCAACGAACCTCGGCCGGCGGTTCGGCAGCGGAAACGTCCACACCTATCCGTGGCGCAGCGACGACGGACTGCGTCACCAGATCACGCTCGATATCCGCCAATTCCACGGCGGCGCGGACGGCCACGCCGTGATTGAAGCCGGCTGGCGGGCCTACGAGCTGCCATCGGGGCGGCTGGCCGCCTCCGGGACTTTCGTCGACCGCGAACCGCTCGCCGCCGACGGCTACCAACCGCTGGTCGCCGCGCAATCCCGGCTCCTCTCCCGCCTCGCGGACCGGATCGCCGGCGAACTCCGATGACCCCGCCGCCCCGGCCCGCGTGAACTTCACTCTTGGCACCCCCGGGTGGCGGTTTCACTCTCCCGGCACATGAGCGACACCGCGTCCGCCACCGAAGTCTGCATCGCCGGCACCGGCAGCTACGTCCCCGAAAAAGTCCTCACCAACGCCGACCTCGCCACCCTCGTCGACACCAGCGACGAGTGGATCGTCACCCGCACCGGGATCAAGGAACGGCGGATCGCAGCGGAGGGCGAGTTCACCTCCCACATGGCCACCAAGGCGGCCGAGCGGGCACTCGAGCAAGCCGGCCTCACGGCAGCCGAGGTCGAATTGATCATCGTCGCCACCATCACGCCGGACACGCTCACGCCCGCGACGGCCTGCTACGTCCAGCAACGGCTCGGCGCGTCCAAGGCGGTGGCGTTCGACATTTCCGCCGCGTGCTCGGGCTTCCTCTACGCGATGAAGCTCGCCAAGCGCCTGATTTCCGACGGCGCCTTCCAGAACGCCCTGATCATCGGCGCGGAAAAACTCTCCGCCTTCGTCAATTGGCAGGACCGCTCGACCTGCGTCCTCTTCGGCGACGGCGCGGGCGCGGCGGTGCTGCGCAAGGCGAAGCCCGGCGAAGGCTCGATCATCGCCACCGAAATGGGCACCGACGGAAACCTCACGCACCTGCTCAACATTCCCGGTGGCGGCTCGGCCTGCCCGATCACGATCGACAACGCCGGCGCGCACCTCGCGACGCTGGCGATGCTCGGAAAGGAAGTCTTCAAGCACGCGGTCAACCGGATGAAGGAGGCCGCGGAAACGGTGATCGAGCGCGCCGGCCTCCAGCCCGAGGACATCGCCTGCGTCATCCCCCACCAGGCGAACCTGCGGATCATCGACGCCATCGCCGATCGGCTCTCGGTGCCGAAGGAGCGGGTCTTCGTGAACCTCCACAAATACGGCAACACCTCCGCCGCCGCCGTGGCCATCGCGCTCGACGAGGCGAACCGCAACGGCGCCTTCAAGCGTGGCGATCACATCGTGCTCGTCGTCTTCGGCGCCGGCCTCACCTGGGCCGCCGCCGCGGTGAAATGGTGAAGAAATTTTCAAGTCTCAAGCATCAAATTCTAAACTCTCTCCTTCGGGGCGCATCCCGGAGAGAAGGGTTTGGAAATTCGATGCTTCAACATTGAACATTTTATGTACCGCACCTCGCCCGCCGACACGGACACCATGCCTCCGGGCGTGCCGCACATCATCGGGAACGAGGCGGCGGAGCGGTTCTCGTTCTACGGGATGAAGGGAATCCTCGCCATTTTCATGGCGCAGTATCTCCACTACATGGACGGCTCGGCGGGCGCGCCGATCAACGAGGCCCAGGCGGCGGCGAACTACCACTACTTCAACATGGCCGTCTACGCCACGCCGCTGCTCGGCGCGCTGCTGGCGGATATCTTTCTCGGAAAATACCTGACGATCATCTGGCTCTCGCTGGTCTATTGCGCCGGCCACGCCTGTCTCGCCCTGATGGGACTCTACGGCAACGCCCCGGTCTGGCTGATGATGGGGCTGGGGCTGATCGCGCTCGGCTCCGGCGGGATCAAGCCGTGCGTCTCGGCCCACGTCGGCGACCAGTTCGGCTCCCGCAACGCCTGGCTGCTGCCGAAAATCTTCAACTGGTTCTACTTTTCCATCAACATCGGCGCCTTCGTCTCGATGCTGCTCACGCCGTGGCTGCTCGAGTGGTACGGCCCGCACTGGGCCTTCGGCGTTCCCGGCGTGTTGATGGGCATCGCGACGCTGGTCTTCTGGATGGGACGCAAGCGGTTCACGCACGTCCCGCCGGGCGGCCGGCGGTTCGTGGATGAACTTTTCAGCGCCCAGGGCTTCAGCGCGCTTTTGAAACTCCTGCCGCTCTACGCCTTCGTCGCCGTGTTCTGGGCGCTGTTCGACCAGACCGGCTCGACCTGGATTTTCCAGGCGCAGGACATGGACCGGAATTTCCTCGGCTTCGAGTGGCTGCCCTCGCAGATCCAGTCGCTGAACTCGGTCTTCGTCCTGACCTTCATCCCTCTCTTCGCCTACGGGCTCTACCCGGCGCTGAACAAGGTGTGGAAACTCACGCCGCTGCGGAAGATCGGGCTCGGCTTGTTTGTCATGGCGGCATCCTTCGCGTTGACCGCGCAAATCCAGCAATGGATCGATGCCGGCGGGCGGCCGAACGTTTCCTGGCAGATCCTCGCCTACGCGCTGCTCACGGCCTCGGAGGTCATGGTTTCCATCGTGGCGCTGGAATATGCCTACACCCAGGCGCCGAAGACGATGAAGTCGCTGGTGATGTGCTATTACCTGATCGCCGTGGCGGCGGGCAACTTCCTGGTGGCGAAGGTGAACGAGTTCATCCAGATCCCGGACACCGCGAAGGAGCAATTGGCCGAGGCGGTGGCTCAATTGCCGCGGGACTGGCAGGCGGCGCCGCGGACGGTGGTGCTGCCCGGTCATGACGGTGTGACCGGCACTCGGGACGATCTGGTGCAGCGATTGGAGAACGGGGTGCCAAGCGGTCTGGAAATCCCGGGGCAGGAAACTTTCGATCAGGCCGCGGATGCGATCGCGGCGCTCGTCGGGCCGCAGGACGACGCGTTTCCCGCCGAGGACGAAGCGCGTGCGTCGATCGCCGGCCTCCGGGATCCCTGGGACCAGCCGCTGCGCTACGAGGTGTTGAACTCCCGCCGGATCCGGCTCTCGAGCCAAGGACCGGACGGCGTGCCGGGCACGCGCTGGGACGTCGGCATGATCGTGGAACTCTCGCCCCCGCCCGTGGCGCGCGAAGCCTCGTGGACCGACGCCCTGCGACCGGCGGAACCGTGGCTGGTGCGGCGGAAGCGCGAGCTCGGCGAACAAGCGGCGCCCGCGGGCGAGGCCGAGACCGGCGTCAGCATCACGCGCCGGACCTACTCCGGTGGCCAGACGAAGATGCACGGAGCCGCCTATTTCAGCTTCTTCGCCTGGCTGATGCTCGGCACGGCCGTCGCCTTCGTCCCGTTCGCCATGCTCTACCGGCCGAAGACTTATCTACAGGATTGAGGGAATGGATATTCGGCTATTGGGTCATTAGGATATTGGGGAGAGAACCCTTCGCCTCCGCCCCGAATATCCAATACCGAATAGCGAATCCCCCTTCTCAGCCGTTCAGCTTTTCGAGATTCTTCGGCAGGAATTTGCCGTCCTTGCGGATCAGCTTGCCGTCGAAGCGGATCTCTCCGCCGCCGTAGTCCGGGCGCTGGATGTTCACCATGTCCCAATGGACCTGCGAGCGGTTGCCGTTGTCCGCGTCCTCGTAGGCCTGGCCGGGCGTGAAGTGGAACGAGCCGGCGATCTTCTCGTCGAAAAGGATGTCCCGCATCGGCTCGCGGATGGCCGGATGGAAGCCGAGCGCGAATTCGCCGATGAACCGGGCGCCCTCGTCGCTGTCGAGGATCTTGTTGAGCGCCTTGGTCTTGGAGCCGGCCTCGGCCTTGACGATTTTTCCCTTGGAAAACTCGAGCCGGATGCCGTCGAAGCCGTGGCCCTGGTAGATGGTCGGCGCGTTGTAGGTGATATGGCCTTCCACCGAATCCCGCACCGGCGCCGTGAAGACCTCGCCGTCCGGGATGTTGTAGTTGCCGCCGCAGACGATCGCCTTCATGCCCTTGATGGAAAACTTCAAGTCGGTCCCGGGCCCCGTGATCTCCACCCGGTCGGTCTTTTCCATCAACTTCTTCAGCGCGTTCATCGCGGGAACGAGCGCCTTGTAGTCGAGCAGGCAGACATTGAAATAAAAGTCCTCGAACGCTTCGGTGCTCATGCCGGCCTGCTGCGCCATCGATGGACTCGGCCAGCGCAGCACGCACCACTTGGTATTTTTCACGCGGTGGTCGAGCACGGGCCGGAGGTGCTTCATCGCGAGGCGCATCTTGTCCGCCGGCACATCGGACGTTTCCGTGATGTTATGGCTGCCGCGGATGGCGATGTAGGCGTCCATGTCCTTCATCTCGGCGAGCAGATGCCGCGAGATCGTGGCGTATTGCTCCTCCTCGGCCCCCTTGAGCATTTCGCGCGAGAGCCGCCCTTGGTGGAGGCGCAGGAAAGGCTGCGCGCCGCGCGAGCGGGCCTCGCGGATCAAGGCGACGCCGACCGCCTCCGGCACGTCGTGGAGATCGATGAGCACTTTCTCGCCCTTCTTCAGCGCGGTGGAATATCGGACGAGCTGGCGGGCGAGGGCGTCGATGCGGGCGTCGTGCATGCGCGCCGGATTAGCGGCGCCTCCGCCGCATTCCAAGCGCCAACTGCCCGCGCGGGAACTTGGCGCTTGGCAGGACCGGCCGGCAGCCTACACCAAGGGGCATGGTCCTCGGCATCCTCGGCTCCGGCTCGGGCTCGAATTTCCAGGCGATCCTGGACGCGATCGACGCCGGCGAACTCGACGCGCGGATCGGCCTCGTCCTCTCGGACAATCCGGACGCCTACATCCTCGAGCGCGCCCGCCGACGCGGGATCGAGGCCGGCGTGATCGACTGCCGCGGCTTCCGCACGAAGTTCCCGGACGATGCCCAGCGGGAAACGGCGGCGCGCTTGCAGGCGGCCGCCGTCGAGCTGCTTTGCCTGGCCGGCTTCATGCGGCTCGTGAAACGCCCGCTGCTCGAGGCCTTCCCGCATCGGATCCTGAACATCCACCCGTCCCTGCTGCCGGCGTTCCCGGGACTCGAAGCGTGGACCCAAGCCCTGCGTGCCGGAGTCTCCGAAACGGGCTGCACCGTCCACTACGTCGATGACGGCATGGACACCGGCCCGGTCATCGTGAGCGAGAAAGTGCCGGTCCTGCCGGATGACACGCCGGAGTCGCTGCACGCGCGCATCCAGAAGGTCGAGCACCGGCTTTATCCGGAAGCCATCCGCCGCGTTGCCGGACAACTTGCCTGAGACATGCCGCGCCGCGCCTTGCATCAACTCCGCGAGCGGCTCGCCGCCACCGTGCTTGGCGCGGACCAGGAGGCGACCCTCCTGCTCACCGCGCTGCTCGCCAAGGGCCACGTGCTCATCGAAGGCGCGCCCGGCATCGGGAAAACCACGCTCGCCCACACGCTCGCCTCATCCATCGGCGGCGTGTTCAAGCGCATTCAGTTCACGCCGGACCTGCTGCCGGCCGATTTGCTCGGCTACTCGCTCTACCGCATGGACCGCGGCGAATTCGACTTCATCGCCGGCCCGGTCTTCGCCAACTGCGTGCTGGCGGACGAAATCAACCGCACTTCTCCGCGCGTGCAATCGGCGCTGCTCGAGAGCATGAACGAGGGCCAGGTGACGATCGACGGCGAGACGCGCCGGCTGCCGCGGCCGTTCCTCGTGATCGCCACCCAGAACGACACGTACGCCACCGGCACCTTTCCCCTGCCCGAGCCGCAGCTCGACCGCTTCCTGCTTTCCATCCGCATGCACCTGCCGCCGCGCGAGGTGCAGAGCCGCATCCTGCTCGCGCACGCCGCGGGCGAAATCCCGGCGCTCGACCAGGTGACGGAGCTGGTTTCCCCCGCCGAAATCGTCGCGCTCCAGGACGCCGCCGCGGATCTTCCGATCTCCGAGGCCATCGCCGCCTACATCACCGGCTTGTGCGAGACGCTGCGGCGGATCGCCGGCGCCGAGCACGCGGTCTCGATCCGCGCTTCGCTGGCGATCCTCCAGGCGGCGCGGGCGCACGCGTTCATCGCGGAGGCCGCCGCCGTGCATCCCGACCACGTCCAGGCGGTTTTCCCCGCCGTGATGCGCCACCGCCTGTTGCCGGACGACGGCAGCGATCCCGACCCGCTCGTCCAGCTCGCGCTCGAGCGCACGTCGGTGCCCTGAATTGCTTCAGGCGATCTCCGTCACCATCAGGTCCGGTTCGTCCAGCGCGTCGCCGACCCGGAGGCCAACGAGCTTGCGGTAGAGCGAGCTTTCCGGCGTGAGCAAGGTGACTTCGCGCCCGCCGGCGCGGACGACCAGCCCGCCGGCCGCCGGAGCGAGGAGAAACCACGACGATTCCCCGTCGAGATCCACCTCCACCAGCGCGCCCGCATCGATGGCGGCGTCCATATCGAAATCCGGCAGCTTGAGCGTCTCGAACGCCCGGAGCGCCGCCGCCGTTTCCTCGACCTGCCGGGCTTGGCCGGAGGCGAGATAGGAGGCCTCCAAACTACGCGTGTCGTACTTGCTCTCCGCCTTGCTGCCGGGATCGGTGGCGGCGGCGTGGGCTTCGCGCGCGGCGCTGGAGAGCCGCTCGAGGCGCGTGCGGAGTTCGGATCGGATTGTTGCGAGCAAGGCGTCCTTCATGAAACGGGCGGCCAGCCTTGCCCGCCCGGCGGAGCGGCGCAAGCATCCGCGCATGCTCCGCGTGTACGCCTACAAGAATTGCGACACCTGCCGGAAGGCGGTCCGCTGGCTGAAGGAAAACGACATCCCGCACGAAGTCCTGCCAATCCGGGAAACGCCGCCGCAACCGGCCGAACTGCGCCAGGCGCTCGCCGCGGCCGACGGCGACATGCGCCGGCTGTTCAACACCTCCGGCAGAGACTACCGCGAGCTCGGGCTCAAGGACCGCCTGCCCAGGATGAACAAAGACGAAGCGATCGGACTGCTGTCGGCAAACGGCAATCTCGTGAAACGTCCGCTCGCCCTCGATGCGGACGACCTCGCGCTGATCGGCTTCAAGGAAGACGAGTGGCGGCAGGCTCTGCTTTGAGGCCCGGCCGCCTTCAAGCTGCCGCCGCCGCGAGGAATCCGCGGATCCGCTCAACGGCGAGATCCATTTCCGCGCGCGTGATGCCGAGCGGCGGCGTGAAGGCGAGCACGTGACCCTCCGGCGCATCGGGAAGCAGCAGGATGCCTTCCTTCAGGAGCGCGCCCGCCAGCGCCACCGCCAACTCCCCGGCCGCCTCGCCCGTGGCGGTCCGCAGCTCGACGCCCTTCATCAGGCCGGGACCGCGGAGTTGATGGACGAATGGCGCGCCTGCGAGGGAGCCCAGGCTCGCCTCAAGCAAAGCGGAGGTTTCCGCGACCCGCTCCGCTGTTTCGGGATCGGAGTGCCTCTCCATCGCGGCGACGGCCATCGCGCAGCCGAGCGGATTCCCGAGGAACGTGCTGGTGTGCAAGGCCTCGCCGCGCGTATCCGGCCACGTGTCCATGACCTCGGTGCGGCCGACGCAGGCGGAGATCGGAAAGCCGCCGCTGAGCGCCTTGCCGAGGCAGACGAGGTCCGGCACCACGCCCGACCACTCGCAGGCGAAGAGTTTCCCCGTCCGGTGGAAGCCGGTGAAAATCTCGTCCACCACCAGCAGCGCGCCGTGGCGATCGCACCATCCGCGGAGCTCCGGCAGGAAATCGATCGGCGGCACCACGATCCCGCCTCGGCCCTGGAACGGCTCGACGAGCACGGCCGCAATCCGACTGCCGTCGACCGCCGCCAGCGCCTCGCGGAAGCCCTCCGCCGTGTCCCCGTCCCGCGGATACGGCAGCACCGCGGAAACCGGCGCGAGCTGATCTTCGAATGGCTCGCGGAACCACGGGATCCCACCGCCGAGCAGCGCGCCGTAGCCGAGGCCGTGGTAGGCGCCTTGGAAGGTCACGATGCCGCTCCGTCCGGTGGCCAGCGCGGCGGTCTTGAGGGCCGCTTCGACAGCCTCGAAGCCGGAGTTTCCCAGCAGTACCTTGCCCGTGCCGCCGGTCCAGCGGCCGAAGGTGAGCGCACTCAGCTTTTCGCAGACCGCCACCTTTCCCACCGCCGGATGGACGTCGCCCATCGCATGAACAAGCTCAAGCGACTGCCGGCACAGAGCATCCGCGGTCGCACCATGGCCGAGGGTGGCGACGCCGAAGGCGCTGGTGAGGTCGAGGAAGCGGTTCCCGTCGGCGTCCCAGACGTTGACGCCCTCGGCCCGCTGCCAGAAGACCGGCCAATCCGCGGAGACGAAGGTGGTGTTGCGGCACTCCGCCGCGCGTAGCCGCCGCGCGAGTTCCGCGGATCGCGGCCCGGGCACCTCGGTGATCAAGTCGGGAAGCACGCGCCAGCCTCTCCTTCCGTGAAAGCGGGTCAAGCTCCGGCGATGCGCCAGATCGCGAACAAGGCCGCCGCCACCAGCACCGCGAGCGTCCCAAGACCCCCGACCCAGTCGGCGCCCGTCATTCGCGGCCGGTTTGGCGACCGCGAGGCCGGGAAAACGATCGCCGCGTACACCATGCCGGCGATCAAGCCGCCGGCGTGCGCCGCATTGTCGATGAACCGGTAGCCGAGGGCGCCGATGAACGCGGTGAGCAGCACCGCCACCGCCAGCCGGCGGCGCGACGAACGCGGCACGAGCCGGCCGTGCAAGGTCTCGAAGACGATGAGAAACCCGAGCCAGCCCATCAAGCCGCCGGACGAGCCGACGGTCGGCGCTTCCACCAGCCGCGCCGACGCCTCCCCACCGACGCAGGCGGCGAACAGGAACACCATCGGCAAGTGCGGCCAGCGCGCGAAGACCTCCATGCGCTTCCCGAGATACGCCATCGCCGCGGCATTCAGCAGGAAATGCACGGGATTTCCGTGAAGAAACGGCGCGGTCAGCAGCCGCCACCACTCGCCGGCGAAGTATTTCGGCTTGTCGAGGCCGGCGGCGGCGATCCCGTCGCTCCCCGGCAGGAGCTGCGCCACGCCGACGAGGGCGACGAGAGCCAGGAAGAACTTCGTCACCGGCGCGCGCTGCTGTTCCAGCCACGTCTCGAATCGCAGGACCGGAACCAGCGCCGCCATCCCTTGCTCGGTCCAGCCGGCCAGATCGAGACGGCGTTTGCGCGCTTGATACCAAGGAATCAGGCCGAAGATCACGAACATCAGCAGCGCGATCCCCACCGTGGCGCTGGCGAAAGTGGCGCGAACCGCGAATTCCACCTGCTCGGAAACGACGGGCGAAAATTGCCGCGCCAGCATCAGCGCACGGAGAAAGACCCAGCCGCCGAAGCCCGCCAGCACCAGGCCGAACCACGTCAGCTTCCGCCGGGCTTCCTCGCAATCATCCCGCACCCAACGTTCGCGGGCCGTCTTCACGGCTGACAGGAGCGGCGGGACCTCTTCCGGCAGCACCATCCGCGGCCGGTCGGGAGTCCAGACAAGACAGATGTTCCCGTCGGGGTCCTTGCGGATCGCTTCGGCCAGCGCATCCAACGAGGCGCAGGCCACCGGCTCGCCCTTCGAACTCACCCAACCCCAGCCGGGCGGCGCTTCGGGAAAAGCCTCCTCGCGTGCCCAGACCGGAACCTCGGACGGCTTGTCTGGAGCGGGGTCGGTCACGACGCGGTCGCGTCTCAGGGTTCCTCGGCCGGCGGCTCGTCCTGTCCGGCGGCGGCATCGTCTCCGGCAGCGCCGGTTTCCTCCGCCGTGGCTTCGTCGGCCGGTGCTTCCCCGGATTCATCGGCGGGAGCGGCTTCGGGAGAATCGGCCGGTGCGTCGCCCTCTGGCGCGGTGGTCTCCGGCGCCTCGACGGCGTCGGTTTCTTCGGCAGCCGGCGTCTCGGTCGTGTCCGGCACGACCAATTCCGGCGGGAGTTCGTCGGCCAGCGAGGCCGGCGCCGGCGGCGCTTCCGGGGCCGCGGGCTCCTCGGCGGCGGCCGCTTCCGTGGCGGTCGCCGATTCCTCCTCGACCATCGTCGTGCCCTTGTTCTGCGCGCCGATCAAAACGGCGAGCGCCAAGCTGATGATGAAAAACAACGAGCCGAGGTAAACGGTGCCGCGCTGCAGGACGTTGGTCGTCCGCGCGCCGAAAACCTGGTCCGTCACACCGGCGCCGAACGCCGCTCCGAGGCCTTCCTGCTTCGGCCGCTGCATCAGGATCACCAGGGTCATCAGGAGGCACACGATCACGAAGACCACCAGCAGGAGGTTGATGGTGATGGCGAGCCAATCAATCGCAGCGAGAATCATGGGCGCGGGACTATGGGAGTCGGGTTCCGCCTTGTAAAGCGGTGAGTTGACAAGCTCTCGTCGCGCGTTTTTCCCGCAAAAACCGGCGCTTGATCCCCCTCGGGCCGGCGGAACAACGTGGCCGCCGCCGATGAAGGAACTGCTCGCGGAACTCGAACGCTGGGGATCGGACGTGATCTTCGGCCGCGCCCGCGGCTTCCGCGCCACGCTGATGCGCGGCTTCATGACCACGCTGTCCGGCATCTACCGGCTGCTGGTCCAGACGCGCCTCCGCCTCTACCGCACCGGCTGGAAACCCCAGACCCACCTCGGCACGCTCGTCGTTTCCATCGGCAATCTCACCGTCGGCGGCACCGGGAAAACGCCGGTCGTCGAGCTGCTCGCCCGCTCCCTCCGCGACCGCGGCCGCCAAGTGGCCATCCTTTCCCGCGGCTACAAAAGCCGGCGCCTCGACAAACCGCAGAAGTGGCGCGACCCGAACGGCCGCCTCGTCCCAGGCGAGCGCATGCCGAAGGTCGTCTCCACCGGCGGCGAGCTGCTGCTCGACTCGATGTACGCCGGCGACGAGCCCTTCATGCTCGCCCGGAATCTCCCCGGCGTCGCCGTGGTCGTGGACAAGGACCGCGCGAAAGGCGGCCGCTTCGCCATCACCCAGCTCGAGGCGGACACCCTGCTGCTCGACGACGGCATGCAGTATCTCGACCTCGCCCACGGCATCGACATCGTGCTGGTGGACGCGCGCTCGCCCTTCGGCACCGAGGCGCTGCTGCCGCGCGGCACCCTGCGCGAACCGCCACGGAATCTCCGCCGCGCGAGCTATATTTTCATCACCAAGTGCGACGGCACCGACAACGCCGCGCTCGTCTCCCGCCTCCGCCGCCACAACCGCACCGCCGAGATCATCGAGTGCACCCACGGCCCGATCCATCTGGAAAATCTCTTCAACGGCGAGCGCCGCCCGCTCGACTTCCTCCAGGACAAATGGGTGGGAGCGATCAGCGCGATCGCCGTGCCGGAGAACTTCGAGCGCTCGCTCGAGCGGCTCGGCGCGCGCGTGGAGATCCGCCGCCATTTCTCCGACCACCACCGCTTCTCCCGCCGCGAGGTGGAGAAGTTCATGCAACGCTGCGTGGAGCGCGACATGGAGCTGATCGTGACCACCGAAAAAGACGCCGTCCGTTTCCCGAAGCCCCGCGAAGTGGACGTGCCCGTCTACTTCCTCCGCATCGAAGTCGAGATCCTAAAAGGCCACGAAGTCTGGGACCGCCTCCTCGACCGCCTCTGCCACCCCCGCCCGCCGCAAGAGCACCTGCTCCGCCACCGCGAGGCGTATGCGGAGTGACTCGAGTGGGAAGTGCCGAATGCGAAGTGCGAAGCGAAAGAGGTGTACCCGCACCGCACCAAGGCATGTCCCGGCCACATTGACCACATCACGTGCCACTTGCCATCTCGCCCTCGGCACTTGTCTCCCTCAGCACTCCACGCCCTGCGCCAAGCCTCTGACCTCTGGCTCCCGGCTCCACTTCCGCTCCAACGCGACCAAAAAGTCCTGCCACGGCATCTCCGCGAACCTCCGGATCTCACGGTACCATTCCTCACCTTGCGGATTGGCTGGCCAAGCGGTTATGCAGCGGCCACCCTCCGGCCACGAATCAACTGGTGAACCATACACGGAAGGATCCATAGATCCTAAAAGGACTGATGCGTCATGAGAAATTATAAGAGCAATAGGAGTATCACCACCCGGAAATTGCCTGAATCCGCCAAATCACGTCGTGGTTCGGAGAACTTGATGACCAAGTGGATCAACCACCGCTTGGCGAGCCTTCTCGCGCTTGGTCTCATGGCGCCGTACGCCAATGCACAGACTTACGTGATCGCCCTCAATGGGGATCCCTCCCCTGATGGCGATGGCTACCTTGGACCAATCAGCATCTTTAGTCTCGCTGGCGGGTCGGCGGCTTTCATGAGCCGCACCACTGGCGGGAGTGCCAATGAGCACGCCATTTTTTCAACCACGTTCCGCAGCTCGCGGTTGATCGCTCGGCAGGGACAAAGCGCAGACGGCAATGGCATCTTCCAATATTTCCTGGGAAACATCGCGTCCAACCGTCACGGCTACGTCGCTTTTTATGCCACGGGAATCAGCGGTAGCACCGCCGGGACCAACGATGACGAGGGCATTTTCCGGGGCAGTGGAAATCAACAAGTGCAGATTGCCCGGGAAAATCAGGCTCCTCCGGAAGGTGTCGGCGTTTTCAATTCTTTCTCCACGCCGACGATCAACTCCTTCGGGCGAGTCGCATTCTGGGGCGCCATCCGCGGCGCTCCCACACCGTTGATCAGCACCCACGGAATTTACCCGGCGTCGGAAAGACCCTAACCAAGATAGCGCGCACCGGAGACGCGCTGCCGGACGGCCCAGGTCAGTTTATGGGCATCAGCTCCTCTCCGCAGATCTCGGACACCGGTTATACGTCGTTCCGAGCGGACCTTTCGAACACACCCGGAGGCTCCGACGACAATAGCGGAATTTATCTCGGCGACGGCGGATCATTGAGTGTGGTGGTGCGGGAAGGTCAGGCTGCTCCGGAGGGCAATGGGGTCTTCGATCTAATCAATTTCCCCTGGATCAACGATGACCGAACGGTCGCCTTCTACACAACGCTGCGTGGAACGACCGGCGGAAGCACGGACAATGTCGGCATCTACAAAGGGAACGGCGGGCCGCTAACCAAAATCGCTCGCGTCGGTGATGCTGCGCCAGACGGGAACGGTTTCTTTAGCGAACTCAACAACACCTTGTCGGTCAATTCGGATGGATACGTGGCTTTCACCGCGAGCTTGAATGGAACCGCTAGCGCCTCCGGCGTATTTCTTGGCAATGGGATGGTTACCAAGACGATCGCTCGATCTGGTCAGTCCCGGCCTGACGGCGGCGTTTTTGGCCACTTCATTTCCTCCTCCGCCAACAATACTCACACAGTCGCCTTCGTGGATGCCTCCATGAGTAATCCTGAGGCTCGTGGGATTTATCTGAGCGACGGCCTGGAAACCATCCTGGTGGCCCGCGTGGGCGACGCCGTCAATGGCAGCACGATCAGCCAGTTGGGTTTCGACTCCAAGACCTACAACGACTTCCGTGAAATTGCTTATCAGGCCACCCTCGCCAACGGGACCTCTGGAGTCTTTCTGTTCAGCCCGCGTTTGAAGTGGCGTCAGAACGGCAATGCCCAATGGAAGGATCGCGAGAACTGGACGGTCAGCCTGCGCCCTGCCGATTACGCGGAGGTCGAGATTGATCCCGCCGCCGGTGGC
The DNA here is from genome assembly GCA_965651855.1 of uncultured Verrucomicrobiales bacterium. GTDB lineage: Bacteria > Verrucomicrobiota > Verrucomicrobiia > Verrucomicrobiales > Akkermansiaceae > Luteolibacter. The sequence continues at coordinate 19,957 of CBFGTW010000056.1, forward strand.
GTGGCGGAAGGTCCTTCCGAGGATACCACCGTGCGGACACTGAAAGTAGGGGGGACGACCGCGGGGACTGCTCAACTGAAGCTCTTACCGGACGTCGCGCTGACCGTGACCAATGGCACGACTCTCGCCGCCGGAGCGTGTTTGAGCGGCACCGGCCTCCTGGTTTCCGACCTCACCAATGAAGCCGTCCTCTCTCCGGGAAATTCCCCTGGCGTGTTTCAGATCGAGGGAAATTATCAGCAAACCGCTGCCGGCGTTCTCGACATGGAGATTGGAGGATCGGCCGCTGGACTTTACGATCAGTTGCAGATCACCGGAAACGTGGTCCTCGAGGGTGCTCTTCGATTGAAACTCCTCAATGATTTTGCTACGCGCATTCGCCCGTCGGATACGTTCACCATCTTGACCTGCACGGGCACCCGGAGCGGCACGTTTTCAAACGCAGGTGACGGAGCCCGCGTCAACTTGTCCGATGGGATCGGCTCCTTCCAGGTCATTCATGCGGAGAACTCGGTGCAGCTCACCGATTTCGTGCCGACCGACTCGGATAGTGACGGCATCCCCGACTATTGGAACCAGCAGCATTTCGGTAAGCCAATTGGTCAGGCGGACAACCGCTCCCGGCCCGACGACGACGCGGAGATGGCATCAGCAATCGTGACGAGTATCTTTTCCGCACCAGTCCGACTGACGGGGCCAGTGTTCCACACGTCGCACTGACCACGGTCGAGGGGCATTTGATGCTCAATTTCCAGACGGCCGAGGGGCGCACCTATGTGATCGAGTCCTCGTCAAATCTCGCGGCACCGCAGGATTGGGAGGAATGGAAGAGCGGCATCAAGGGTGATGGCACCGTCCAGAGTTTCAGCGTTCCATATTCCCCGTCGTCACCTACGGTTTTCTTCCGGGCGCGTGTTCTGCCGTGAGCTCGTCTCACTCAAGATTCCCCCGCCAGCACCGCACGAACCGGAACTGCCAAGCGAAACCTCAGCCTTACTTCTTCTTCCGCAGGAAGGGCGGAAAATCGAAGTCCTCGCCTCCGAAGACGTTGGGTTTTCGCCTTCGAAACGGCCGCGCGGAGTGGAGTCGAGCGAGAGTTTGATCTGGGGATTGGCATGAATGGGATCAATCCTCATATCTTGCGTTCCTGCCTCCTGCTCCGCTCCAACTGGTCTCGTTCCCGTGCGCTTCCGGTCCGGCTGACGGTTCGCTAATTTCGACACTTCATTCCAAGTTTCCTACAGCGCCTTCCCGACCACCACAGACTCCTTCGCCAACTTCCGGCCCCTGATCCAAGGTGCGAGCTACCTCCGTTGTCCCTGCCTGACATTGGCTTGCCATGACTCGGCAGTTATCTCCACTCCCGCCAAAACTCCGCCGTCTGCTTTTCGTCCGGCACCAGCTCGAGGAGGACGCAACGCTCGCTTTCCTCGAACCGATCGAAGTCGTCGACGCGCTGGATGCGGAGGTGGTCCATGTTCCAGAGCTTGGCGAAGCCGGCGAGGTCGGCGGTCTGGGGATTGGTCATCCATTCGGCGGCTTTCGGGTGCATGGTGGCGAGGCGCGGGAGGCGGGAGAAGATTTTCCCGCCGCCGTTGTTGATCACGGCGAGGACGCGGCCGGCGCCGGGGAGCTGGCCGAGCATGAACGGGCCGGCGAGGTCGTAGAGCGCGGTGAGGTCGCCGACGACGGCCCAGGTGCGCGGGGTTTCGGCGGTCCAGCCGAGCCAGGTGCTGATCTGGTCGTCGATGCCGTTGGCGCCGCGGTTGGCGCGGACGGCGGTGACCGGCCGGTCCCATTGGGCGAAGAGATTCCACTCGCGGATCGGCAGGCTGTTGCCGAGGAAGACGCCGTCGGAGATCGCCGCGTAGTGCGAGAGCGTGCGGATCAGAGCGGGCTCGCTGTCGGGGTAGGCTTCGAGGAGTTCGTCGATGGCGGCGGCGCGGCGGGAGGCGCCTTCGAGCAGGTCGAGCGCGTCGCCGGCTTCCTCGATGTCGCCGAGCGCGGGCAGGACGCGATCGAGAGTCCCGGTGGTGACGGTGGACGGGCGCGCGAGCCCGGGCAGGCCGCTGCGGCAGACGGACCAGACGGAAACCTCGGGCCGCTCCTCGAGATCGCGCCAGAACCGGCCGCCGGGCAGCTCGCCGAGGCGCAGGATTTTTCCCGGCGGGTTTTCGCGCAGCATCCGGTCCGGGTCCGGCAGCGCGAGCGGCCGCAGCGCCTCGCGCAGGCCGCTGGCCGCCTCGGCGATCACCGGCGCACCGAGCGTTTCACAGAAATGGAAAACCTCTTCCTGTTCCTCCGGTTCCAAGCCGCCGATGGCGACGACGAGGCCGCGGAAGACCTCCTCGCGCAGCCAGCGTGCGAGGCCCGCGACGTCGAGGCGGTCGCGCTCGGGCGCGAACTTTCCCGCCGCTCCGATCTCGAAGTCCGCGGGTGCGAACGCCTCGTCGAGTTCGACGTTCAGGTGCAGCGGGCGTTTCCCGTCCCAGCCGGAAAACCCGCCGGTCCAGGCGTGCGGGCCGAAGAGATTCGTCTGATCGATCGCCTGCGGCGCGCCGGTGCCGCGGAAGGTGGCCGGACGATCGGCGGTGAGTGCGACCAGCGGGCGGGCTTGGTAGTGCGCCTCGATGACCGCCGGCAGCAGCTCGGCGGCGGCGGTGCCGCTGGTGGTGACGACCGCGCATGGCGCACCGGTGGCCATGCAGCGGCCGAGGGCGAAAAACCCGGCGGAACGTTCCTCGAAATGCCGCCACACGCGAGCGGCGCCGCTTTCCTCCGCCCGCGCCAGCGCCTCGAGGATCGCGGCGTTGCGGGCGCCGCCGCAGACGACGAATTCCGTCACGCCCGCCGCGAGGCAGGCATTCACCGTTTCCACCGCCACCGGCCACGCGTCCATGGCCTTGGCTATCGGATGGGCCGCGGCTTGTCCAAGTTTCTGCTTGTCCGGCCGGGACCGGAGCCGGATGGTGCGCGCGACATCCACGGCGGCGCATGGAATCCGGTGAGAGCCCGGAGCAGTCGCGCTGCGGTATCCGGTTACAAATCCCCACATGCCAATTGGCCGCGAGGCCGGTGAAGGCGGGGAGGAGGCATGAAGCCGGGAGCCCGAATACTTGGGTCGCCGTGAGCCTGTCGCCCGCCCGCCTCACCGCGGCCGGGGAAACGGGTCCTCCGCGAAAAGAGGGCCGACGGGAGAGGGCAGCGGACCATTCGTGGCCGCGGCCGTCTCTTCGCGTGAACCACAAACCGAAGAGCAACACATGAAAACCACCATCACGCGGCGGGCCTTCCTGCTAGCCGCCGTCACGGGCGCGCTGTGCCTGCATGCCGCCGACGCATCAACAATCGTCATCGGCTCCGGGCCGGACCGCTCGTTCTTCCTGATCGAGTCGCCGAACATCGGCAGCCGCGTCTACGAGATCCACTACACTTACGATTCCGGATCCCCACAGGACGGAGCGTTCCTGCTCCAGCAAATCGTCGGCTCGGACAGCGCGCTGGGCTTCCAGATTTTTGGGACGGACAACATTTTCGTGAATGCCATCACCTACGACGGGGTGACGGAAACCGGCGTCTCCGAGCCCCCGTACGAGCCGTATTGGGCGCACTGGGTGTCCGGCGGCGGCACGGGCTTTCCTTCGGCCGAGCCGGTCTCCGCCGGCAGCTGGACCTCCGGCTCCGGGCTTTCCGGCCCTTACCGGGAGATCGCCCCCGGTTCGTGGGACGCGCTGAAATACTCGGATTTCTCCACCCAGCCGGAAACGGCTCCGGTGCCGGAACCCTCGGCCGCCATGCTCACGGGCTTGGCGGGACTCGTGTTCCTGAGACGCCGCAGGTCATGAAACGGCTGCTCATCCTTTCCGCCGCGGCGTGTTCCAGCGCTGCGGCGGGCCCGTTCCCACCGGCCGCGGGTTCACCGGGCAGCGACGCGATCGCGGCGGAAGATCCCCGCTTCGTGAACTGGGGGGCCTCCGCCACCGTCGTGCGCGGCCCGGTGGACATCAGCGAGCCGGAGAGCGTGCTGGTGCGCGCGGACCCGCCGGAAAACGCGACGGGATCGGCGAATGCCACGCCGTTTCCCACCGCGGCGGACCCGGGATCGATCGTCTCGCTCGGCGACGGCGGCAGTGCGACGATCGTCTTCGATCCGCCGTTCGCGGATGTCGAGGGGCCGGACTTCGCCGTGTTCGAGAACGGCTTCAACGCGAACTTCATCGAGCTGGCACACGTCGAGGTCAGCTCGGACGGGGTGAACTTTTTCCGCTTCCCGTCCGCCTCGCTGACGCCGGTGGACGAGCAGGTGGACACCTTTGGCACGGTCGACCCGACGAACGTCCACAATCTCGCGGGCAAGCACCCGGTGGGTTTCGGCACGCCGTTCGATCTGGCGGAACTGGCGCATCATGCCCCGGCGCTGGACCTCGAGCGGATCACGCATGTGCGGATCATCGATGTGGTCGGCTCGATCGATCCGGCGTTCGGCAGCCGGGATGCGGAAGGCCGTCTGATCAACGACCCCTTCCCCACGCCCTTCCCGAGCGGCGGCTTCGATCTGGATGCGGTCGGCGCGCTGAGCATCAGTCCGTCGACCTTCGGCGAGTGGGCGGCGTGGCACGGGCTGACCGGCGCCGAGGCCGATCCGCTGGCGGTGGTCGATGGGCGGACGAATTTGCTGCGTTACGCGCTCGACGGAGCGGTTTCCGCGACGGCGGAGGCGGTGACGTTCCGCCGGCTCGCCTTCCGCAGCGATGTGGTGGTGCGAATCGAAGGTTCGGTCGATCTCGACGAATGGGTTCCGCTCGCATCGGCCGCGGGAGCGGCGGGGTTTTCGGCGCTGGCGGAGGGCGTGATCGCGGAGGAAAATGCCGCCGGCGTACGCGTCACGGTGCCGCCCGGACATCCCGCGCGGTTTTTCCGCGTGGCGGTGGAACTCCAGTCTCCGTGAAGCCATGAAACGCCGCGGATTCACCCTGATCGAGCTGATGGTGGCGCTGCTCGTCGTGGCGGCGCTGCTGAGCCTGTCGGTGATGGGATTCCGGAAAATCCGGACGCGGACCAACCAAGCGGCGTCGGCCGCCAACCTCCGGGCGCTGGCCACGGCGAACCTGCTCTACGCCGGAGATCACGGGACCTACGTCCCCGCCACCGAGCCGCGCAACCAGATCCGCTGGCACGGCGGACGCGGGGGTTCCTCGGGGAAGTTCGATCCCACCAAGGGCTTTCTCGCCGATTACCTCGGCAAGAGCCGGCGGGTGACGCAATGCCCGGAATTCCAGCGCCACCTCTCCGGCGCGGGATCGTGGGAAGACGGCTCAGGCGGCTACGGTTACAACGCCATCTACATCGGCGGCACGCCGCGGGATCCCTTCAAGCCGGCGCGCGTGGCGACCGTGCGGAATCCGGCGCGCACGTTGATGTTCGCCACCACCGCGCTCGCGAAGTCCGACGGCATCCAGGAATACCCTTTCGCCGATCCGTGGCGCTGGGTGGACCCGAACGGCCGGCTGCGCGGCAAGCTCCAGCCGACCGTGCACTTCCGCTTCGACGGCGAGGCGCTCGTCGCGTGGTGCGACGGCCACATCAGCGCCGAGACCTGCGAGGAGCACTCGTCCACCAACTACTACGGCGGCGACAACGAGGACGCGGCGATCGGCTTCTTCGGTCCCTCGGCGGAAAACGGATATTGGAATCCGAATCGGTGAAGAGCGGAGAGCAGGGAGCTGAGAGCAGGGAGCTGAGAGCAGGGAGC
>CBFGTW010000057.1:0-25502 GCA_965651855.1 uncultured Verrucomicrobiales bacterium
TTCAACTCTCGAGATCTTCCTGAAACTCAGGGAACCAAAATGAGGGAGCCCTGGAACCGACCAGCATTTGACTTGCCACGCCCGGGGGCAGACCTCACAAACAGCGCCCGCCCGTCCGGGGGCCCGCACACGCCTGTTGCTCCGCCCGGTCAGGCGGCCGAACTCCAATTCCGCGCGCTCCATGGACAGCATTTCATCCCGCATCGCCAAGGTTTCCCCGTCGCTCACCCTGGCCGTCACCAACCAAGCCAAGGCGATGATCGCCAAGGGCGAGGAAGTTTACGCCTTGGCCGGCGGCGAACCCGAAGTCGACACGCCGGACTTCATCAAGGCCGCCGCCATCCAGGCGCTGCAGGAAGGCCGCACGAAATACACGCCCGCCGGGGGCATCCCGGAACTGCGCGAGGCGCTCGCGGCCAAGCTGCTGGCCGACAACAACCTGGAATACGAGGCCCGCCAGATCTGCGTGACCGCCGGCGCGAAGATGGCCTGCTTCAATGCCATCCTCGCCGTCATCGAAGAGGGCGACGAAGTCATCATCCCGACGCCCTACTGGGTGTCCTACCCGGAAATGGTCCGCCTCGCCGGCGGCGTCCCGGTGCTCGTGGAAACGAAGGAATCCACGGGCTGGAAGATGACCCCCGAGCAGTTCGAGGAGGCGATGAGCCCGGCCACCAAGATGGTCATCATCAACTCCCCGGGCAATCCCACCGGCGCGGTCTACACCGAGGAGGAACTCCGCGCGCTGGGCGAAATCGCCGCCGCCGAGGAAATCGTCATCCTTTCCGACGAGATCTACGAAAAGCTCGTCTACGGCGAGACGAAGCACGTCTCCATCGGCTCGCTCAGCGACGAGCTGCGCGAACTCACCGTCACCGTGAACGGCTTCTCGAAGGCCTACTCGATGACCGGTTGGCGCCTCGGCTACACCGCCGCGCCGAAGCCGATCGCGGATGCCATCGACAAGATCCAGAACCACACGGTTTCCAACGCCACCGCCTTCGCCCAATACGGCGCGCTCGCCGCGCTCCAGGGCGACCAGTCGTTCATCGAGGACCTGCGCGGCGAATACGACGTGAAGCGCCAGTTCATGCTCGGCCGCCTCAAGTCGATCAACAACATCCGCGTCCTCGAGCCGCTCGGCGCGTTCTATTTCTTCGTCTACACCGGCCAGACCGGGCTGAAGTCGATGAACCTCTGCGACAAGCTGCTCTCGCGCTACAAGGTGGCGGCCGTGCCGGGCATCGCCTTCGGCTACGATGAGGGCATCCGCCTGAGCTACTGCACGACGCTCGACATTCTCAACGAAGGCTTGACGCGCTTCGAGCAGTTCTGCCGCGAGCATTGAGGCCGCCGCGACCGTTTTTCCCATTCCGCCGCCGGAGATGCCGGCGGCGGATTTTTTCGTGGTCGCGCGCGCGGGCATCCTACGTGATCGCGTGGTTTGACGGGCCGCACGCGATTTGCCACGCTGCCGGGCGCGATCGATTTCCCCACGTTGTGGACACCCCGCCCTCCGTACTGAACGAAGCCCATTTCCGCCGGATGGCTTGCGCGGACTTGGCGGGATTCGCCGAGCTGGCGGGGGAATTCTTCGCCGACGTCAGGGAGCGGGCCGATGAATGGCGGGCGCTCCATGCCAGTGGCGACCACAAGCGGTTGCGCGAGGAATACCACCGGACGAAAGGCGGAGCGGCATTGTTCGGCTTCGAGCGGCTGGTCGTGATGCTCGCCGGCTGGGAGGCGGATTCCACGGTTGAAACCTCGCCGGAGGATCTGGAACGTTTGGCCCGCGAGTTGGCGGAGGCCGAGGAGGCCGTCGCCGCGCTCCTGCGCTGACGATTCCCGATGCCCGCTCCCGTCCAATCGCCGGAAAAGGAACTCCGCTTCACCCGCGCCGGGCAGGCCGTCGGGTTCTGGATCGCGGCGGCGGTCTTCTCGTGCATCGCAGTGGCTGCCGCCGTGATTCTCGTGTATTTGAAACCGCAGACCGGCTCGCTCTTGCCGCGCCTGCCGTGGGTGGTCGTGCCGCTGCTGCTCGCCTGGGCCTGCACGCGGACCGCCATCCGGCTCACGCGCCACGCCTATCTGATTTTCACCCCGCTCGGCATCGAGGTGTTTCCCTTTTTCCGACCGGCGGCCGGCATGCGGCTCGTCACATGGCAGGAAATCGCCGATGCCGAGGTGGACGCACGCTTCACCCGGTTGACGCTGCACCACAACGCCGAGAAATCCGCCGGCATCCATCTCTCGCTCGCGCCGATACCACGCGACCGCCGCCCACTCCTCGCCAAGGCGATCGCCGGGCGCTTGGCCGAACGCGATTTTTCCCCATCCACTCCCTGAACCTCATGCGCCCCCACTCCCGCCAAATCCTCTCCGTGGAAGACGTTTTCGGCCAGAACGGCTGGCACTGCGAACTCGTCGAAGGCCGCGATGTCATCCGTTCGGGCTTCGAGGCCCACCATACGCGCGTCGACCTCATCGCCCAGGCCCACCCGCAGATCAACGCGCTGGCCGTGGTCACCGAAACGCGGATGCCTTCGGACGAGGAACACATCCCGGCGATCCTCGAACTCCTCGCCCGCGCGAACAAGCAGCTCACGCTCGGCGGCTTCGAATACGATCTCGACCGCCAGTGCCTGGTCTTCCGCATGACCAATCTTTTCGAAAAAGAAAAATACGATGCGGATATCATCTCCTCGATGGTCCATTGCGCCATCGCGGAACTCGACCGCATCACACCCTACGCCGCCACCGTCAACCAGACGCCCGCCGATCTCCTCGACGACCTCGACCTCGGCCGCCTCCTGATGCGCGAAGACCTGATCCCGCCCGTCCCCGGCGAGGAGGAGGAACTCTGAACATCGAACGTCGAAGGAATCCACGTGTCGGCTGATACTTCGACGTTCGATGTTGGACGTTCGAAGTTCGACGTTCACTCCCCCCGGCCTGCTTTCTTCTTGGCAGTCCGCGGGCTTTTCCAGCTAGTTACCCGCGCCGATGCCAACCGACGCGATCCTTTCCACCGCCCGCCAGTTCCTCGGGGTGGACCCGTCCGTTCCCGTCACGCTGAGCCCGATCAAACGCGGCGCGTCCGGGCGGACGATCGTGCGGGTGAAAAGCCCGGTGCGCGAGCCGTTCATCGGCATCCACTGGACGGACGAGCGGGCGGACAACGCGCAGTTCATTCCGGTGGCGCATTTCCTCAGGAAGGCGCGCCTGCGGGTGCCGGAGATCCTGCACGAGAACGTCAAGCGGAGCGTCGTGCTCGTGGAAGATCTGGGCGATGAGGATCTGCTCTCGTTCAAGGACCGGCCGTTCGACGAGCGGCTGCCGCTTTACCGGTCGGCGCTCGAGCAGGTGGACCGCCTGTTTTACGCGAAGCCGCCGAAGGACTTCGAGCTGATGCCGCCGTTCGACGCGGCGCTCTATCGCTGGGAGCAGGAGTATTTCTTCGAGCACCTCGTCGAAGACCACCTCGGGATGGACGCCGGACCGCTGCGGAAACTTCCCGCCTTCGGCGAAATGGCGGAGAAACTCGGGACCGTCGCGCGGCATCTGGTGCACCGGGATTTCCAGTCACAGAACCTGCTGGTGAAGGACGGCAAGATCTGGCTGATCGACTTCCAAGGCCTGCGACGCGGCCGGCAGGAGTATGACTTGGCGTCGCTGGTTTACGACCCGTATCTCGATCATTCCGCGGCGGAGCGGGATGCCTTGCTCGAGCTTTGGGAGGAAATCGCCGACGAGCGGCCCGAGGAGACGCTCTTCCGCCAGTGCGCCGCGCAGCGACTGATGCAGGCGCTCGGCGCCTATGGAAACATCGTGAAGCGCGGGGACGACTGGTACCGCCAGCACATCGCCACCGCCGCGCGACTGCTCGGCGAGGTGACGGCCGGCACGCCGCTCGAGGCGCCGCTTTCCCCGGTGATCGCGGTCGCAACCTGAATTCCGCCGTGGCCGCCTCTTGGAAACGTCGATCGCTGGTCCTGCTGTTCGCGGGCGGGGCGGCGTTCGGGACTTGGGCGGCCTTGCCCGGCACGGTCATCGATCGCGCCGCCTTCCGCGCCGTCGTCCGCGGCTTCGCCAATCCGCCGTTTTTCATTTCCGGAAGCGGCAGCCGCGCCGAGCCGTGGTCGCTGCGGACGCTCTCCGCCACACCCCATGTGCCGCCCGAGGCCGCGCCGGTGGTCGTCGATCTCGGCGACGATCCCGGCGGCGTTTTCCAAAGCTCGCCGCCTTCGCCCGTGGACATCGCCGTGATCCTGCGGAACCTCCGCCGACTCGGTGCCGACGAGGTGGCCGTCGCGGCGTGGCTTGCCTGGGAACAGCCGGATGCGATTTCCCTCGCCGCGCTTGAGCTGGAGCTGGAGGAATTCTCCGCCGTGCTGACCGCCGCGCCCTTGTCCCGCGGCCCGGTCGGCGAGCCGCTGCCGCCCGCCTTCCGTGAGGCCTCACTGCCCCTCGCTGCAGTCGAAGGCGACGTCTCGCAGTTGCCGCAGGTGAACCGCGTGCCGCTCCCAGGGCTGGTGCTCGCGGGGAAGGCCGGCTTCACCGTGCTCGAGGCGGAGCCGGGAAATGGCGTGCCCTTGCTCGCGCGCTGGGACGACCGCGTGGTCCTCGCCTTCCCGCTGCTCGCACTGCTCGAGCGCGAGAATCTTCCGCTCGACGGCCTCGAGATCCGGCCCGGGGAATTCCTGCGCCTGGCGCCCGCCGGCCCGGTGGTGCCGATCGACGCCAGCGGCCGGCTGACGGCGAGGCTGCCCGACATGCCGCCGCGCACGCCTATTGCCGCCGAGGATCTGATCGATCTCGACGGGGAACGCTTTGCCGGCGAGCTGCCGGTCGTGCGGGACCTTCAGAGCGCGGCTGATCCGGCGACGCGGCGGTTCTCGACTTCGGTGTCCGCCGTGGTGGCCGCCATCGCCTCCGACGCGGGGCTTTCGGACCCGGGAACGTTCCGCCGGTTGCCCGCCACATGGGAAGCGGCCGTGCTCGGTGGGGTGACGCTGCTGTCTGCCGCCGTCTCCGGCTTGTCGCGCTTCCGCAGGACGGTGCTGCTCGGCTCACTCGCCGGCGTCTGCCTTGCCGCACAGTGGATCGGTGCCGGCGTCGCCGGCGTCTGGCTGCCCGGAATCCCCGCATTGGTCGCGGTGGGCCTCGCTGCCGTCACGGTTGGCGGCTGGCGGAGACCCGGAGCAAGCCCGCCCGGGAAAACCGAGCTCGAGCCAGTCCACGCGCCGCAGCCGCCTCCCGAACCGGCACCCGAGCCCGCGCCGAAGCCGGCCAAGAAGACCGCCCGCAAGCGCGCGGCGAAAAAGAAGTCCCCGGCCCGCAAAACCGCTCGCAAGAAACCTTCCTCCCCCGAATCCTGACCGCCCAGACGCCATGGCTCCCACCGACAAAGCGAACGCCCTGATCGAAGCGCTGCCCTACCTCCAGGCCTTCCGCGGCAAGACCTTCCTCATCAAGATGGGCGGCTCCGCGATGGAAGATCCGGAACTGGTCGCCCAAGTCATGCGCGACATCGTTTTCCTCGAAGTCGCCGGCGTGAAACCGATCGTCGTCCACGGAGGCGGCAAGGCGATCTCCGCGGCAATGGAGTCCGCCGGGCTCGAAGCGAAATTCGTCGGCGGCTTCCGCGTCACCACCGACGAGGCGATCGAAATCGTCTCCCGCGTGCTTTCGGAAGAGATCAACCCCGGGCTGGTGCGCATGATCCGCGAACTCGGCGGCAAGGCGGTCGGCATCCCCGGTGACCACGTTTTTCTCGGGGAGAAACTGCAAGCCAAGGATGCCGCCGGCCAGCGCGCCGACCTCGGCCGGGTGGGGGAGGTCGTCGGCTGCCAGCTCGAGTCGATGGACGCCGCGGTGCGCGCCGGCATCGTCCCGGTGATCTCCCCGCTCGCGTCGGAGCTCGGCAGCGGCAAGCCGCTCAATATCAACGCGGATCTGGCGGCGGCCGCCCTCGCCAAGGAACTCCGGGTGGCAAAACTCGTTTATCTTTCCGACGTTCCCGGGCTGCTCGCTGATCCCAAGAATCCCGCGAGCCTGATCCAATCCGTGACCCGCGCGGACGCCGACGCCTTGATCGCCGACGGCACGATTTCCGGCGGGATGATCCCGAAGATCCGCAGCGCCACCGACGCGTTGAACGCCGGCGTCCGCAAAGTCCACTTCATCGACGGCCGCCAGCCGCACGCCCTGCTGCTCGAGATTTTCACCGACGGTGGCGTGGGCACGGAGGTCGTCCATTGAGCGGGCCCGAAGATTGAAGTTTCCCGGAGCGCCCGTGTCTGGTTGGATGCAAGCATGACGCTTGCCAGCAAGATCACGCTTGGCCGCCTGTTGCTGGTGCCGGTGTTCGCCGTGCTGGCGATCTACTACGGTCGCAGCGTCGAGGCCGGCGCGCCGGTGGAGGCGCTCCGCTGGTGGGCGCTCGGCTGCTTCGTCGCCGCTTCCGCCAGCGATGGCATCGACGGTTGGATCGCCCGCCGCTTCAACCAGCGTTCCCGCTTCGGCGCGATCATCGATCCGGTTGCCGACAAGTCGCTGCTGCTCACCGCGATCATCACGCTCACAGCCGTCGATTGGGGACCGGACAACTGGCGGCTTCCCCTCTGGTTCACCGCGCTGGTCATCGTGCGTGACTGCATCATCCTCGGTGGCATCGGCGTGCTGCACTTCGTCAACCACCACGTCGAGATCGCGCCGCACTGGACGGGAAAAGTCTGCACCTTCACGCAAATGTTCGCCCTCGGCTGGGTGATGCTCAAGGTGGTGCCGTTTTCGCCGATCTGGCCGTGTCTTGTCGCCTCGGTTTTCACCGTGTGGTCGACTGTGGCCTACGTCCGTGAAGGCATCCGCCAGCTCCACGACGGCGAGCACCGCGCCGTCAACCGGGCAGGCTGATCTTGTCGCCGAGATGCCGGGGCCGGGTGTGGAGGAAGTTCACGTCCAGCCACATCTTCACCCGCGCGCCGATCTCGCGCAGCCGCGTCCTCGCGCCGCCCTGGCCGGGCACGTCGCGCGCATTGTAGCCGATGGCGTCGATCCCGTTTGCCTCGGCGAGGTAGATCGCCCGCTCGTTCTGGAAGCGCTGGCTGATGAAAACCACCGGATCCGCGCCGAAGATCTCCTTGGCGCGGACCACCGAGTCCAAGGTCCGGAGGCCGGCGTAGTCGCACACGATCCGATCCGCCGGAATGCCGCGCCCGACCAAGGCGCGTTTCATCTTTTGCGGCTCGTTGTAATACGGCGTCCGGTTGTCGCCGGAAACGATGATCAGCCCGAGTTTGCCGGCCTGCCACAGTTCGGCGGCCGCGTCGATCCGGTAGCGGAAGTAGAGGTTCTCGCGCCCGTTCACCTTGTCGGTCGTGCCGAAGACGAGCCCGACGGGGGCGAACGGCATGGCTTCGGCGTCTTCGAAGAGCCGGCCGCGCGAGGCCCACACCGCCGTTAGATTGGCGTAGGCGACGACGCCGAGGGCGAGCAACACCAGCAGGGTTCCGGCCGCCACGAGCCGCCGGGGCCAGCGGCGTGGCCGCTTCCGTCTTGTTCTGCGCGCATTCATTTCTGCGGCGTGAGCGGGACTTCCGGCTGCCGGCCGCGCGGCCACTGCATGATCGCCTTCACCGCTTCGGCGAAGCGGCTGCCGATCGGCGCTTGCGGGGCGATGACCTTGAGGCGGCGCGCGCATTGGGCGAACCGGACTTCGGCGTAGCGGCCCAGCAACTCGCCGTCGACCTCCACCGGCACCTCGCGGTCCGCGCGGACGATGAAATCGTCCGCTTGGAAATAGCCGGCGGATGCCGCCAGGTCGATCCCGCCCATGGCGATGCCGCGGAGGGAGTCGAGGACGAAGCGGTAGCCCGCTTCCTTGAAAACGAGGATGTCGAGCTTCGAGTCGCGGTTGTTGGCCTTCGGAAACAACTTGAACTGGCCGGCGTAGAGCCCGCCGTTGCCCGCGAGCACGGCCACGCCCTCTTCGCGCCGGCCGTCCGCGCATTCGACCACCATCCGCGGCGGCGTCTCGCCGAGGACCTTCACCGCGGCGAGCAGGTAGGCCAAGGGACCGAGCATTTTCTTCGATTCCCACGTCGTTTCCTCAATCACCATCGCGTCGAATCCCACTCCCGCCATCTGGACGAAGGGAAAGCCGTTGGCCTCGAAAAGGTCAACCTCGTGGATGCACCCCCCCTCGATCACCTCGAAGGCCCGCGGCAAGTTGTCGAAGGGGATGCCCATTTCGCGGGCGAACACATTCATCGTCCCGGCGGGAAGAACTCCGAGCGCGGTTTCCGAGCCGGCCAGGCCGGTGACCACGGCGTTCAACGTGCCGTCCCCGCCCGCGGCGATCACCACGGGTTCGCCCTCGGCGGCGAAGCGCGCGGCCAGCATGCGTGCTTCGTCCGGGTGATTCGTCGCGTAGAGCGAGAAGCGGTTCGCCCGCCGCATGAGAAACCGCAGCGCCCGCTGGCCCCGTTGGCTGCGCGCCCGCGGGTTGAAGATCAGCGGATACCGGTGGGGCATCTCCATGACCCGGATTGTCTCGCAGACCGCCACTTCACCGCAACCCGATTTCCCCAAGGGCGGCCTGCACGCGCGCGACGGGAAGCCCCATCACGTTGTCGAAGCCGCCGCGGATCTCGGTCACCAGCCGTTCGCCGTGCTCCTGGATGCCATAGGCTCCGGCCTTGTCGAGCGGATCGACCAGAGCGAGGTAGGCGTCGATTGCCGCCGGAGCCAGCGGGCGGAAATCCACTTCCGTGATTTCGTGGAAGGTTCTCGGGGTACCGCCGGGAGCGACCAGGCAGACGCCGGTACAGACGCGGTGGGTGCGGCCCGAAAGCTGCGAGAGCATCGCCCGGGCTTCCTCCAGATCGGCGGGCTTGCCCAGTGGCTGGTCGTCGATGAAGACCAAGGTGTCCGCGCCGATGACGACGGCGTCCGGCGCGGCAGAGGCGACGGCGACGGCCTTGAGCCGCGCGTTTTCCTCGCACAGGTCGGCCGGCGGCAGTCTGGCGTCGTGGATTTCCTCCGCGGGCGAACCGATGACCTCGAAGCTCAGTCCGGTCCGCGCCAGAAGTTCGCGCCTCCGCGGCGAGACGGATGCCAGGATGAGGCGAGGGCGTCGGGCGTCAGTCGGGGCGTGCATGCGTCGGTAGCAAGGTAAACTCGAGCTGGTCCACCCCGCGCAGGAGCTTTACGCGCACCGCTTCTTCCGGAACGAGATAAAAAAAGGCGTTGGCGGCATCCGCGTAGTCCGAGATGTGGCGGCTGCCGATGCGGAGGATCACGTCGCTCGGGCGGATCCCGGCCTTTGCCGCCGGGGAGTCCGGCCATACCCGGACGATCTGCGGGATCGTGGCCCCCGCTTCCAGCGAAACGCCGATCCAGCCACGCGCCACACGGCCGTCGCGGAGGAGGCCGCACGCCACGCGGCGGACCGCTTCCGCGGGAATGGCGTAGACCGATCCGCCGCTGCCGGTGGATTGGAAGACCAAGCCGACGATGGCGCCGGAGGAGTCCACCAGCGGCGAACCGGGAAGGGGAGGCGGCGCGTCGAAATTCACGCGGAAGAGAGCGAAAGGCAGGATTTTTCCGTGCACCTGCTTCACCCAGCCGGTGCCGCGCCCGGTGCGCGACGCTCCCGCCGTAGGCACCGACAGGATGCCCGAGACGCTTGCTCCGGCCGCCGGAGCCCAGCGGACGCGGACTGCCGGCGGCCGATCCGGCACGAGGAAGGTCAGCCGGGACACCGAATCTGATCCCGCCAGCGTCGCGGAAACCCGCTCGGCTCCGTGCCGGAGTTCGTATTCCTTTCCGGTGGATTCCGGGAGCGAGACGCTCACCCATCGTCCGCCTGCCGGAGCTGGAACGGCCCAAGCGACGGGGGGCTCCCCGGGCGGACCGACCGACCACGCGTCGGCGGAGAGGGCTGGCCCGGCCGTGAACAGAAGCGCGGCGGCGACACAAACACCGGCACGGGCCGCGCGCCGGAAACGCCCCGGGAAGAGGCACGCGCCCGCATTCGCCATGGTGGGGGAGGCGGGATCGGGCTCAGAAGACCTGCTCGCCCGGCTTCCCTTGCGTCGAAGGGTCCAGGTCCAGCTCATCGAGCTGTTCGACCGGTGGAACGGGCACGGGGGCAGGAATTTCCCGGTTCACCGGGGCCGCCGCAGGTCTCGCCGAGTCCACGTCGCGAGGCGTCAGGAAAAACGCCACCGTGAGCGCGGCGTAGGCAAGGCCCGCGCCGTAAACCCACTTCGAGGGACCCAAGTCCGCAAAGCCTGCCGAAAGTTGGCTCCACAGGACGCCCAACTTCGATCGCCGGGTCGCGCGCTCGCGCTGGCGCTGGTGGAACTCGCAGAGAAAATCCTGCCAGTAACCCTCCTCAGGGCGCTCGTCGCGCTTGAGGGCCAGCAAGTTCTCGAGTTCGTGGACCGATGGCTTCACTGCGGTTGATGGTTTGGAATTATAAAATATTTTGGGCGGGCGCAAGAAATTTTTCAAAATCGCTCGTCCCAGGCGTCCTGGAGGGCGGACTGGAGCTGGAGGTGTGCGTAGTGGAGCCGGGATCGGACCGTGCCCTCGGAGATTTTGAGCATCCGGGCGATCTCGGCATGAGGCACTCCCTGGATGTCGAACAGCGTCACCACCATTCTATGGGAGTCAGACAGCTTGCGCATGGCTTCGTTCAATTTTTTTTGAAGCTCGTTGAGGTTGCTCTGTCGCTCCGGATTCGCCTCATGGGTATCGTCCACCAAGGCGGAGTCGGTGCGGCCGGCTTCGTCGAGTTCGTTGAGGCTCACGCCGGTACGGCGCTTCCGCTTCTTGAGGAAGTTGAGCGTCAGGTTGACGGCGATCTGATAGATCCACGTGTAGAACGTGGAGTGGCCGCGGAACTTCCCGAGCGACTGATAGGCGCGGGCGAAGATCTCCTGGAGCAGATCGTGGGTGTCCTCCTTGTGGGAGGTCATGTTGTAGACAAGGTTGTAGAGCTTGTCTCCGTATTTGAGGATCAGGGCGTCGAACGCGCGCGTGTCTCCCTCGCGGGCACGAGCGACGAGGTCCTGGTCCGGGTCGGGGGGCCTGGGCTGGCGGAACATTGGGGGGGTGAGCAGCATCGGCAGGGTACATTTCCGCCGCCGGGTGTAAAGGAGGCGTGCCGGGCGCAAGACGCTGCAATGGAAAGCGCTGCGCGGCGGGGGCCGGAAAGTTGCGGCTTCTGGTTTGCTTCTCCGTCCGGACTGTGCCACTGGTGCCATTGGACGATGGCGGAAGCCGCCGGATCGTCCGTCACCGGAACCCGCTCGCGGGACCTTCTGGAACCTTCAACCCCACGAAAGCCAAGCGGATATGAAAATCACCCGGAGAACCCGAAGCGGAGAGCGTCGCGAGGCGCTGCTCAAGGAATACTTTCTAACAGCATCATTGATCGCCCTGCTCAAACGCGTGGGCGAGGAAGCGGGCAAGGTGGCGCCGCGCCGGACGTTCGACGAGCCGGTGCCCCTGAAAATCCGCCGGTGATCGGCCGGCGGCGAAGAGTCTTGGTTGTTGGTTGGTCTGCCCGGACCGGTGGCGAATCCCGCCGCCGGTCCGGGTTTTTTCGTGACGCGGCCCGGGCGGCCGATTCGGCGGTTGATGGGCGACGCGATCCCCTGTAATCGAGTGGGCCGAGCATGTTTGTCACGGGATTCGCCGAACTGGTGAAACCGCAATGGGTGGCCGCCCTGCGGGAACTCAAGCTGTCGGGCGCGTTGCCGGTGAGCGAACTCGCGCGGCGGCTCGAGATGAGCTACATGGCGGTGAAGCAGTATTGCGAGGACCTCAAGCGTCGCGGCTATCTGGACCGGGTCCGCATGCCTCGCACGGAGGTGGGGCGGCCGGAGATTTTTTACCGGCTCTCGGTGAAGGCGGACGCCCTTTTTCCCGCCGCGGGTCCGGATTTCACCCTCGAACTGCTCGAGACGGCGCGGACCGCCTTCGGCGAAAGCGCCCCGGAACGGCTGCTGTTCCAACACTTCCAGCAGCAGCAGGAGCGCTGGCAGCCGCGGCTGCAACGGGCGAAATCGCTGGTGGAGCGGGCGACGCTGTTGGCCGGCCTGCGGGAGAAGGAAGGCTGCGCCGTCCGCTGTGCCTACGAGCCGGAGCGTGGCTTCCGCATCGAAGAATACCATCACCCGCTCAAGGAAATCTTCCGCCGCTACCCCCGGGCGGTGGGCATGGAGCTGCGGGCGATCGAGCAGCTGCTGGCCACCCGCGTCCATCGCCGCGAAATTCCCGGCGGACCGGCCGGACCGGCGCGCGTCGACTTCGAAGTACCGACACTTTGAACCGCGGCGACACGCTTCGAATGAACGTCCGTGCGATTCGTCGAAGTCCGCGGATCTTGTCCACCTGAGAATTTTTTCCCGCCATGAAACCGACCCTGATCGTTCCGCTCGCCGCCCTTTGTCTCGTCGGCGGTTGCAACCGTGAATCCGGCCGCGTCGCCGAACTCGAACGCCAGGCGCGCGACGCCGTCGAGCGCCAGCAGGAACTCGAGCGCGAACTGGAATACCAACGCCTCGAGGCCGAGCGCGAGCAACTGGAACTGGAACGTCTGCGTCTCGAACAGGAACGGGCGGAACTGGAACGCCAGCGCGGCGAGGCGGCCGCTGCTGCGATGGCGGATCTCGAAAAGCGCGAGAGCGACCTCGCGACGCGGGAAGACCAACTCGACGAGCGGGCCCGGCAAGTCGCCGGCCGCGAATCCCGCCTCGACGAGCGGGAACTCGAGCTGGCGGGCCGCGAGGCGTTGCCGGAATACGAAGACGCCCCGGATTTCGGTCCCGTGCAGGTGCCGGTGGCCGATTACGGGATGTTCTACGATTCGCTCTCGTCGTACGGTTCGTGGTTCGAGACGCCGGACTATGGCTATGTCTACCAGCCGGCGGTGGTGCGGGACAGCGGCTGGCGGCCCTACACCCGCGGCCGCTGGGCCTGCACCAGCCGCGGCTGGACGTGGATCTCGGACGAGCCCTTTGGCTGGGCGTGCTACCACTACGGCCGCTGGGCGCTGCTGCGTGGCGTGGGCTGGGTGTGGGTGCCCGGCGAGGAATGGGCGCCGGCCTGGGTGTGCTGGCGGACGGGCGGCGACTACATCGGCTGGGCGCCGCTGCCACCGGAGACGCTGGCTTGGCGGGACCATGATTGGGACGCGAGCGTGGAGGTGCGCTTCGGCATCAGCTCGGGCTGGTACAGTTTCGTCGAACTGCGGCACTTCGCCGAGCCGCCGCGGAGGCACTTGCTGCCGCCGCGTCAGTATGACCGCTGTTTCCGCGAGACGCGGAACGTCACCCGCATTCATCAGCAGGGGGGGCGGGTGATCAATGGCGGACCGCGCTACCGCGATATCAACGAGGCGGTGGGCGGCCGGATGCCGTTTTACCGGCTCGAACTCGATCGGATCGATCGCGGCCGGGACTCGCGCCGGCCCCGAGTCTCCGGAAACACCGTCCACGTGGTGGCACCGACGCTGAACGCCGCGTGGAACCCCGCGCTGCGCCCGGAGCGGGTGCGCGAATCACTCCGTGAGGTGCAGGTGGAACGGGACGGGCGGCTCGATCCCGAGGTGGTGAGGCGCTTCCGCGAATCCCGGCAGGTCCGCGAGCGCGAAGCCCGCCAAGCCGTGGCTCCTTGGGAGGAACGCGGCGGATTCGAGCGTCATCGCCGCGAGGTGCTCGACCAGAACCGCCGGGAGCTGGCGGCCCGCATGGAGCGCGAACCCGCGCCGCCGCGGGCGGAACCCGTGGCGGAAGATCCGCGGCCTCCGCGGGAAGACGGCGACCGCCGCGGCCCGCGGCCCGAGCGGGAGGGCGCGTCCGGGGAGCGGCCCGGTCGAGCCGGCGACGGTGGGGCTCGGCCCGAGGCACCGGCGGGCCCGCGACCTCAGGAGCCTGCCGTGCCGCCTGCCCGCCCTGAGGGAGACGCGGAACCGGAACGGCCTCGCCGGCAGGATGATCAGGAACGGCCGGCCGTGGAGGGCGAACGCCGCCGTGCCGAGGAAGCTGCGCGGGCACAAGCCGCCCGCGAGGAAGAGGCTGCCCGCCAGCAAGCGGAAATGCAGCGCCAGCAGGAAGCCGAAGCCGCTCGCCAGCGTGAGGAAGCCGAGCGCGTCCGCGCCGAAGAGACAGCGCGGGCGGAAGCCGAGGAAGCGGAGGAAGCCGAGCGGCGGCGGCAGGAGGCGCTTGAAGCTCGCGAGCAGCAGCGGCGGCAGATGGAAGAGGCGCGCCGCCAGCAACGGGATCGCGAGACGGAGCGCCAGGAAGCCGAACGCCAGCGGCGCGAGGAAACGGCACGCGAGGAGCAGGCTCGTCAGCAGGAAGAAATCCGGCGCCGCCAGCAGGAAGAGGAGCGCGCCCGTGAGGAGATGCAACGTCGGCAGGAGGAAGCCCGCCGCCAGCAGGAGGAGATGCAACGCCAGCAGGAAGAGGCTCGCCAAAAGCAGGAGGAAATGCAGCGCCAGCGCGAAGAGGAGGCCCGCCGGCAGAAGGAAGAAATGCAACGCCAGCAGGAGGAAGCGCGCCAACAGCAGGAGGAAATGCAGCGCCAGCGCGAAGAAGAGGTCCGCCGGCAGCAGGAAGAAATGCAGCGCCAGCGCGAGGAGGAGGCCCGTCGCCAGCAGGAGGAAATGCAGCGCCGGCAGGAGGAGGCCCGTCAGCAGCAGGAAGAAGCCCGCCGCCAGCAGGAGGAAATGCAACGGCAGCGCCAGGAGGAAGCCCGGCGGCAACAGGAGGAAGCCCGGCGGCAACAGGAGGAAGCCCGGCGGCAACAGGAGGAAGCCGTGCGCCGCCAGCAGGAAGAGGCCCAGCGCCGGCAGGAGGAAATGCAGCGCCGGCAGGAGGAGGCCCGGCGGCAGCAGGAGGAAATGCAACGCCAGCGGGAAGAAGCCCGCCGGCAGCAGGAACAACAGCAGGAGCAGTAACCGGCCACAGCGGGCCGGCGGCGATCAGTCGCCGGCCTGAATCTCCGCCTGCAGGTCACCCATCGCCCATTGGATGCCGGCGAGGTAGTGGCGCAGCA
Source organism: uncultured Verrucomicrobiales bacterium (assembly GCA_965651855.1). Taxonomy (GTDB): domain Bacteria; phylum Verrucomicrobiota; class Verrucomicrobiia; order Verrucomicrobiales; family Akkermansiaceae; genus Luteolibacter. Next base: position 15,073 of record CBFGTW010000057.1, read on the forward strand.
CCTTCGGGTGCCAGTAGATCTCGTGGTTGTGGCCGAGTGAGCAATAGAACACCCGCCCTTTCTCCCATGGACGGGCCCAGGCGACGCCGAAGTCACCGTCCTCGCGCTTGATGCCCGGCAGGCTCATGTTCGTTTTTTCCGTGTCCAGGCGCAGCAGCATGTGCACGTCCTTCGAGTCGTAGGGTGCGCGGAACTGGTAGATCTCCTCTTTGAAATCGAGGTTTTCGCCTTCGAACATCGCGGCAAGCGGATGCTCTTCCTGTCCCGGTTCCACTTGGATGCTCACGGGCGTGTCGGCGTTCCAGGGATGGCCGTCGAAGTAGCCGTTGATCATCCGGCCGTATTCCTCCCACTCGTAAAATGTGTCCGTGGCCGCGTGGATGCCGACGAAGCCGCCGCCGGATTTGATGTAGGCCATCAGGTTGTCCTTGAGGCGCTTGTCGCGCTCCTCCGCGGCCTTCATGTCCTCGGGCGACATTTTCTCGCGCTCGCTCGGGTGCGGCATGAAGACGTTCTGGGTGGTGCTCAGGAAACAGACGGCGTCGAAGCCCGCCAGTGCTTCCGCTTCGAAGTTGGCAAGATCGTCGCTGACCACCGCCTCGAACGCGCCGGTCTTCTTTCCGAGTTCGACGAGCGCGAGCTTGCCGGTGGCGATCGATGCATGGCGGAAGCCGTTGGTGGCGGAAAAAACGAGCAGCTTCCGCGGCTCGGCCGGTTTCGCGTAAGGTTCGTCAGGCAGAGCCCCGGCGATCTTTTCAGCCGCGCCGGCCGGTGGTTGCTCGCCGGAAGGATTCTGCGCGACGACAAACAACGCGGCCGCGGCCGTCAGCCCCACGGGAAAAAGTGCTTTCATGAGGTGCTTGTTATCGCGCTGCCACCGCTGCGGCAAGGGTGGAGTCGCCCGGTCATCCGACACCGAAGGTCCGGCAACGTCTGAAATGCGGGTGGCGCGAATGTAAAGTTCGCCGGAAAATAACGCGATCACGTAGTTCAGATGTTGTTAGATGTACGTGAAGACGTATCTGATTTCCCTTGGCGCGGCGCGATGATTCGTGGCATCAAGTCACCTCAGCTTCCCCCTGGCTGCATCCCCCCGACTCCGGATGTTTTACTTCCGGTCCCCCCACATCCCCCCGAATATGAAAACACTGAACGTGCTCAAGCGCGTGGCGCTTGCGGCCGGCTTGGCAGGCCTTATGGGCTCCGCCTCCGTGTCCGCCCAAACCTCGTTGGACTTCGTCCCGTTTGAAACGGAAGGCGTCTCCAATCCCTCGGACCTCGACTTCATCAATCTCGAAGGCCTCGTCGTCGACACCGGCAGCGGCGTCAAAATCGGTATCTTCAACAACTCGAGCGGCGGCTGGACCTCCAGCACGATCCCGACGATCACCAAGATCTTCTTCGAGGATCAGGCGAACGTGCTCAGTTCCCCGAGTATCGATTCCACCTCCGGCGGAGTGTTGCTGCAGCAGAACAACGGCGCGAATCTTCCCGGCGGAAACAACATCGGCTTCGTGGTCGAGTCGGCCTTCACGGCCCAGCCGCCGCCAGTGCACAACGGCATCGATCCCGGCGAGTGGGCGTATTTCCTCTTCAGCGGATCCGACTACGGCGACGTGGTTGGCGCGCTGGAGAATGGGAGCGTCCGCATTGGCCTCCACGTGCAGCAGATCGGCAGCAACGGGGGAGACTCCGCCGCCTACGTGAACGTGGCGGTGCCGGAGCCTTCGGTCTCCTTGCTCGGCGCGCTCGGAGCCGCCCTGCTGTTCCGCCGCCGGCGCTGATCCGGTCCCTGGCGCACACGATTCCAGAAACGCGCCGTCCGGATCTCCGGGCGGCGCGTTTCGCGTTTCGCTCGGGCATCGACAAACGGCGCCCGGCTCCGTAGGAACGCCAGCCGTCTTTCCGCCATGCCCGCCGATTCACCGTCGCCGACCTGTTCCGCCTTGATCGTGGCCGCGGGATCGAGCCGGCGGATGGGCTTCGACAAACTCGCCTGCCCACTGGCCGGAGTGCCGGTGCTGCGGCGGACGGTGGAGGCCTTCGCCGCGGCGGACTGCATCACGGAAATTCTCGTCGTCTGCACGCCGGAGCGCTGGGCGCTGGTGGACCGGCTCAATTGCCCGAAGCCGATCGCGCGCGTGGACGGCGGGCCCGAGCGGCAGGATTCGGTGGCGGCGGGCTTGGCCGCGGCGGACACGGAATTCGTCGCTGTGCACGACGGCGCGCGTCCGCTGGTCGATCCGGCGGACGTCGCCCGCACGCTGGCCGCCGCGATCGATTGCGGGGCCGCGGCGCTCGCCCGGCGGGTGACCGAGACGCTGAAACGGGGCGACGCGGAAAGCTTCAGCGCCGGCGCGGTGGACCGCGAGCATCTCTGGTTCATGGAGACACCCCAGGTCTTCCGGACGGAGCTGCTCCGGCAGGCCTACGCGCGGGTTTACGCCGAGGGGCTGGTCGTGACCGACGAGGTCTCTGCCATCGAAGCCGCCGGCGGACGGGTGAAGTTTGTCGAAAGCAGCGCGCCGAACTTGAAAATCACGACGCCCGCCGATCTTGCGCTGGCGGAGGCACTCCTGAGATGAACGTGGCGAGCTACGATTGGCGGCAAATCCCGGGCGGGCCGAAACTGGCCACGGCCACGCTCCCGGACGCGGAATGCGCGGCGGTTTCCATCTACGTGCCGGCCGGCAGCCGCGACGAGGACGGGCTGCCGGAGGGGCTCGCGCATTTCGTCGAGCACATGGTATTCAAGGGAACCGCACGGCGCAGCGCCCGCGAGATCAGCGTGGAAATCGAGAACGCCGGCGGCCAAATCAACGCCTGCACCAGCGAGGACCACACGGTTTACGAAGGCCGCGGCGAGGCGGAACTCCTCCCGCTGCTGGCGGACGTGCTCTCGGACATGGTCTGGCACGCCGAGTTTCCCGAAGCGGAAATCGAGCTGGAGCGCGAAGTGATCGGCGAGGAAATCGTCCTCTACCGGGAGTCGCCCGCGGACCACATCGGCGACTTGATTTCACGGGCGCTGTGGTCGCCCCACGCGCTGGGAAATGCGATTTCCGGCACGACCGACTCGATCCGGCGGATCGACCGCACGACCCTGTGCGGGTTCCGCGACCGCCACCACTTCCGCGAAGACGTGGTGGTCGCAGTGGCCGGTCCCTATGCGCCGGAGGACGTGCTTTCCGTATTGCAGCCGCACTTGCCGGGGGCTTTCCACCGCGGCGTGCGCGCCCCAGCCTTCGAAGTCGGTGTGAACGGGCACCGCATTGCCGAAGCCCGCGAGACCGACCAGCTCCAGCTCGCCTTGGCTTGGCACACGCCGGGCCGGCACCACGCGCTGCGCCTGCCGCTGCGGCTGCTGAGCCTGATCCTCGGCGAGGCGTCGAGTTCGCGCCTGTTCCTCGAGCTGCGCGAGGAACGCGGGCTGTGCTACCAGATTTCCAGCGACGTCACGATGTTCCACGACACCGGCGCGCTCGAGATCAGCGCCGGGCTGGATCCGGAATCACGCGAGGAAGCCGTGGACTGCATCCTGCGCGAGATCGGCTCGCTGGTGGCGGACGGGCCGCGGCCTGGGGAGGTCGAGCGGGCGAAACGGCTTGCGATTTCCCAGAGCAAGCTCGCCTTCGAGTCCACCGGCGCGCACGCGGCGTGGGCGGGCGAGGGAGTGATGGATTTCGGGAAAATCCTGAAGCCCGGCGACTGGCGGGCCGAAGTGGCGGCGGTGACCGCGGCCGACATCCACCGGGCGGCGCGCGAGGTATTCGCCGGCAAGGAGCCCGCGATGGCGGAAATCGGGCCGGCTTGATCCCGGTTGCGCCCGACGGCGTGAACCGCTTGGATTTTCCCATGCCCTCGCCGTTCGTCCCGTTCTCGGGCCCCCACTTTGTGGCGGTGGTGGCGGGACTGGCCGCGACGGCGGGGTTCATCGTCGCTGGGCGCCGCGGCGGACGCAGCCGGACGCTGGCCACCGGCTTGCTCGCGTTCCTGAACCTTGCCGCCTATCCGCTCGGCCAGGCGGCGTGGCAGACGCTGGACGCGCCGAAGTCGCTCGACAACATCGTGCCGCTCCACCTCTGCGACATCGCCGCGGTCACGGCGGGATTCGGGCTGCTCACCGGCAAGCGGATGCTCTGCGTGCTGACGTATTTCTGGGGCCTCGCCGCGACCGTCCAAGGCCTGCTCACGCCGGCGATCACGGTGACGTTTCCGCACCTGCCGTTCGTGATGTTTTTCGTGCATCATTTCGTGGTGGTCGCCGCGGCGCTGTATCTGCCGCTGGTGCTGGGCTGGCGGCCGCGGAAACCGCTGTGGAAAGATCCGCTCGAGGCCTACCTCTGGGCGCTGGCGTACCTCGTGCTGGCGTTCTCCGCGAATCGCCTGCTCGGCACGAATTTCGGCTTCGTCGCCGGCCCGCCGCCGAACCCCAGCCTGATCGACCACCTCGGGCCGTGGCCGTGGTATCTGGTGTCGATGCAGCTGATCGCGCTGGCCTCGTTTCTCGTGCTGGCCCTGCCCTTCGCCCGTCCGGAACGCGGGGGAAAATGAGTTGGTGGCGCCGGGTTCCGGCGCTATATCGTCCGCGATGAGCGAAGCCGCCGCCAAGAAACAGAAGACCAAACGAGCCCGGGTGAACGTCCGCCGGCCGGATGTGATGGAGCGTGTGGCCGCGGAGGTGGCGAACCACTACAACTCCTCGATCGTCCAGAAACTCCGCGACCGCGGCGGCGAAATCACCATCGGCAACACCACGCTGCGGCTCGCCCAGCAGTTCGGTTTCTGCTACGGCGTCGAACGCGCGATCGACCTCGCCTACGCCTCGCGCCGGGTTTTCCCGGACAACCGGATCTTCCTGATCGGGGAGATCATCCACAATCCGGAGGTGAACCGCCAGCTCCGCGACATGGGGATCGTCTCGCTGCCATGGCAGGAGATGAACGAAAGTTATGACGATCTGACCGAGGAAGATGTGGTGATCGTGCCGGCTTTCGGCGCGCCCACTTCCTTCATGGACAAGCTCGAGGAGCGCGGTTGCTACGTGGTGGACACGACGTGCGGCGACGTCATGAAAGTCTGGCGGCGCGTGCGGACCTACGCCAAGGACGGCATCACCTCGATCATCCACGGCAAGGCGAACCACGAGGAAACCCGCGCCACCGCCTCGCGCGCGCTCGGCGAAGACGGCAGCGGGCACTACCTGGTCGTGCTCACGCTCGATGACATCGATTACGTCTGCGATTTCATCCGCAACGGCGGCGACAAGCAGGCGTTCCTGCAACGGTTCGCCGAGGAGTGCTCGCCGGGGTTCGATCCGGAGATCCACCTCCAGCGCGTCGGCGTCGCGAACCAGACGACGATGCTCAAAAGCGAGACCGAGGAGATCCAGCGGCGCGTGCGGCGGGCCGTGGAGGACCGCGACGGCAGCGATGGGGCCTTCATGGTCTTCGACACGATCTGCGGGGCGACCCAGGAACGCCAGGATGCGCTCTTCGAAATGCTGCGCAAGCCGATGGACCTGCTGCTGGTCGTCGGCGGCTACAACAGCTCGAACACGACCCACCTCGTGGAAATCGGCGAACAGGAGCTGCCGACGTTTTTCATCCGCGACGCCGGCTGCATTCGTTCGCTCGAGGAGATCGTCCACTTCGACATCCATCGGAAAGAGGAAGTCACTTCGGGATACGCGGAGCTTTTCGACCCCGGGCGGCCGGTGGTGGTCGGCCTGACGGCCGGCGCGTCGTGCCCGAGCAACCTGATCGAGGACACCGTTGTGAAAGTTTTCGAACTCCGGGGCATCCCGCGGGAAACGCTGGCCGAGGCGTGAGTTTCGATTGCGGATTGCGGATTGCGGGGTAGGGCTGGACCGCCGGGCCTGCCCACTTGTCGCCAACGGCGCGAGGTGTCAAAGAAGTGACAAGTGCGAAGTGCCGAGTGCGAAGTGAAAGACCTTCTTCATCCCCGCAGCAGAGCGCGCCGGACGAGATCCAGGGCGGATTGGCTCGTCTGCGTCTTGAAGTCGCGCCGGCTGCGCGGGTGGAGGACTTTCAACGCGAGCGTCGGCCCGTTTGTTCGGGCGAGGCCGATCCACGCGGTGCCGACCGGTTTTTCCGCCGAGCCGCCGGTGGGTCCGGCGATGCCGGTCACGGCCACGGCGATGTCGGCCTTCGCGATTCGCAGCGCGCCCTCGGCCATCTCGCGGGCCACCGGTTCGCTGACGGCGCCGTGGTCGCTCAGCGCCTTGGATGAGACGCCGAGCAGATCGATTTTCGCCGGGTTCGAATAGGTGACGAAGCCGTGGGTGAAAACCTCGCTGGCTCCCGGGACATCGGTGACACGCGAGGCGATCAGCCCGCCGGTGCAGCTTTCCGCGGTGGCGAGCTTCAGCTTTTTCTCCATGAGCAGACGCACGACCGTTTGCTCGAGCGACGAGCCGTCGTCGCTGATCAAGTGCTGGCGGAAGTTTTCCAATGCGATCGCGCGCCCGGCTTCGCGAGCCGCTTCGTCGCCGATCAGCCGGAGATCCACCTCGCCGAGCCGGGCGCAGTAGCCGAACTCGAGCCCGGGGACCGCCGCGAGTTGGTCGTCGATGCCTTGGTGGAAGTCGCTCTCGCCGATGCCGGTGAATTTCAGCTCGAGCGCGACTTTTGTCCCTTCCACGCCAGCGAGGGCGCGCAACCGCGGGACGACCTCCGCTTGGAACATCGGGTAGAGTTCGCGGGGCGGGCCGGGCAGGAGGAAGATCGCGCAGTGCGACCGGCCATTGAGCCGCGGCGGGAGGTACAGGCCCGGGGCGGTGCCGTTCGGGTTCGGGAGGATATCGGCGCCGACGGGGGCATACGCCTGCTTGCGGTTCGCCTCGGCCATCGGCTTTTCGCGCGCGGCGAAGAACGCCTCGATCGAGCGCAGGGCCGCCTCGTCCAAGATCAACTCCGCGCCCATCACCTCGGCGCAGATTTCCCGCGTCAGGTCGTCGCTGGTGGGGCCGAGGCCGCCGGTGACGATCAGGGCGTCGGCGCGCCCGAGCGCTTCCTCGAGCGCCTCGCGAATGGCGTCGCCGTCGGGCACCGTCGTCTGGCGCTGGACGCGCAGGCCGAGCTTGAAGAGTTCCCGGCCGAACCATGCGCCGTGGGTGTTGAGCGTGTTGCCGAGCAGCAGTTCGGTGCCGGTGTTCAGGACTTCGATGCGCACGGCCGGATCGACGGCGCGGCGGATGTCGGATGCAAGCGGCAAATTTTCCTCCTCACGAACCGCGGACGAACCGCCGCGCCACCAACCACAGCAGGGCTGGGACGAACAGGCTGAACCCGATCGCCCACGCCGGCGCGTCGCGTCCCGCCGCCCCGATCGCGGCGAAGACGAACGCCATCGGCAAGCTGCCGCAGGCAAGGGCAGCGAGGAACCGGCCGAAGGGCATCCGCACCAGTCCGGCCATGCAGGAAATGACTTCCGGGAAAACCGGCAGCGCCCGCGAGAGGACCACGATCCACCCGCCGCCTCGGCCGAAGAGCAGGCGGCCGCGCTCGAAATCCAGATCGCCGAGCCAGCGCCGCGCGGTGCGTTCGCCGAACAACCGCCCGACCCCGTAGCCCGCCAAGCCGGCGGCGACTCCACCGGCGAACGCGACCAGCCCGCCGAGCCACGTGCCGTAAACGTAGCCGAGGCCGGACATCACCACCGTCCCGGGGACCGGTAGCAGCAGGTCCGCCACGAGCAGGCCGATCCCCGCCGCCCATGCCCATGGACCGGCGCCTTCGAGCGCCGCGACCGTTCCGGACAAGGTGAAGCGTTCCTCCCAATCCCCGCCCCAGATCGCCCAGCCGCCGATGACGACGCCGGCCAACGCGAGGAAGACGAGAAACAGCCGCATGCGTTCTGATAGAAAGGGCCCGGGGATTTTCCACGAAAAAGCGCCGTCCCGGCATCGCGGGACGGCGCTCGTGGAATTGTTGCGGGCCGAGGTTTATTCCTCCTCTTCCTCCTCCTCGCCGGCTTGGCCGTTGGCTTGGTCTTTCGCCATTTCGAGCTGCTGTTTGAGGCCGTCGAGCTGGCCGGCCACTTCACTTTCCGGAGCGAGCGCCTTCGCCTTGTCGACCGTCTCCAGCGCTTCGTCGAAGTCGCCCATGCGCGCTTGGATCATGGCTTTTGTCGCGGTGATCTGCTGGGCTTCTTCCGGGCCGAGGTCTTCGTCTTCGAGTGCCTTGTTGATGAACTCGAGCGCGCCCTCGATGCCGCCTTCGCCGGCCGCTTGCTGGAGGCCTTGCTCGAGATCGGCCATCCGCTTGCGGGCCGCTTGCTGCTTCGCGAAACCGGTTTCATCCTCCGGATCGGCCGCTTTGATCTCGGCGGTCACGTCGGCGTAGAAATTGTCGATCAGCGGATCGTTCAAGCCGGTGCTCTCGAGGAAAATCATGAGCGCCTTGGCTTTCTCGACGCCTTCCGATTCGCGCGCGGCTTCGAGCGATTTCTCGAGAGTCGCCTTCTTCGCCTGCAACTCGCCGAGGTGCTCCACGTAGGCCTCCGGACCGCCCGGCTGGTAGCCGGTGGCGGCGTAAGGCCGACCGTCCGCGTTCGTGAGCAGGATCGTCGGGTAGCCTTGGACGGCGTATTTTTCCGCGAGTTGCTTGTTCTGCTCGATCGTTTCCGGCGAGAGCTTCGAATCGTCCTGCGGGTAGTCGAGTTCCACGAGAACGAAGTCCTCCTTCACGCCTTCGTCGAAGGCATCCTGGGAGAAAACTTCCTCTTTCAGCTTGATGCACCAGCCGCACCAGTCGGAGCCGGTGAAGTTGATGAGCAAATCCTTCTCTTGCTCGGCGGCTTCCTTCTTGGCCGCCTCGAAATCTTCCGTCCACCCCTCGCTCACCGCGAGCGCGGCGCCGGGCATGCAGAGCGCCATTGTCGCGGCGCAGGCTCTTGCGAATAGTTTTGTGGTCATGACAGGTGCAAGGTGGACCTCCCCGCGGAGGGCGTCCACCGCAAATCCGGGAGCCACCGCCCTCACGCGGGGGTGTAGCCGAGCCATGGGCCGAGCCAGCGCTCGGTCTCCTCGACCGTCATGCCTTTCCGCTTCGCGTAGTCCTCGATCTGGTCTTTCTGCAGTTCCGAGATCGCGAAGTAGTGGCTGTCCGGATGCGAGAAATACAGCCCGCAAACCGCCGCGCCCGGATGCATCGCGCAGCTCTCGGTCAGTGTGACTCCGGTGGCCTCCGACGCGCCGAGAAGCTCGAACAAGATCGGCTTCTCGGTGTGATCCGGCTGCGCGGGATAGCCCGGCGCCGGGCGGATCCCGCGGTAGTTTTCGTGGATGAGCTGGTCATGCGTCAGCTCGTCCTCGGTTTCATATCCCCAGTCGACGCGCGCCCGGTGGTGCAGCAGCTCGGCGAAGGCCTCGGCGAAGCGGTCGGCCAGCGCCTTTACCATGATCGAGCCGTAGGGGTCGTGCTGCCTTTCGAGCTCTTCGGCGAATTCGTGCGCGCCGTGGATGCCGACGACGAAGCCGCCGAGATAATCGTTCTTATCCTCCGCCATCCAATCCGCGAGGGCCACATTCGGCTTACCGGAATCCTTCCGGATCTGCTGGCGGAGCGTGTGGAAGCGTGTCCGCTTGGAAGTACGAGAGTCGTCGTGCCACACGACGATGTCGTCGCCGTCGCGGTTCGCCGGGAAGAAGCCGTAGATCCCTTTCGCCGCGAAACGCTTTTCATTGATGATCCGGTCGATCCACGCCAGCGCCTCCTGATGAAGCTTCGCGGCTTCCGTGGCTCCCTCGGCGTTGCGGGTTTTCAGGACCTTGGCCTGGCGGTCCCAGACGCCGCGAAGTTCCCAGGCATGGAAAAAGGGCGTCCAGTCGATGTAGTCAGCCAGCTCCCGTAGATCGGCCTCGACCGGCCGGGTTCCGAGAAACGACGGCACCGGCGGCTGGTAGGTCGCCCAGTCGAGCTTCGGACCGGCGGCGCGGGCCTCCGCGAGAGACAACGTTTCCTTCTTCGGGCCGCCGGTGAAGTTGTCGCGCAGCTTCTGCTGTTTCGTCCGGTTCTCGGCGGCGAAGTTCTCGCGCTGGTCTTCCGAAAGAAGGGAGGTCGTCACGGGCACCGAGCGCGAGGCGTCGAGCACGTGCACCACCGGCCCGGAGTAATGCGGCGCGATCTTGATCGCGGTGTGCGCGGCCGAGGTGGTGGCGCCGCCGATGAGCAGCGGGACCTTGAATCCGAGCCGCTCCATCTCCTTGGCGACGTGGACCATTTCGTCGAGCGACGGCGTGATCAGGCCGGACAAGCCGATGACGTCCGCACCGATCTCGCGCGCTTTTTCGAGGATCTTCTCGCACGGCACCATCACGCCGAGATCGGTCACCTCGAAGCCGTTGCAGGCCAGCACCACGCCGACGATGTTCTTGCCGATGTCGTGGACGTCGCCCTTGACGGTGG
>CBFGTW010000058.1:0-25353 GCA_965651855.1 uncultured Verrucomicrobiales bacterium
GCGACGGCCCGTGCGGCCCGGCCGGCTGGAACCGTGACGCGGGGTCCGGATACGAGCCTCCCTCGATGAGGAACTTGTAGAAAATCCCGTCGCCCGCCCCCAATAGCCATCCGCTGAACCATCCACCGCCTTCATCCTCGAGATCCAGACGCTCGTGGTTCGCGTCGAAGTTCTCCAGTTCCCGCGAGAACTGCAAACGGACCCGCCCGCTCTTCGGTGCCCAGACGCGGAAGTGGACGCCATCGGCCGAAACTTCCGCACCTACCGGCAGACGCCGAGCCGATCGGGGTGGAAGAGCGGCACGCGCGGTATCGGGATTCACACCCGCCAGAATACATCCGATTGGAAGAAAGCAGGAATGTTAAAGCACGAAATCCCAAACGGCTTCGCGCAGGCGGGCTGCTTTCCATTTTCACCTCGCGCCTTCGGCGACACGTCGGCGCGCCCCGGCGGTCACGCCCTACCGACCCCAAAAAAAAACGCCGCCCGGCACTGGACCGGACGGCGGTTGCTATGAACTCGTTGTTCCGTAGGCCGGATCAGGCGGCTTGGCCGGCGGCTTCCGCCTTGGCTTCGAGCGCCTTCTTGGCTTGCGCGACGATGGCGGAGAAGGCGGCGGCGTCATTGACGGCGAGATCGGCGAGGATCTTGCGGTCGACGTCGATGCCCGCGGCTTTCAGGCCTTCGATGAAGCGCGAGTAGCTCAGGTCCTCGGCGCGGCAGGCAGCGTTGATACGCTGCGTCCACAGGCGGCGGAACTGGCCCTTGCGCTTCTTGCGGTCGCGGTATTCATAGGTTTGCGCCTTGCGGACCGCGTCCTTGGCGTAACGGAAGAGCTTCGAGCGGAAACCGCGGAAGCCCTTGGCCCGCAGCAAGACGCGTTTGCGACGCTTGCGGCTGGCCGGCGAATTGGTGGCACGTGGCATTTTCTTTTCTCGGTTCGAACAGGCCGTTGGTTTTCTTATCCTCCCGCAGTCTCGCCTGCTCGCGTATCCCTCGCGGGATCAGGCTGCGTAGAGGCCGTCCGATTCGCGGACGGGGGCGTTGTCATCGCCGCTCGCTGTCAGGCAAAGGGCAGGTTCTCTTTGACGTTCTTGATGTCGGCGTCGGAAACGAGGGCGGCCTGACCGAGCGTGCGTTTGCGCTTGCGGTTCTTGCATTGAAGCAAGTGGCGTTTTCCTTGTTTGCGACGGAGGACCTTGCCCGTGCCGGTGACTTTGAAGCGTTTGGCGACGGCTTTCCGTGTCTTTGCTTTACCTCCAACTCGTGGCATGGGGCGGGAAACCTAGGAACCCCCCGGGGCTTGGCAAGGGAAAAGTGGTCGATTTCCGGCTCTTTCCGCTGGGATTCTCCGGATGCGCGACAGCGCGAGGTCGTTTATGCTCCCCGGTCGCACGCGCCGCTTCATCCACCGCGGCGCGAGATTTCCTGAACCCGAGAGCATCCCGATCCCATGTCCCCGCCCGACGAACCCAGCCGAAGCTCCCCCGACGGACCCGGCGATGCACTCTCGGCCGACGAGCGCGAGCTGCTCCGGGAAATGGCGCGCAGCGGGTTGCCGCGCCGTGATTTCCTGAAGCTGGTGTCCGGCACCGGCGCCGGGGTTTTTGGAATGCAGTTGCTCACCGAAGAGCGCGTCTTCGCCGAAGCGGCGGAGATGGAGCCGCCCGAGGGCAGCTCTCCAGCCGCAGCGGCCGGAGTCGGCGCGCTGGCTGTGGCGCTGAAGATCAACGGCAGGAATCACCAACTGGAACTCGATCCGCGGGTGACGCTGCTGGACGCCCTGCGCGAGCGGCTTCATCTGACCGGCACGAAGAAGGGCTGCGACCACGGCCAGTGCGGTGCCTGCACCGTGATCGTGGACGGCAAGCGCGTCCTTTCCTGCCTGACGCTCGCCGCCCAGGCAGACGGAAAGGAAGTGACGACGGTAGAGGGCCTCGCCACCGAGGAGGGGCTGCACCCCGTGCAGGACGCCTTCATCGAGCACGACGGCTTCCAGTGCGGCTATTGCACGCCCGGGCAGCTCTGCTCGGCGGTGGCCCTGCTCGAGGAGGCGAAGCGCGGCGAGGCCAGCTTCGTGACGGCCGATCTGGAGAACCCGCCGACCGAACTTTCCGACGACGAGATCCGCGAGCGCATGAGCGGCAACATCTGCCGCTGCGCCGCCTACCCGCAAATCCTCGCCGCCATCCGCGAAGTCCACACGGGCCGGAAATCCGCCCGCACCTGGGGATTTGCCAGCGAACAGGAACTCGCCCTCGCCCGGGCCACCGCGCGCCATGAAGACATTTGATTACATCCGGGCCGCCAGCGCCGAGGATGCGGTGAAAGCCCGCGCCGAACGAGCCGGCGGCCGATTTCTCGCCGGCGGCACGAACCTCCTCGACCTGATGAAGGACGAGATCGAGACGGCCGGAGCGCTGGTCGACCTCACGCGCATCGACTTGGCTGCGATCCGCGAAACCGAGAACGGCGGGCTTTCGCTCGGCGCGCTCGCGACGAACTCCGACACGGCGAACCACCCGCTGGTGCGAACGAACTACCCGCTGCTCTCCAGCGCCATCCTCGCCGGGGCGACGGTGCAGATCCGGAACATGGCGACCAATGGCGGCAATCCGCTGCAGCGCACCCGCTGCCCCTATTTCTACGACACCGCCATGCCCTGCAACAAACGCGAGCCCGGCACCGGCTGTGGCGCGCGCGATGGGCTCAACCGAACCCACGCGATCTTCGGCTGGAGCGACGCTTGCGTGGCGGTGCATCCGTCGGACATGGCCGTGGCCCTCGCCGCGCTGGAAGCCAACGTGCGCGCGAAAGGGCCGGAGGGCGAACGGACGATCCCGTTCGTGGGGTTTCACCGCTTGCCGGGCGATGAGCCGGAGCGCGACACCAACCTGCGCGCCGACGAGATGATCGTGGCCATCGAATTGCCGCCGCCGGAGTTTCCGAGGCACGTGCACTATTTGAAAGTTCGGGACCGCGCGAGTTATGCGTTCGCGTTGGTTTCGGTCGCCGCCGCTTTGAAGATGAACGGCGACGTGATCGAAGACGTGCGGCTCGCCATGGGCGGCGTGGCCCACAAGCCATGGCGCGCGCAAAAGGCCGAGGCGCTCCTGCGCGGAAAACCCGCCACCGACGGGAACTTCCGCGCCGCCGCTGACGCGGAAATGGCGGATGCCCGACCGCTTGGACACAACGCCTACAAGGTCGACCTCGGCCGGCACGCGATCGTCCGTGCGCTGCAACAGGCGAGATCCTGACTTCAACCTCCACCTGCCATGCGATATATCGGAAAGGAAATGCGCCGCGTGGACGGCCTGGCGAAAGTCACCGGCCGCGCGAGATATGCGACGGAGTTCGAACTGCCGAACATCGCCTACGGCTACCTCGCGCTCAGTCCGATCGCCAAAGGCCGGATCACGAAGCTCGACCTCGCGGAAGCCGAGCAGTCGCCGGGCGTCCTCCGGATCCTCTCGCACCTCAACGTTCCGGACTTGCTCGAACTGCCGGATGGCGACGACAAGCCCGAAGGCGCCGAGTTTTCCGCGCTGCGGAGCCCGGAGATCGTCTTCAACGGCCAGCCCGTCGCGATGGTGATCGCCGAAACCTTCGAGCAGGCGCGTGACGCCGCGCACCGGATCCACGCGACCTACGAGGAGGAGAAGCACGAGACGAACCTGCGGGCGATGCTCGACCGCGCGAAAGACACCGCCGAGCACGAGCCGCGCGGAGATTTCCAGAAGGCTTTCGATGACGCGCCGGTCAAGATCGAGGCGGAATATCATATCCCGATCGAGCATCACAATCCGATCGAGCTTCATGGCGCCACGGCCTTCTGGAAGGACGGCAAGCTGACGATCTTCGACAAGACGCAGAACGTCTATCAGCTCCGCGACCGGCTGGCGGACTTGTTCCGCATCGACAAGCAGAACGTCGAGGTGATCAGCCTGTTCGTCGGCGGCGCGTTCGGCTCGGCCTTGAACGTCCACTACTACTCGCCGCTCGTCGCCTTGGCGGCCCGCGAGGTGAACCGGCCGGTGCGCTTCTGCTACACGCGGCGGCAGATGTTCACCGGCCACGGCTACCGACCGGACACATGGCAGAAGGTTTCCGCCGCCGCGGACGGGGACGGCAAGCTTCGCGCGCTTTCGCACCGGGTCGTCGTCAACACTTCCACTTATGAAGACTACTCGGAAGACGTCGCGATCGTCGCCCGGATCATCTACAACTGCCCGAACGTCCGCACGATCTACCAGAATGTCGTGACCGACCTCCAGACGCCCGTGCCGATGCGCGCGCCAGGCGCCGTTTCCCAGATGTACGCGCTCGAGTGCGCGCTCGACGAGCTGTCTTACGCGCTGAAGATCGATCCGCTCGAGCTGCGCCTGATCAACTACGCGGAAAAGGATCCGGAAAGCGGAAAACCTTACTCGAGCAAGGCGCTCCGCGAATGCTACCGGCTCGGAGCCGAGAAGTTCGGCTGGAAAAGGCGGACGCCGGAACCGCGGTCGATGCGCGACGGTGATCGGCTCGTCGGTTGGGGAATGGCGACCGGCATCTGGCCGGCGATGCAAATGGATGCCGCCGCCACCGCCACCCTCCGGGCCGACGGCACGGCCCGCGTCACCAGCGCCACCACCGACATCGGCCCCGGCACCTACACGGTGATGACAATCATTGCCGCGGAACATCTGGGCCTCCCGGCGGAGAAGGTCAGCTTCGAGCTCGGCGACTCGCGGTTCCCCAAAGCTCCCGCGCAGGGCGGATCGTGGACCACCGCCAGCGTCGGATCCGCCGTTCACGGCGCGGCGCGAAAGCTCAAGGGCCGGTTGCTCGAGCTGGCCAAGAAGGCGGATGATTCCCCCTTCGCGGATGCCGGGGACGAAGACGTCGTCCTCGTCGATGGCGATCTCCGCCTGGTGGAGGACGCGGAGGTTTCCATCGCAGTCCCGGAACTGCTCGGGCGCCACGGGCTGGAGGAGCTTTCGGAGACCTTCGAAGCGAAGCCCTCCGACGAACGCGAGAAATTCAAGACGCTCGTCCACGGCGCGCAGTTCGTGGAAGTGAAGGTCGATCCGGATCTCGGCACGGTCGCCGTCACGCGAGTCGTCGAGGTGACCGCCTGCGGCAAGATCATGAATCCGAAAACCTCCCACAGCCAGGAGATCGGTGGCGTGGTCTGGGGCATCGGCATGGCGCTCGAGGAAGCGACGGAGGTGGATCACCGCTACGGCCGGATCATGAATCCCTCGCTCGCCGACTACCACGTGCCGGTGAACGCCGACGTCCACAACATCGAGACGATGTTCGTCGAGGAGGACGACAAGATCGTGAATCCGCTTGGCGTAAAGGGCATGGGCGAGCTGGGACTGGTTGGCATTCCCGCCGCCATCGCCAATGCCGTCTATCATGCCACCGGCACCCGCGTGCGGGACCTGCCAATCACGCCCGACAAGCTGGTGGCGAAACGCAATTCATGAAATCCCTCCAGCAAATCCTCTCCGCCGCCTGCGCGCAGCGCGATGAACCGTGGGCACTCGCCACTCTCGTCCGCACCGAGGGCTCGACCTACCGCCAACCCGGCGCGCGGATGTTGGTGCGGCAGGATGGCACGACCATCGGCGTTCTCAGCGGCGGTTGCCTCGAGGAGGAAATCGCGCGCCGCGCCCAGCCGGTGATCGCGGAAGGAACGACAGTGCTGTGCGAATTCGACACCCGCCGGCTCTACGGCTGCGAGGGAAAGCTGCACGTCTTCATCGAGCGCATCCCGCCCGCGGGAGACGCGGGGAATTTCCTCACGGCCGTCGCCGGAAAACTTGCCGCCCGCGCGGTCTGCCGGACGATCACCGACTACGGCCACGCCGACGGTGGCTCGGCGCTGATTGACGACCACGCCTTGGTCGTCGAGCGGCCGGGACTTTTCATGCAGACGATCCCCCTACCGATCCGCTTGCTGTTGTTCGGCACCGGTCCGGAGATCGCGCCGCTGCGCTGGTTCGCCGCCGGGCTCGGCTGGGAAACCGTCGAGCACGCGCACCCGGACGAACTCGCCACGGATTTTCGACGCGACGACCAAACCGCCGCCGTGATCATGACCCACAACTTCGGCCGCGACCTCGCCGCGCTCGACCGCTTGCTGCCTCTCGGCCTGCCCTACCTCGGCCTGCTCGGGCCGAAACGCCGGCACGCGGAACTCCTCGCCCGCCTCCAGGAATACCAGCCGCTCGATGCCACCTCGCTTGCCACGCTCCACGCCCCCGCCGGGCTCGATATCGGCAGCGAGTCACCCGAGGAGATCGCGCTCTCGATCGTTTCCGAAACCGCCGCCGTCCTTGCCCGCCGCCAAGGTGGAATGCTCCGCCAACGCGCTGGACCGATCCACGCGGCGGAACTTCTCGGCCGCGAGGCGTGAGGATCGGGAGGAGTCGGGCAAGCGCGATTGGGCGAAACTCAGGCGTTCCTCAGGGGGAGGAGGCGGATTCGCTTTCGGCGAGGATCGATCGTCACGAGCGCACCTGAGACAAGATCCTCACGATGCGCCTCAATCGCCGCCCGAATTGCGGGCCCCATCGTGGACGGACGGGTATCCTCACATCGCATCTGCACAACGCTGGGTCCCATGGCCCCGGTTGCGGCCAAGATGGCTCCAAAGTCGAGATCGTGCGTAAACACCAAGTGCCCGTTCAATCGCGCCCAATCCATGAGTTCCACATCCGGTGCCGATGCTTCTCCCACTTCGCTCCAGTGCCTCACTTCCCAACCTGCAGCACGCAACGCCTCCACCCAGTCGGGCGAGCGGTTCATGTCGATGAGGATTCTCACGGTGCAGCCGGAAGAGGCACCTCCCGTTCCTCGGTCCTCCAAGAGGCATAGGCCAAGGCCGCGGTGATGTCCTCCGCGTCCAGATAGGGATAGAGCCGCAGAATTTCATCACGCCCGGCTCCCGTAGCGATGAGTCCCAGGATCGTTCCCACCGTCACACGCATTCCCCGAATACAAGGTTTCCCGCCCATGACCGCCGGGTCGAGGGTGATGCGGTCCACATCCGGAAATTTCATGTGAAAAACCATGCCATCTGCTGGCGAGGCCGTCCAGCGGGCAGTTCCATCAGGGGTGACCTTCCCCGTCCGGCGGGACGGGCAGAGTCAGGATGAAGCGCGCACCGGATCCCGGGCCGTCGCTGTGGGCGGCCAGGCTGCCCCCGAGTTCGTCGGCGGCCAGGGCACCGCTGTGCAGGCCGAAGCCGTGGCCGTTCCGCTTGGTCGTGAAACCATGCTGGAAAACCCGCGTGAGGTTCTCCTCCTCGATCCCGACACCATTGTCGCCCACCTCGATCTCGATCGTGCCGGGCGCACCATTCCGGACGACGACCTCCACCCGCCTCTCGCCCGACTTGCCGCTGACGGCATGCTTGGCGTTGCTGAGCAGGTTGATGAGGATCTGGAGGATCTTGTGGCGGTCGCTCACCAGTGGCGGCACCTCCTCGTAGCGCCGGACCAGTTCCAGCTCGTGACGGGAAAATCCGGCCATGTTGATCCTGATGGCGTCCTCGACCAGATCCGTGGCCACCAAGGTTTCCATGACGCCATGACCGCCGCGGGCGAATGTCTGTTGCCTCGCGACGATGTCCTTGATGTGACCGACATTTGTCTGGAGGGCACCCAGCTCGCCGATCATCTCGCGCTGCAGTTCTCCCATGTGACTCGAGAGTTTCCGCATGTAGCGCGGCAGCATTTTCCCGCGTGGATCCGCGGTCAGGAACTCGGCCATGTCGGCCTCGCGCTCCGGTAGGAGATCGACGATTCTTCCCAGACTCGCGACATCGAAGCGCCGCACGACTCCGGCAACGATCTCCGTGGACACACTGACGCTGTTGAGCACGTTGCCCACGTTGTGCAGCACGCTGGTGGCGACCTCCGCCATCCCGGCATGCCGCGAGGCTTCGACCAGCTCCCGGTGCACCCGCTCCACCTCCGCCGTGCGGCTCACCACCTCCGCCTCGAGCCGGTCCCGCGCCTCCTGCAGCGCGCGGTGCTTTCGTCTCACCCGCAGCGCCCGGACCCGGTAAATGCCGGCGGCCCCGGAAAAGACCGTCAGCCCGACGACGAGGTGAAACCACCCCGTTTGGTAAAAATGCGGCGGAATCCGGATCTCCGCCCGGGCGCCGGTGGAATTCCAGACGCCGTCGCCGTTCGCCGCGACGACCCGAAAGGTGTAATCTCCCGGATCGAGATTGGTGTAAAACGCCGACCGCCGGTCGCCCGCTTCAACCCATCCGGCATCATATCCTTCGAGTTTATAGCGAAACTTCATCCGATCCGGCGCCATGAAGCTCAATCCCGTGAATGCCACTTCCAGCTCACCTTTCCCAGGCGGGACGCGGACCGTTTCCCCCGCGACGTGGTCGCGGCCATTGATCCGAATGGCATCGATGTGCACCGGCGGCTCCACCTGGTTGCGGGGGATTTCCGCGGGATCCACCACCACGATGCCCCTCGATCCCGGGAACCACAGGCGGCCGTCGGCTGATTTGCAGGCGAGCCACTCCTGGTTGGTCTTCTCCGCCGGCTGCACGGATTCGGGTCCGTCATAGGCGACTGGCCAGACCCGATCGGCGCGCCCCGCAACGAAGTCCGCGACGCTTCCGCCGGCGACGAAAGAGAGCCCTTGGACGGAATCGATCCACACGTTCCCCGAATCGTCCGGGATCACGCAGCGGATGTCGCTGTGCACGAGGCCTTCGTCGGGACCGATGAAACGCCCGGCGCCGTCCTCGATGCGGACGATGCCGCGGGGCACCGCCGCCCAGACGACCCCTTGCGAGTCCTCGTATACCCAGCCCACCCGCGCGTCCTCCGTCGCTTCGCCTTCCGGCCACTCGCGCTGGAAGGAGCCGTCCCGGACGCGGTAAATCCCGTTGTGCGAGCCGACAAGGAGCGACCCACCGGCACCGGTCGCGAGCGAAGGCGCCCAGTAGAGCGGCGGCGGCCCGAGTTCGCCGAAGTCGTAAGGAACCAAGCGCCCGTCCCGCACCCGGAACAGGGACCCGCCGCAGGAAACCACGAGGCCGCCGGCATCCTCCGCCAGCGCCACGGCCTGTTCCCCGGACGTCTCGATCCGACGGAAGACTTCGCCGTCGAATTCCACCAACCGCCCGTCACCGTCTATCAGGCAGACGTTTCCCCCGCTCGCTTCCAATATCCGCTTCACATAGGAACTCGGCAAACCGTCCTCCGCGCCGTACGTTCTCCGCGCCTCCTCCGTGAAATAGGTGAGACCGGCCGCGGTTCCGATCCAGACGTCGCCCCCGCGCGACGTGGTGACGCACAACACCTCATGGACATCGGCATGCTCCGTCGGGAGATAAGTCGGAAACTTCACGTCGGTCAGCTGGCTCAGCCCGCCGGCCGTGCCGATCCACAAGCTGCCCTCGGCATCCTCGAGAAGCGCCTGCACCCGATCGCCGGCCAGCCCGTCCGCCGCGCGGAAGCTCTGCCAGCCACCGTCCTCCCGCCACCGCGCCACGCCATGCCCGGTGGTTCCCGCCCAGACGCTGCCATGCCT
This sequence comes from uncultured Verrucomicrobiales bacterium, assembly GCA_965651855.1. Taxonomy (GTDB): domain Bacteria; phylum Verrucomicrobiota; class Verrucomicrobiia; order Verrucomicrobiales; family Akkermansiaceae; genus Luteolibacter. Next base: position 9,565 of record CBFGTW010000058.1, read on the forward strand.
GTCCGCGAGCAACGCGCGGATCTCGCCATAGAGCGGCGGTATCTCCAGCCGGTCGAGCGTTTGGCTGAAACAAAACAAGCGGCTCGAGGTTCCCACCCAGAGATTCCCGTCGCGATCTTCCGCCATGCACCAGACGATCGCGGCATCCACCTCCGGGTCCTCCAGCTTCGAAAGCTTTCCATCCTGGGAAAAAAACAATCCGCGGCGGTCGGTGCCGAACCACAAGCGCCCGGCGGAATCCCGGAAACCGGTCGTCAGCGACAGGTATTCGTCGGTCCTGGACGAGGCGCTCCAGACATGCTCGCGCGCGCCGTCTCCCCTGATCCGGAACACGTCGCGGTTTCCCACGATCCAAACTCCGCCGTCGTCGCCGATGAACAGCGAACTCACGTCCAGATCCGCCGGCCAGTCCTCGGCTTCCCGGAATGAGAACGAACGGCCGTCGTGGAAGCCGAACGAACTCTGCCGCAGACCCGCCCACAGGCCGCCACCGGGGGCGCTTGCCAGAACTCTCACGATCCGCCCCCGGTGATCCCCCGGGGAGCCGGGGGCGAAGCGCTTGAACGCGCTCCCGTCGAAGCGGACCAAGCCCGACGAGCTGCCCATCCAGAGAAAGCCGTCGCGCGTCTGCGCCAGCGCGTGCACACCGGTCACCGGGAGGCCGTTCTGCCGCGTCCAAGTCTGGCAGTTGTAATGGTGGAGATCACGCGCCGGATCCAGCGCCAGGGCGGAACCGGCCGGCCCGATGACGAACGCGAAGCAGGCCGCCAACCCCATCCATCCCACTCTCGGAGAGTCGACCGAAGCAGACCCGCCGACGCACGACCTGAATTTCAGAATTGCCATAAACCCGATCCCGTGGCGGCAGCCATCCTTTGAAAACCCGGACATTACCGGGATCGTGACAACTTGAAAACTTGAAAATCTTCCGATAATTGGAGGATCTTCCGGATCACTTCCGCTTGGCAAGCCCTCGCGAGTTCAAGCGGAAGGCCGGGATTGATCCGCCTCAACCGCGGTGCCCGTTTTTGACATTGCCAGCCGCCCCAATGCCTGATTTTCAAGGACGATGAGATACCGCCCTTCCCGAAGCTTCATCCTGTCGCTCACGCCGCTCCTGGCGATCGGCTCCGCTGGCTTCTGGGCTTGGCAAAAGGCGAATGGGGCTCCGATGCAGGTGCGCGGGCACGAAGGATTCATGGCAGCGCTGCGCTATCAGCCGGAGCCGAAGTTGGTTCCCCCGACCGACGAGGAGCGGCGGCGGTCGCGCGCGGCGGTGCTGGAGTTGAAGGAAACGCTCATTTCCGAGTTTCCCGTCCTGGGGCTTGACCAGCGGGAGCCGATGCCACCGGAGGCGAACGGCTATCTCCAGCTCCGCCTGCTGTCGGAACGTATGGATGAAGATCCCAGCGTCCTCGATCAGGACTTCCGCAGACTATTCGAAGGTCACGCGCCTTGGGATCCAGCGGCCGTGGCGGATCACCTGGCGGCGCATACCGAGCTGGTGAGCGAGATCACGGCCATTGCCGCCCTGCCGCATGGCACGTGCATCCATCTTCCGGAAGAACTCGATTCCTACATTCACGTCCGGCAGATGCTGGAGTGCGCCGGCATCCTGCTGGCGAAGGCCCGGCTGGCCGCGGAAGCGGGCGACGAAGGCCGCGCGCTGCTCCACGTCGCCGCCGCACGGCGTCTTGCCTCCCACGTTTGGGAAATCGAGGTGCCCAGCCTGCTGCCGACCACCGGAGTCATCCTGATCGATCGCCGGATCGACGAGTCGATCTTGACCGAGCTGCTTCCGGCGCTCGGGCCCGGTGCCGATCCCGCCCTTTGGCGCGATGCCCTCGGCGACCGCCGCTGGTCCGCCGCGGAATTCGCGCGGGTGATCCGCGGCGAGTGGCACGCGATGGCGGAGAACCATCTGCTTCCCGCGGTGGTCCACAAGAATTACCGGAACCGTCCGCCCGACGGCGAGCGGCTCGCACGCTTCACCGCTTTCCAGTACGGCACCTTGATCGAACAACTCCGGGAGTCTCCGCTCTCCGCCTTGCACGAAGGCCTGGATTTCGCGACTCCTCCGCCCGCACTGAAACTCTCGTCGGAGAGCCGCGAACTCCTCGACGCCTTGCACATCGGCGCCGATTCCTGGGGCAAGGGCTTCGTCCGTATGGCGGTTCTCTCCGCTCGCACGCGGGCGATTCTGCAACTGCTCGAACACGAACGTCGCGGCGAGCACTTCGACGGCGAGCTGCCGGAAGGTTTTCCCGTCGACCCGCTGACCGGCCGCTCCTTCGTCTTCGATCCGGAAGACCGCACGCTCTCACTTCCCGAGGAGTGCGAGATTGAAGCGAAGCATGCGGCGCTGCCATGGTAGCCGAGGCGCTCGATCCATTGCTGAAAGCACCATGAAACCTCGGCTCCGGCTCGGCTTCGGCTTCTGCCTCGTGGGTGTCGCCGTATTTCTATCATGGAGACTTTCCGAACCTTCGAACGCCCTCCGAAAAAAAGAGCCGGCGCATCCCGCGGCGCAAACCGCCCACCAGCGGCACGACCTCCGCGGCAGCGACCGCCGGCTGCCACGAACGCAGGACCGCGAGGCGGTGAACGCCGCGGCGCAGCGCTGGTATGAAGAATTGCTCGAGCGCTACCCGCAGTTCCAGGTCGAGTTCAAGGACGTGCCGGATGAGGAGAATGGGTTTCTGCAGTTTCTGGAGCTCATGGAGGAGTTCGGCGGGTCAAACGCAAAGCTCCCGATGTCCGATGAGCTGCGGGACATGCTGTCGGGCGACGGCTCGTGGAACAGCGTGTTGGTGACGGATTGGATGCGCCCAAACGAGGTCCTCTTCGCGAGGCTGCTGGAGATCGCCGAGGCTCCGGGGCAGTCGGTGAAGGGCATCGACATCGAACGCTACATTGTCGTCGGTGCTGCGCTTGCCCGTGACATCGCGCTTGTGCTGCAAGCGGCGGCACGGCTTGAGATCGATGGTGGTTCGCCCGACGAAGCCCTCCGTCTTTTCAAAGCCTCCGCAAATCTCGCCAATCATTTCGACGGCGTCGAGCACCCCTTGCTTCTCTCCAAGACCGTTTCGGTGCTGGTCAGGATGGAAAACCTTGCGAACTTCCGCAGCACCATCTTGCCGCGCATCGCCGGAGACCGCGAGTTGTTGGAACAGTGGCGGATCGCGCTGGCTCACCCCGAAAGCATCAATACAGCAGCCCCTCGGCTCTTTAATGGCGAGTGGCATGCCACAGTCAGATGTTTCCTTCTTCCCGGCCTCCTCACCTCAGGCAGCGACCTGTCGCGCATGCCGGATCCCGATGCGTTCCTCGACGCCTACGCGGTTGCCATGAGCGGAACGAAGAAGCATGTGGCTGGACTGTCTCTTGCTGACGTCACGCCGGGAAACACGATTCCCATTCAGCCTCCCAACCACCTGAGTCCCTTGGCGGATGAGGCACTCGCGTGGGACTCGCTCCGCTTCGGCGCTTCCGAGTGGTTGAGAGCTTTCGGCCGCACCCTCAGCCAGCACGCGATGCACGACGCCACCTTCGCCGTTCTCCTGGGCGAACGACTGCCTCTCGAGCCGCACACGGGCATGCCCTTCATCTGGGACGAGGCCAGCCGGACGATATTGCCGCCGCCGGAGGCCTTGGAGCTCGGCCTCGAACTCGAGCCGATCGTGGTACCGGACGTCGATACCGTATCCGGCAACTGAAAAACGGGTATGCCATGCTCATCGATACCGCTCGAGGAGCCACTCATTGGCGTGAACATCCCCGGACTGCCTCACCTGGTCCAGCCACGTCCCGATGTCAGCCTCTCTCGCGCCTCCCTCCGACAAGAGGGCGACAACTCTCTTGTTGTCGTCCAAAACTTGCTGCTTCCGCGTTTCCAGCTCCGCAAGCCTCTCCCTTGCGTCGTGCCCCTCCGTGGCGAGCAGCGCGGCTCGCTCGAAGGCAATCGCCGCCAGCACATCGATAACCAGCCCTCCTGCCTCCATGTGACGGGCGATGCCCTGCTGGGCTCGGATCATTCCATCGACTGTCGCAGCGTCTCCCTCTTCAGCCGCGCGGGCCGCCAACTCCTTCATCGGATGGAGCAAACGCATGAGGGTGGACATGCCCGGGTTCGTCCCCCCGAAAGCGGCGTGTAGTTTGGCTTCCTGCTCAGGATATCCGGCGCTGATCCACGCCTCTTCATTGGTTTGCCAAATCGAGTTCCTGAAGCTCTCGAAATCCTTCGCCGAAGCCTCCGCCAGTTCCATTAGTGCCGCCTCGTCGATTCCCGCGGCGAAGGCCTCGCTCGCCGCAATGTAGTTGCCAAGGGCATTGTCCGAATCGAGGGACTTGAGCCGGTCGATCAGTTCCGGACGATTCTCGAACTCCAGAACCGTAAGCAAAGCTGCCACCACGACTTCGGGATCTTCGGGAAACCGCTCGAGCGCCTCACGAAGGTATGCCTGATCATCCGTTTCCCTGAAGGCCAAAAGCAGGGAGGCCGAATCACGATCCCTCTTGGCGAGAAACTCCTCCACGTCGCCCCGAGACAAGCGGGGAGAATTGCCTTTCATCGCACGTGCCACGATGGCGGCAAGATCCGGCGCCGCCGTGTGCCGCGCGTGGCTTCGCTCCGGCTGAGTCGCAGGCCGGAAGTTGTCCCGGGACTCCGGTTGGTTGCGCTGGAAAGTGCCGGTGCTGTCTGTCCGTCCCTCCTCTCGCACCGGGCCATCTTTCCGTGCTCCGCGAAACACCAGAAAAAGCGCGGCCAGCAACAGAAAAGCCGCGAGAAGCCACGAAGCACCGGATCTCAGCTTCACGACCTGCACAATCCCTTGATCGAGCGTTTCGCGCAAGTCCGCTTCCGCCGCTACAGCCGACTCATGGCACCACCAGCGGATCGATCACCTCCGAGCCAGGTGCGATCAGTTCCCGGGTCTCCGGATTCCAGATGAACGCCTCGCCGGTCACCGGGTCCACCGGCGGCTCCTCGCCGAGCAAGATGGCGATCGCGGCCTGGCTCATGGCACGCCGGGTTTCCGCGATACCCAATGCCGCCGCCATGCCGCCGGTCGAGAACACCGCACCTTCCAGCGCTTGGAGTGTCGCCGGCTGAAAGTTGCCCGAGGGAATGGCAGGCGTCCCCCCGACCACATCGAATCGCCCTGGTCCTTCGCGCAGAACTCCCTCGGCCGCTCCCTTTTGGATCGTCATGAACGCCGCCGCCAATTCGTCTATCTCGAGCGCGTGGACCTCGGGTCCAATGATCGAGCTGTCTCCAAGGAGCGTTGGCAGGACGAACTGCCGCAGGACGACGTTCCACTCGCCCATCATCACCCGGGCATACGTTTCGGCGCCGCTCTCCCGCGGCTCCAAGGCCGCTCCCCACTCGCGCAACAACGCCGGATCACCGGCGATCGCCGGCAAGACCGCCGCGCGAAAAGTCTCGTGAACCGCCGCCTCATAACCCGCGGCGACGACTCTTCCGAGCATGCTCGGCACTTCGACTCCGGTGAGATGCTCCCCCAGCGACAGCGCGGCTTTCATGTGGCGCAGCGCCTCCGGGTGATCGCCCTTCTCCAAGGCCACCCGCCCCGCTCCGACGAGCACGGCGCCGATGGCACCTCCATTCCGCGCTCCCTCGCGAAAAACCCGTTCGAAATCGATGCCCTTCGAGGATTGATCCGGGAGTTCCGCGATCCGCAGGATCTCCATCACATAGTCGGCATTCTGGTGGAGCCAGCGCTGGAAGGCCGCGCCATCCCATGGCTCAGCCCCCGTCGCCATCAAGCGAAGCTCCTCCGGCAGCCGGGGCTCGCCGGCCCGCTCCGCCAAAAGCAGGAACTGCAAGTAGCCATTCTCCTCGTCCGGCACGTCCCGATACTCCGGCTTCATCTCCGGATATTTCTCCAGCAACTCCTCATACCACTTCTGCGCGGCCGCCGCGATCGCCTCGCGCCGTCGGCGCTCCTGTTCCGGCCCTTCCTCCTGTCGCTCACTCGCGCGGGTGCGTTCAATTGCAACGTCACCGGCGGTCGCTTCCTCCGCGACCGGTTCCTCCGGCTCCCGGAGGCCGAACCAGACCAACAGTGCGGCAAAGAAGATGAGTGGAAGTGCAAGATAGCGGACTTTCATGGACACGAGATTTCACGAAGGAAAACCCGCGGAAAATCCGACTTGTCGGTTCAAGTGGCGGAAGAAATGAAATCCGCCGGCGACTCGCGCTGCACTTGGAACGCGAAGTCGGCTTCCGTCGATTTGGCAGATGGGAAGAGGATGAACTCCGGGATTCAAGGACCGAGAGTCTGCCGAGGGAAGCTATGGAGGATGACCACAGATTACACAGATTACACAGATTGTATTTCTTGAAATTCAACAAACACCTACTCTCCGCGCCCTTGATGCAAAACCGCGTCGATTTTCAAAAATCCCGCTCACGCTCGGAGAAGGCGCCCCGAAATGCTCAGCTCCTCAGGGGCAGCGAGAAATAATTCCGCATATTACGCAGATTGCGCAGACTAAGTAAGCTCATCTTCTAATCCCCAAGCGTCGAGCGAATCCCAAGACAATCCCCATACATCAATCTGTGCAATCTGTGTAATCTGTGGTCATTAATCCGCCACCTGGAAGACCCCGCATCCGCTCAAATGGCCCATCTCATCCCCCCTGCCCGCACCCGGCGGATGCCCCGATTCCACGACCCTTGTGCCCGGGGCTTGCCCTGGACACGGAAGTTGTCATTCTCCCGGACGATGATGAATCCGCGTGTCTGGGTTTTCGGCCTGATTCTGCCAGCGTTGGCCGGCGGGGCCGCGGGATGGTGGCTTGGGCGGCCGGCGCCGACTGCGGCCGATGCGGCGTCCGAGCAGCGACGGGCCGCGGTAAGGGAGACGCTCGAGCCACTGCCGGACAATCCGGGAGTCGTGCGGCTCGCGGCCTTGGCGGGTCGGACGAAGGAGGCGCGGGAGGAACTTGCGCGAAGGGTCGCGGCGGGGGCGAAGGATGAAGAAATCGCGAACCTTCTCGCGACGGTGCTGCTGGCCGACCCGGCCTGGCTGGAGACCTTCATCGTGACTGTTCCCGAGGAACGTCGACTCGCGTTGGTCCGGACCACTTTCGGCGCGTTGGCAAAGCTCCGGCCGGACAGCGTCTGGGACCTGCTCCTGGCCTCTCCCTTCGCGGTTCACGCGGTGAAGCCGCATCCGGGCGACCGAGACCCAACGCTGCAGATCCCCTTCCCGTGTCTTGGCAGTGCGCGGTCGGCGGATCTCCTTTTTGATCCCGTGCTGGGGTTCACGCCGGAGCAGATCGCGCGACGGCTGAGTGGCTGGCGCGGGGTGGATTTGAGTCGCCGGGTCATGGAGGAATGGCAGGCGGGGCTGTGGGGAGATGAGACACCGGAGTGCATCAAGAGCGCGTGGTGGTCGCTGCGTCTTCACGATCCCGAGGAACTCGAACGCGTCATCGCAGCCCTGCCGGAGGCACTGCGAAAAACGACGGAAGATTTCGATCTACTTGCCGACGCCGGGGAGGCCGGAGAGCCGCCACCGGTCGAGCTGCTCACAAATATCTCGCCCCAGGAAATCGAGTCGTTGGCCGAGGATCGTGCGATGGCGGGCGAGCCGCTTCCACTGGCGACCCTAGCCCAGCTTTCGCCCGAGGCGCGGGAGGCGGTGCTTCCCAACTACTGGAGCTGGTTTTACCCTTTTGATAGCGACGACGCGACGCGCGAACTCGAGAACCTCGATCGGCTTGGCTTCACACCAGCCGAGCGGGGGCTCCTGCTCGAGGAGGCGGCGCGGGAGGAGTGGTGGCATCACGGCGACTACGACCGCGCCCGGGAACTGGCGGAGAGGATTCCGGATGCGAAAGCGCGCGGCGAGTTCACGGACTGGTTGGACAAGAATTATGCCGAACTCGACCCGCACGGAGCGATGGCGCGTGCGGACGGGATGCCGCCGGGGCCGGAGCGCGAACGCTTGCTGAAACTCGCCGAGGAAAACATGCCATGAAGCTGCAATCGTATTATCTTCCGGCTTTATCATTCGGCTTCGCCTTCGTCCTGGCACTGGCATGGCCCGATGGAAAGGACGCGCCGGATCGCGCTCGACAAACCGCTGCCCCGACCGCCGGGCCATCCATTCGTGCACCACGCGAACCAAGCGAGGCGGATCGCATCCGCAGCGCGTTGCGTGCCGGAGACTTGGAAACGGCACGGGCCATTTTCCGGGAACTCTCGGAGCGCGATCCAGTCGCGTTCTTCGAGCTGCTGTCGCGTTTTCCGGGGCTCCCCGAGATGGAGGGCATCATCAAGGACGCCTCGACCCGGCTGCCGTGGGACCGGCCGGAGATCACCGTCCTGCTCAACGGAATCGGCCCGTGGGAATGGCGGGATCTGGCTTGGGAAGCCTACACCGCGGCGCGGGTCGGCCTGCTGCCGGACGAGGAGGTGTTCGAGGTCGGGACGCGGTCAAATTGGATTCGGCACTGCAGCGGCATCCGCACCCTGCTCGAGGACGCCGCGGAGAAGCGGCCGGATGCGTTCTGGGACTTCCTCAACCGCAAGGGCGGCACGAGTCTGCGCGAGGAGTTTTTCCAAGCGTTTCTGAAGCACCACCCGGAGCGGGCTTCGGAGTTCTTCCACCGCATCCCGGATGGCGACGGCGCAAACTACGACCGGGCCTACGTCCTGCAGGCGCGGAGTTACACGGTGCCCACTGTGGAAAGTCTGGCCTCCACTTTGGAGGATCTGGGTCCAAGAGGCATCTACTCGGCCACCTTCGCGGGAATGTTCACCGGCCACGTCTATAACCACGCAACCGAAGCCGAGCGCGAGAAGGTGCTCGAAATGATCGCCGAACAACCGCCGCTCGCACGGAATCGCATGATTTCACACATCCTCTCAGACAGCGCCGAGCGACCGGCGGAGGAGTTCAGCCGGCTGCTGTCCTATTCCACGTCCGGATGGCAGCAGCGTGAGGCCCTGGACTACTGGATGAAAGAGCAGGAGAGCCTGAATTCAGGCGAACGCGGTTGGGTGGACCTGCTGCCGACCGAGAAGCTCAGGGCCCGCGCCAACGAACTGCTGGACCAGCGCGCGGATTCCAGCGGTGAGTGAGAGCCGAAGCGGCAGACCGCGCCATCGCCTCCATCACCGATCCGCGCGCCCGGCAACAGGCCGAGAAGGATCGCTACGACTGGCAGCTCATCACCGGCCAGGCGGAGATCATCCGGCCGGATGAGAGACCTGCGGGAGCAAGGGCTCCAACCTGAAGTCTGACGAGTGAACCACGGAACACACGGACCTCACGCAACACCGAATCAGATGAAACCTTCGGTGGATGCATTCAATCGCATCCAATCCATATCACCTTTCGTGCATTCAGGTGTATTCCGGGGTTTGTCATCTTCCGCAAGACCAACAACTTATCGAGAGGGCATCAGGGACAGGATTGTAGTGCCTGGTGTGGGCATGGCGGATACAATCCGCCGCCACGGGAGGAGATTCACTCCGCGCGTTGCGGCGCGCGGGCGTGGAGGAAATCCGCGGCGGACATGCGGCGGGCGCCGTCGGGCTGGAGGTTGTGGACTTTCACCGCGCCACTGCCACAGCCGATGAGGAGTTCGCCGCCGGTGGTGGAGATTTCGCCGGGGGCGAGGCCGGCCTCGATGACTTCGACGGGCGGGAAGATTTTCACGCGCCGGTCGGGACCGTCCCCTTGGAAGACGGTGAAAGTTCCGGGCCAAGGATCGTAAGCGCGGACTCGGCGTTCGAGGGCGGCGGCGTCCATGGTCCAGTCGAGGCGGCCGTCGTCGCGACCGAGCTTCGGCGCGTAGCTGGCGGCGGTGGGGTCCTGCGGGACACCTTGGCCACGGTCGGCGGCGAGTTCCGCGAGGGCCTCGGCGAGGGCGGCTGGCGCGAGATCCGCGAGGCGGTCGTGGAGCGAGCCGGCGGTTTCGTCGGGTGCGAGCGTCAGGCGCTTTTCGAGGATGATGTTTCCGGCGTCGACTTCGCGCACGACGTGGATCACGGAAACGCCGGACTCCGTGTCGCCGGCGTCGATGGCGGCCTGGATGCAGGAGGCACCGCGGTATTTCGGCAGGAGCGAGGCGTGGAGGTTGATGATCGCGCGCGAGGGCAGCTGGCGGATGTCCTTCCGCAGGATCTGGCCGTAGGCCATCACCACGATCACCTCCGGCTCGAGCGCGGCGAGTTCGGCGCAGGCCTCGCTGGTGCGCTCCGGCTGGAGGACCGGGATGCCGGCCTCGAGCGCGAGCGTCTTGATGCGCGGCGGGACGGCCGTCTTCTGGTGTCGGCCCACCGGCTTGTCCGGCTGGGTGACGAGCGCCAGCGGCCGCGGCCCGTTTTCCAGCAGGTGGCGGAACGCGGGGATGGCGATGTCGCCGGTGGCCATGAAAACGAGGCGCATGGGGAAAGCGGGTCCGGTCACACCTTGCGGGCCGCCATTTCCGCGTAGACGGGCAGGCTCATGATGCGGCTGATCACGTCCGAGAGCACCTTCACCGGCGGCTGGGTGGCATCGATGGTGGTGGTCAGCTCCTCGGTGTAGAAGTCGAGGATCGGCTTGGTTTCCGCCTCGTAGGTGGCGATGCGTTGGTCGATCACCCGGTCGCTGGCGTCGTCGAGCCGGTTATCCTTGAGAGCCCGCTTGCGCATCCGGCGGGCGAGTTCGTCGCGGTTCGGGCAGGACAGGTGGAAGACCTGGTGGACGACGATGTGCTCGCGCATGATTTCCGCCTGGCGGACGTTGCGGGGGATGCCGTCGAGCACGAGAAAGTCGATGTCCGGCTTGTAGACGTGGAGGCGGCTCCAGTTCTCGATCTGGGCGAGCCAGAGCTCGATCGTCAGCTCGTCGGGCACCAGTTCGCCGCGGCTCGAGTAGTGGACGAACTGCTGGCCGAGCGGCGTGCGGGTGTCGAGCGAGCGGAAGACATCGCCGCAGGCGCAGTGGAAGAACCGCGGGATGGTGCCGAGGATTTTTCCTTGCGTGCCCTTCCCCGCGCCGGGAGCGCCGAGGATGAGGAACGCGGGCTTTTTGAAGTCGTAGGAGCCGGCCATGTGGGAGGCGGAACCTAGGAGCCGCCGCCGGCCGCGGCAAGTCCCGATCAAACCGCCAGGAACACCAGCGCCGGCGCGAGCAAAGCGGCATCCGCCAGCACGCGCAGCGTCTCCGGCCGGAAGAGTTCGCGGTTGCGGTTGAGCACATAGAGGAAGGCCGTGCCGGTGAGAATGGCATAATAGAACGGCCGTGTCGACATCTCATGGTCGAGATAAGCGAAACCCAATGCCGCGGCTCCGAGCAGCGTCAGCGGGATGGTGAGGCTGAGTTCATCCGCCGCCCGCACGTCCGGATCGCGCGAGGCCGCGGCGTGTTCCCACACATCGACGGCCGAAATGTCGAGCGCGCACAAGGCGGCGAAGCACAGCACTTCACGCGAGAACAGCAGGCCGCCGGGCCCTTCCATCGGGATGAAAACATGTACCGTCATCGCCGTGCCGAAGGCGAAGGTGCAGCCCGCGAGGATGTTTTTCGCGTAGGTCACGGAGCGATCCTCGCGGTTCGTCAACATCGACAGCCCGACAAACCCGCCGAGCAGCACCAGCGCGATGAACAGATAGCCCTGCATCACCGCGCGCACCGGATCCTCGCTGCCGCCGAGAAAAACCTTCGACGGAAACCGCGTGACCAGCACCAGCGTCGCCACCGCGGCCAGCCCGGCGGCGACCCGAAAGGCGGTCCGGTGGCGCCAGTGGAAGCGGTGCCGCTCGCGCGCCAGCGGCGAATCCGGGCCGTGCAACGAGACGTCGAGCAGCCGGTCGCCCACGTAGATCGTCCACACCGCCAGCCCGAGCGCCACGGGCGCAAACCACGGGATGAACTCGACGCGCCAAGCCTTGGCGAAGACGTAGAGCCAGGCGACGGCGACCAGCGGCGCGTCCAGGCTCAGCAAGTTTGGCAGCAGCCAGAGCGGCTTCCGATTTTCCCGCGTCAAATCGCGCGGACCATCCGCGAGCCGGCCCGGGAAGGCAAGCGCGCAGTAGGCTTCAGGCGGTCTCGCCCACCAGCGGCGGCATCGCCGCTCCGAGCGCCTCGGCGGCCGCGCGCAGCAGCTCCAGCTCGCGGTCTTCCACCACGCCGTCATGGGAAACGACGAGCCCGCACATCCGGAGCGTGCGGACCTTCACCAGCGGCGTGGCGGCGTCCAGCTCGTCGAGCGCGCGGCCCACCGCCTCGAGCGAGCAATTCGTCAACGACAGCCGCGGCAGCTCCTGGCCGGTGTGCTCGCGGAACTCGGCGGCGGCCTTGGAAATCGAGTCCTCGTCGCCCGAAAGCGCGGCGAAGGCGCCGATCAGCACGGCCGTCTCGTGGCGCAGGGCGGCCAGCGACTGGTGGCGGATCCGCGGCGGATTCCGCAGGCCGGTGCCGATCGCCACGTGGCGCTCGATCACCTTCTGCACCACGAATTCCCCCAGCTCGAGCTTTCCGTCCGCGGCGATCAGCGCCCGCGAAACCTCGATGAACTCGCGCGCTTCCTCGCGCGCCATGCGGCGCAGCCACGGCAGGGAAATGTCCACCATCGCCAGCTTCCGCCACGATTTCTCCTGTGCGAGTTGGTCGCGCCAAGCCCGGGCGCGCTCCGCCATTGCCTCGTTCGTCCGCTCGCGCAACAGGTCGGCCGCCGCTTCGTCGCCGGGCTCGAGCAGCAGGCCGAACATCAGGGCCTTCGCCTCGCTCTTCGAGCCGATGCCCTCGCGATTGCCCGGCTCGGCGCCGGCCGCCGCGGCCGCCGCCGCGAGGCCGAACACGGGCAGCGGCGGTGGCTGGACGGAGCGGCCGTTCCGCTGCGCCGCTGGCTCCCGGTCGAAGGTCTCCTCACGGTCGGTCTTGAGCATCTCGCCGTTCCACGACGGATCGATCGCCTTGATGCGGTCCGGCAGCGGCGGATGGGTCGAGAAGCCGAGCCCCATCAGGTCGCTCTTCGCAAAAAACAGATGCCGGGCCTCCGCGGCTTTCGAGGTCTGCAGCGCGCCGTTGCGCCAGAACCCGCCGACTTTCTTCAGCGCGTCCGCCAAGCCCGTGGGATTCCGCGTGAACTGCACCGCCGAGGCATCCGCCAGATACTCGCGCTGCCGCGAGACGGATGCCTGGAGCAGCCGCGCGAACAGCACGCCGACGGAGCCCACCAGCCACAGCGCGATCCCGGCGGCCACCACCACCAGCAGGCCTTGGTTTCCCTTGGAATCCCGCGAGCCGCGGGAATAGCGGAGCATCTCGAGCAACATCCGGCCGAGCATCGCGATCATGATAAGGCCGAAAATCCAGCCAATGAGCCGCATGTTCAGCTTCATGTCGCCGTTCAGGATGTGGCTGAACTCGTGGGCGATCACCCCTTGCAGCTCGGCGCGGTTCAGCCGCTCGAGGCAGCCACGGGTCACGCCGACCACCGCGTTCGAGGGATCGGTGCCGGCGGCGAAGGCGTTGATCGCGTCCTCGTGATCGAGCACCCAGACCTCCGGCTGAGCGATGCCGGAGGCGATCGACATTTCCTCGACCACGTTCAGCAGCCGGCGCTCGAGCGTATCCGTCGTCCCCGGATCGACCGGCCGGCCACCGAGGTCGCGCGCGACCACCGCGCCGCCGGAGGAAAGCTGGAGCAGTTTGAACAAACTGCCGAGGATGATGATGCCGCCGATGGTCGGGCCGACGATGACCAGCAACTCGGGGTCCCACCAGCGGAAGCCGGTGGCCTGCCGGTCCGCCACAAAGGGCTTCGCCAGGACGGCCAGCGCGTAGAGCACCGCCACCACGCCGATGACGCACAGCGCGAACCACAACACCAGCCGGCGGGTGGCCTTGCGCGCGTTCTCCTGCGCCTGGAAGAAGTCCATGGCGGCGGCCCTTTGCTGTTAGAACTGCACCTTCACCGCCTCGCGCTCGCCCGGATCGCTCACCTCGAAGGGAACCGCCGGACCGAAGTTGAACATCCCCGCGATGATGTTGGTCGGGAAGGTCTCGCGCTGGTTGTTGTACTTCATCACCGAGTCGTTGTAGGACTGGCGGGCGAAGGAGACCTTGTTCTCGGTGGTGGTGAGCTCCTCGCTGAGCTGCATCATGTTCTGGTTCGCCTTCAGCTCGGGGTAGCCTTCGGAGAGGGCGAACATCCGGCCGAGCACGCCACCGAGGCCGCCTTCCGCGCGCGCCAGTGTTTCCATCTTCGCGGCATTCCCCGGATCGGACGCGGCGGCGGTGCGGGCGGTCTCCGCGGAATTCCGCGCGGCGATCACCGCCTCGAGCGTCTCTCGCTCGTGCGACATGTAGGCCTTCGCGGTCTCGACCAAGTTCGGGATCAGATCGTGGCGGCGCTTCAACTGCACGTCGATCTGCGCGAAGCTGTTGCGGTATTGGTTCCGCCCGCGCACCAGCGCGTTGTACTTGCCGATGACGAACAGGATGAAACCCACGACCACGACGGCCAGGACGAGCAGGACAATCAGGGTGGTGCTCATGATGCCCGCAGCCTAACCGCTCAGGCGGAGGCCGCCATTCTAAAACGTGGCCGCCTTCCCACAACCGCGGATAACCTCCTCACCGGTCCCGCGTTCCCCTTATTCCCATTCCTCCCATCACTCCCGTGGGAAGAATGGGAAGAATGGGAAATATCGGAGCAAGGCAGCTTCTTGGGCAGCGGGGTTTTCATCTTGGGCCTCCGGGGCGACGGTAATCCTTTTTCCGGTACTCCAGCCGGACGCGGGTCATCCGCTCACGCAGGCCACCTTGCTCGACAAACTCGCGGTCGAGGGTGATGAGCTGGCGGTCGATGAGGTAGTTGGCCTGGTGGATCAGGCAGATCGTGATGTTGGCTATGATTTCCGGCGGTCGGGTTTCCACGAACTGCCGGAAGTCTTCGTAGCTCAAAGGCGTCTTGCGGCCGAGCTTGCGGACGAAGGATGCCTCCTTCGATTCCTTCTCCCAGATGGGCAGGTCGCGAACGCGGAGGTAGTCAAGGTAATCGTCCAACAGCTCCTCGAGGCTGGCGCGGGCGACGTTGGTGAGCTTGATCTCCATCTCCTTGGAGGTGGAGCCGGCCTTGCTACCCTCCAGCAAATTCTTTTTTCCGGAGCGGGCAGCCTGGATCATCTGTTCGACAGTGCGGTCACCCAGCTGGAGATGCATCTTGGCGAAGCGAAAGGTGATGTCATAGATGACCTCCGCCTTCTGGAAGGAGCGCAACGTGCGGTAGTCGCCGCGGGGCGGCGCGACGCGCTCGGGTTCTTCGGAAGAATGGGAATTATTTTTCCCCTTCTTCTCATCCCTCCTATCCGAACCGCCTGACTGCTCCATATTCACAGCAAGCCTCCAATTTTCTCCAAAATCCTCTCGCTCTCCTCATGCAGCGCCCGGATCACGGCGAAGCTGCCTATGGGTCGTGGATCAATGGTCATGGATGGAAGACGGCAAAGTCGCATTGGTGAGCGATCAGGTTCAGGTCATTGGCCATTCTAAGCAGGAGGTCTGCTCGGTGTATTCAAGCTCGGAGGAGCATCCGGCCTCCTTCCAGAGGACGTCGTCGAGGTTCTTGAAGATCCGTTCGAACATGCGCGACGGGATCAGCGGGAATGACAGGCAGGCTAACGGGCCGAGGCGGAGCTGGAAGGGGAAAGTGAGACCGCCTCACAGCGGTGCCTGGCGCGAAGTGAAAGAGGCGCGGGAGGAGCCGCCGGGCTTTTGCGCCGGCCTCACGCCTCCGTCTGATTTATTCTTCCTGACT
>CBFGTW010000059.1:0-25243 GCA_965651855.1 uncultured Verrucomicrobiales bacterium
CGGGAAACCTACTTCCGGAGCCCCCTCCGATCAGGGGCGCCAAGCCGAATCAGATCCAGCCCGCGTGAAAGCCGTTCTCCGCTTCCCGTTTTCAACGCCGCCGTCAGCTGGAACTTCGCTGCCGATGGCGAAGCGCCGCGCGTATCGGCGGACGGGTCGGGGAAGGAAACACCATCGAGTATCCATCGTCGTTCGGCCACGAGATAAGTCGCCCGGGCGGCACCATCGGCTCGTCATGGCCGTTCCGCGTCAGGGTGATGTCGCCGATGGCGACCAAGCTCACCAACCGGGGCGAAGCGCTGAACCGGGAGGCGGCTCCCTCCTCGGAGCGGCGGAACAACTTGGGGGCGGCCATGAGACGCAACTGTCCCCAGACGCTCAGCCTGAAATCCGGATGGAACACCTCCGATGTTCCGATCGCGTGCGCACCCATTCGCCGGATGTCGAACTGCATCACGCCGTCGTGGTGGATTTCCAATCCGGCGTCACTCCCCTCCCCACCCCATGCAGGTTGGCAGAGGCCGGCAGCCGCCAGCAGGATCTGCAGCAAAAGACGCCGATGCATGTGATGAACGAGGCGCTCGGGCCGGAGGGCGGCAAAGGCGGTGATCTTTCTCAGGGTGCCGGCCGGGCTTCGACGCGGAAGAACTTCTTGTCCTGGGCAGCGTGCGGCGCGGTGAAGCGATAGGTCGCGATCTCCGAGATCCCGTCGCCGGTGGGCTCGGGTTCTCCGACCTGTACCACCTGGGCTTCCGTGGCGTGACCCCCAACTTGTCTATGCAGGTCGCCCGGTGGTTGCCCGCGGCCTCGCCAGCGGCCCGGAGGAGCCCATTCCGGGGGGAATGAATGGATCGAGGAACGGCTGGTGTCTCTCCTTTTCGGTCATGCCGGACGTCTTGGGCGACCTTCCTTCCAAAGAGGTGACCACGGATCTAGTCGGCTATCTTATCACCTTGGATCGATCGGCGGAGCCGGTCGCGCGGTGCCCGTGGTTTCGAAAAGGACTCGTCATGTCGGATCGGGAGGCGGGCTTTCAGCGACTCACCGAACCCGCGCGGGACGGAGGCCCGGCCCTCATTCGAGCTCAGGAACGGCTGTTGAGGCAGTGTCGCCCCGGTCCCGCTTTGGTTTGACCTGAGTGATGGAGCTGCTTCGATCGTGCTGTTTTGTACATGCCGGACTTTCCGGCACCTCCTCCCGACATCATGAATCCCCCTCCCGCCAACACGGCCGGGCCTCGTTCCGGCAAGTCCGCTTCCCGCTTCCCGCTCATTCTTCCCCTGCTGTTTCTGGGCCTCCTCGTGGTGTGGTTCTGGCGGGAAACCGAATCTCCGGCCCGAGCGGGCACCGATTCGCGACCGGAGGCCGTGCCGCCGCGGCTCGAGGTCGCCTCGGGGCCCGCTTGGCCGGCGGAAGCCAGCACCAGCGGGAAAGAGCGCGAAATCGCGGCGGCCATCCGCAGGGCCATGGATGTCTCCCGGCCAAAAGGCGACGTCGCGGCGATGCCCGTGCCGATCCCGGCCCGGGAACCCGGCGGCGCCGCCCCAGTTCACCGCGGGGCACCGTTGGAGCGGGACCAGGCCGCCGAACTCGTCCGTCTCGCCTGGCGGGTCCCCGGCAAACGCGTCGAGTGGCGCACGGCCGCCGCCAAACCGGTGGTGACCTATCTCGAGGGACGACGGCTCGAGCCGGCCGCCGAGCGGCCCGAACCCGGGCTGGACCGGCATGCGACCACCGCGCGCCGCTTCCTCCGAAACAATGCCAAGCTTCTCGGCGCGGGCGACGCCGACCGGAACTGGTCCCTCACCGGCACAACCACCGACGATCTCGGCTACACCCAGGTCAGGTTCACCCAGCGCTGGCGCGGACTCGAGGTCTGGCCGGGCGCCTTGACACTCCAGACCGCACCAAATGGCGACGCGACCCTGATGACGGCCGCTTACGCCCCGGAGCCGGCGATCGATCCCATCCCGGCGATCCCAGTGGAGCAAGCCCGCCATGCCGCCGTGCGCGGCGCCGGGTTGCCCGGCGGCGGGGCGAACGCCGGCCGGGCCGAACTGGTCGTCCACGCGCCGCTCGAGTCGCCGGCGCGCCTGGCGTGGAGGGTCTTGGTCGAGCTGCCCCCCGTCATGCGGGCGGAGGTCTATGTCGATGCCACCGATGGATCCTACATCGAGCAAATGCCTCTTCTGGTGACCGCGGGCGCCACCGGCAGCGGCGTGGACCTCAACGGCCAGACCCGCCAGATCCAGCTCTGGCGGCACAGCGACAACCAGTACTATACCATCGATACTTCCAAGGCGATGTACAACCCGAACTCGCAGCCACCGAACTTGGCCAATTCCCGTGGAGTGATCGCGGTGCTCGACCAGCAGAACGGGACCCAACCGAACATCGGTGGGGCGGTCCACATCCGCTCCGCCTCGGCCAGCGGTCCCTGGGACGCCGACGCTGTCAGCGCTTCGGTCAACCTCGGCAAGGTCTACGACTATTATCTGGAACGTTTCAACCGCAACTCGGTCGACGGCGCCGGCGGCTCGATGACCGGCATCGTCAATCTGGACGACAGCAACGCCTACGCCGACTTCCAGAGCAAGACCATGATCTTCGGCAACCGCGACAAGTACGCCGAGGCGCTGGACGTGGTGGCGCACGAGATGACCCATTCCGTCATCGCGAGCTCGTCGCAGCTTGTCTACCGATTCCAGTCCGGCGCGCTCAACGAATCCTTCGCCGATGTTCTGGGCGAAGGCTGCGAGGCGCACTTCAATGGCGGCTCCCCGGACTGGCAGCTTGGGACGGCGCTCAGCGTCCAGCTCCGCTCGATCTCCGATCCAGGTTCGAAGATCGCGTTCGGGACCACCCCCTATCCCGAAAAGATGAGCGAATTCGTCAATCTCGGCGCCGAGCAGGACAAGGGTGGCGTCCACATCAACAGCTCGATCGTCAACCACGCGTTCTACCAGCTCGCGGAAGGCCTGCCGGACGCCGTGGGCCTCGACGACGCGCTGCGGATCTTCTACCGCGCGGTGACCACCAAGCTCAACGCGAACTCGCAGTTCATTGACGCCCGGCTCGGCTGCGTCCAGGCCGCGGTCGAACTGTTCGGCGCGGGCTCGCCGCAGGCGCTGCGCACCTCCGAGGCGTTCGACTTCGTCGAGATCTTCGACCAGCAGCCGACACCGGCACCCGTCCCGTTTCCCGCGGTGGCCGCCAGCGACTCGACCTTGTTCATCTTCCCCTCCGGGGGGGCGACCTATCTCGGGCGGCGGGAGGCCCGGTTCGGCGACGATTCCGCCGGAGTGTTTCTCGGGGACAACGGCCAGCCGACCCCGGCGATGCCGTTCAAGAAGCCGGCGGTCCGGGGCGACGGCGCCTTCGGCGTGTTCGTCCGCCCCGACGCGGACGCCGCGGTGATCGACACGGAGACCGGCGAGGAGATCCCCTACGGCCTGCCGGGTACTTTCGACTCCGCCGCCATTTCCGCCGACGGCCTGGTGCAGGCGTTCGTCCTGCGGAATTCGGAAGGCAATCCGGACAACCGGGTCTACGTGTTCGACCAAGCTGCCAACGAGACCAAGACCTACACCGTGACCCAGCCGTTGACCGACCAGACCGGCGCCGCGACATCGGCCACCGTGTTGTTCGTAGACGCCCTCGACATCTCTCCGGACGGCCGCTTCATCTACTACGACGCCCTGAACCGCCTGACCCTTCCCGGCGGAGGCTTCGTCGACAACTGGAGCATTTCGTTCATCGACCGCCAGGCGGACACGATCCAGAACCTGCTGCCGCCGGTGCCGGGCGTGAACGTGGGCAATCCGTCGTTCGGGCAAACCCGGCCGGAGTTGCTGACCTTCGACGTGGTCGATGCCAACGGCGTGCATTTCATCTACGTGGCCGATCTCGCGGCCGGCAAGCTCCAGCCGCTGGCCACCTTGGCCGGGGGCTGGCCGGTGCTGCCCGGCTGGCCGGGCTATTCCGGAGACGACTCGGCGGTGGTCTACACGAACTATACCTTCCAAGACGGCCAGTGGGTACCGTTTCTGGAAAGCCAACCGGTGCAGGCGGACGGCGTTTCGGCGAATGGCGCGGCCTTCCCGTGGCTGGGCGGCTCCGGTCCCACCCTCGGCTCGATCTACCGCCGCGGGACCTGGGAGGGCATGCCGGAACTGACGGTGACCGCGCCGCTCGCCGCCGCCGAGGGCGGCGCGTCCGGCGCGTTCGTGGTGTCGCGCGGTTGGGCGCGACCCCAGGACACCGCGTTTTCCTTCGTCCTGACCGGCTCGGCCACCCCGGGGACGGACTATCAGGCGATCCCGCTTTCGGGCATCATTCCGACGGGACAAGAGAGCGTGACGATCCCGGTGGTGGCGGTGGACGATTCCTTGTTCGAGG
Source organism: uncultured Verrucomicrobiales bacterium (assembly GCA_965651855.1). GTDB lineage: Bacteria > Verrucomicrobiota > Verrucomicrobiia > Verrucomicrobiales > Akkermansiaceae > Luteolibacter. Next base: position 4,399 of record CBFGTW010000059.1, read on the forward strand.
GGCCCGAAGACGTGGCGCTGACTTTGGCCGAGGGCATCGGATACATCCTCGGGAGCCCGCTTTCGGCCACTCTGGAGATCGCCGACAACGACACGCTCAACTTCGCCAACTGGGCGACCGGATTCGGCATCGGGGCCACCGATTTCCAAGGCGATCCGGATGGTGACGGCCTTCGCAACTTGCTGGAATTCGCGCTCGGGTTGCATCCCCGGGAGGCCGATGGACCGGATACCGTGCGCATCGTGATCGAGAACGACCATGCGGTTCTCGAAGTCAGCCGCGGACGCAAATCCGCGGATCCGGCAGTGGTCGTGGAATTGTCCGGCGACCTCGCCACCTGGCTATCGGGCCCGCCCCACACCACAACCCTCACCGACACGCCGCTGAGCCTGCGGGTGAGGGACAACTCCCCGGTTTCCGAAGGCGGCCCGAGGTTCATGCGGCTGGCCGTGCCGGAGCCGTGACGGCCGGTCCGCGCCCCGGGGAACTCATCCGGCATGCGCCCGTATGCCGGTGGAACTCTCCGGAAACTCCCCGTGCGCGGAGCCGGTGGGCCTGAACCTGACAAGAACCCGGCGGTTCCGGCGGATAGAGCTTGAACGGACCCCGTTCTGTGGTATCCACGGAGCGTGGACCCCGCCTTCTTCCCGCGGAGCATCAATCCCGGCCGGTCGGCTCGAGGATCCGGAAGCGGTCGCGTCCACCGGCTGACCGCCTTCCGGTAGTGGACGGGCAGCCCCTTTGGCAACTGGGAGCAATCCCGGGGCTGTCCGGGAATGGTGATCATTCGTGGTTGCACCGCGCCCAGCGAGCGTCCGGTCGTGCCATGTCCTGCGATTCCCTGTAGCGGGTTGGGAGCTCGTGTCACCCACTTCTTCCTGTTTGAGTCGCTTCTTCCGCCCGTGTCCGGACGGAGGCGCATGGAACCGGTTCCGCGCGGCCACGCCACGGCCTTCGTCCACCGACGATCGCCGACCGCCGCCATGGCGGCATCCGGCGCTTGAAACAATGCGGACGGCGGATTCTCCCCGCCTTCGCACCCACTCGTCCAAATGTTCGATATCGACAACTCTTTCATCACCAGCTGGATCGCCATCCCAGCTCTCATCTTCACCGCGCGCTTGATCGACGTGTCGCTGGCGACCCTGCGCCATATCCTCGTCTTCAAGGGGGCCAAACGGCTGGTTCCAGTCCTCGGCTTCGCGGAGGTGCTGGTTTGGCTAATGGCCATGACCCAAGTCATGCAAAACCTCGACAACATAGCCAGTTACCTCGCATGGGCGGGCGGCTTCTCCGCCGGGACCTATTGTGGCATGCGTCTCGAGGAGCGCCTCGCGCTCGGCCACCAACTCGTCCGGATCATCAGCCACGGCCCCTGCGAGGACCTGATCGAACGCCTGCGCGGGCAGCAATTCGGCGTCACGGTGGTCCCGGCGCACGGGAGCACCGGACCCGTGCAATTGATTCTGGTTGCGGCGGGCCGGACGAAAATCCCCGCGCTGCTTCGCACCCTCAAGGCCCACGATCCGGATCTGTTCTTCACCTTGGAGGACGTGCGTTCGGTGGAATCCGGGATCTCCGGCACACCCCGGGTGACGCGTCCGGCGGCAGAGGAAACCGCCACGAAGGGCGTCGTCTCCGCGTGACCCCTGGCTGGAGGCGGGAGCGCCGCTCTGGCGGGCGGGGGCGAGTTCACACGACACCTTGGGCAAGCATCGCGTCCGCCACCTTCACGAAGCCCGCCAGGTTCGCTCCCTTGGCGTAGTTAACGTTGCCATCCTTTTCCTTGCCATAGTCTTCGCACGAACGGTGGATACTCATCATCACCGCGTGGAGACGGTTGTCCACGTCGCCGCGGGTCCAAGGCAACCGCAGGGCGTTCTGGCTCATCTCCAGACCACTGGTCGCCACGCCTCCCGCGTTGGCGGCCTTGCCCGGTGCGTAGGCGATCCGGGCCTCGAGAAAAAGCTCCACCGCCCCGAGTTCACAGGGCATGTTGGCTCCCTCCGCCACACAAATGCAGCCGTTGTTCAGCAATGCCCTCGCGTCGGCCGCGGAAAGCTCGTTCTGGGTGGCGCACGGCAGGGCGATCTCGCAGGGCAGACGCCACGGCCTCGCCCGCTCGAAGTAAGGAAGCTGGAAATGGGCCGCGAACTGCTGGATCCGCCCGAGCCGGGCGTTCTTGAGCTCCTTCACCCACGCCAGCTGCTCGGCATCCAGCCCCCGGGCACGTGGACCGTCCCGCTGGAATCGGACAGCGAGATCACCCTCGCTCCCAATTCCATGGCCTTCCCCGCGGCATGGAGCGCCACGTTTCCGGAACCGGACACCGCGATCCGCTTTCCGTCCAGGCCGGACTTGATCCGGTCCAGCATTTCCTGGACGAAATAAACGCAGCCATAGCCGGTCGCTTCCGGCCGCATCAGGCTTCCGCCGTAGGAGAGCCCCTTGCCGGTCAGCACCGGCGACGATCGGTTGGCGATCCTCTTGTACTGCCCAAACAAGTACCCGATTTCGCGCGCGCCCACGCCGATATCGCCCGCGGGCACGTCCAGATCGACGTCGATATGCCGTTGGAGTTCGTTCATGAACGACTGGCAGAAGCGCATGATTTCGCCCTCGCTGCGACCCTTCGGGTCGAAGTCCGATCCGCCCTTCCCACCACCGAGGGGCAGCGTCGTCAGCGAATTCTTGAAGGTCTGCTCGAAGGCCAGGAACTTCAGTATCCCCAGGTTCACCGAAGGGTGGAACCGCAACCCGCCCTTGTAGGGCCCGATCGCGCTGTTCATCTGGACGCGGAAACCTCGGTTCACGTGGACGGTTCCGTCGTCGTCCGTCCATGGCACCCGGAAGAGGATCGTTCGCTCCGGTTCGACCAATCGCTCGAGCAACCCGTGGCGGGTATAGCCGGGATTCTGGTGCAGGAACGGCCACAACGAATGGAGCACTTCCTCAACGGCCTGGTGGAATTCCGGCTGGTCCGGATCCCGCTCCTTGAGCTTGTGCAAGAAGCGGTCGAGCGAATGGTCTGACATCGTTCGGTTTGTGGGGATTCGAGGTCCACCGGGACCGGCTCAACCGGCTGTGGCGATTGCTTTCCGCAATCCAACGATCCTCATTAGACGTTCGCCCGCTGGCGTCTCCCAACGAACCTGATCGCCGCGGCGCCGTCCGAGCACCGAAAGGGAAACCGGGAACACCACCGGGATGAGATTCCTGTCGATGTCGGACTCGGACGGCATCACCGGTTGAAGATCGAATGAATCCCGCGGGTCGACCGGCGATTCCAACGAGACATGATCGTAAAATGCGACACGCGATTCGAGGAGTTCGGCGTCTCCGGAGGTCCGCGCGCGGGACAAGAAGTCCTCGAGCGCGAGTCGTTGCAATGCGGTCGGGCGCGGCCCGGTGGCTATGGAGTCGAGGATGGAGCGTAGGCGTTGTTCATCCGCCTCGCTGATAACGAGGATGGTCTGCATGTTTGAATCGAGGTGTGGCCGCTCCGGCAGTGCCGGAGACGGCGGTTGGAGCTTGGCAAACATTCAGGCAGCTTCGGGAACGGGTCCCATCAGGGAAGCTGCCTGCTCAAGCCCGCACCGCGGACATACGGTGATCACACCATCCACGAGCCCGCCGCGTCGAATGGCGGGCGCCGGAAACCTGAAAACCGGTGACTCGTGGATGCACGACACCGGAGCTTGGCCGGTCGATCCCAGCGGATCAAGTTGTTTCGTCCGGCAGCGGTTGCGCGCAGTCCACGCCCGGAGCAGCCGCACGCCGGCCGGATGGCGAGACTCTTTATCCCGCCCAAGTGTCGGCCGCCTCGACGCCGCCGCGGGGTTCGAAGGAAACCACCGTGCCGTGATGGGTCAACTGGCGCTCGAATATCCGCCGCTGCCCCGAACCGCCACTTCCCGCGAAGTGAACCGCGGACTCGGCGCGGTGGTGGTGCTGCCGTGAGACGCCGGCACGAAAAAGCCTGGCTTGGAAAGAGGTCCGCGATCCCTCCATTTTGTTTGCAATTTTTCAATTCTTTTTCTTCTTGAACAAAAACCGTGCCGGTGCGGACGGAGGAAAGCCCCGCGCCGGAGGAGGCCGGGAGGCGCGTTTGTCCCGGATGCGTCGTGCGATCCGGAATTGGGGCATCTCCTTTGCCACGCGATGCGCCGTGGTCGCTCTCCTTCCCGCATCTCGAGGAATGGCACGCTGACCGCTCTTTCCACCCACCGGTGTCCTCCATCCCGCTGGTGGTGGGAACGCCCAAACACGCGTCGCTCCCGGCAACCCGGTCGTTCCGCCGAAATTCAACTCCGGCTCGCCCTGATCCGCCAGAAGGCCGCGGGCACGGTGGCGATGTCTTCCATCAGGTGGTAGGCCTGCAACCGCGTGTCGCCTTCATCGACGGGATCCCCGTGCGGCACAAGCGTGGCGGAGCCGTCGCCGAGGCTCGCGGGATCGGTGCCGGCCTCGATGGTGAGCGTGACGCCCCTGGGATCCTTCGGCAGGCGGATCCAGACGACGTAGTGCGAGGACGCGGGATCGAGGCCCGCGGCGGCGGAAATGGCGTTGATGCTGGCGCCACTGAGGGTGGCACCGCTTTCCGCAAGCACGGGCCGTGCGCCGTCGTCCGCGGGATCGCTGCCATAGGCGAATTCCACCAGGTTGGCGAGGCCGTCGCCGTCGGCATCGTCATCGGCGCCGCGCAGGAATTCGGGGACGCCGGCATCGGCCAGGTAGGCTTCGAAAGAATCCGCGCCGACGTCAGCGGCGAAGACACGGACGATGCCGCTGTGCGGGGTGCCGCGGTAGTCGCCCGAGTCCGGGACGAAGATGGCCTTGGCTCCCCCGTCGGTGAGGACGGCGGCGTTGACGGCCTTGTCGGTGCTGAAATTCTTGAAGCCGGCGGTGGCGTCGTAGCCGGGGTCCAGGGTGCCGCCGCCCGTGAGCCGCCCATGGCCGAGGGCGGAGTCGCTGCCGTAGGCCTTGAACGCGCCGTGGACCAGGATCGCGTCGGACGACTGGGGCAGGAAGCCGAGAAGGTCTCCATCGAAGGCCGTGTCCGCGGCATTGAAGCCGGCGTCGTAGCTGCCGTCGGCGTTGAGGCGCTTGGGCACGCGGGCGTTGGTGCCGGTGGCGTAGAGGATCTTCCCGTCCGGCTGGATCTGGAACCTCCGGATCGTGCGGAACACATAGGGAATGTCGTCGCCCGTGGAGAATGCGGTGTCGCGGCTGCCGTCGGGGTTCAGGCGGGCGAGTCCCACGCTGCTGCCATCAGACCACCGGGCATTGGCGACTTCCGCGAGAATTTTCCCGTCGGGCGTGATGCCGAGCCGCAGGGACTCCGGCGCGAAACTCGGGGAGGCGTTGACGAAGGGGTCGATGAAGGAGGTCACCCGCGCCCCGCTGTAATCGAACAGCGAGATCGCCGGGACCGGCAGGCCGTCGTGGAGCGTCTTGTCATCGACGGCGACCAGATAGCCCTGGCCGGGAAGCTCGACGACGTGGTTGATCCGCGCCGTCTGGCTGGAGGCGTCGCGGGTGAAGACCACGGGCGCGAAGCCGGGATCATCGGCCAGCGTGCCGGGGTCCAGCCGCATCAGGGTGAAGTCCCCCCACACGACCGGGCGCCCGGCGGCATCGATGAAACCGCGGCGGAGCTTCGAGTCGCCGACAGTGGCACGCTCGGCGAGCTTGGCGCCCCCGGCGTCGAAGAGATAGGCCTTGGGCGCCTGGATGGCGAGCAGCCGGCCGTCGGGATAAGCGGCGACGGCCGTGGTGCCGTTGAGCACCGGCGAGGTTTCCCCGAAGGTGGTGTCCTGGAAACCGGGCTCGGCCGGGATGATCTCAAGGGTGAGCGGATCGAGGGCGGAGGCGGTTCCTTTGTCGCCCGTGACCTCCAGGCCGAGCGTACCCGGAGCGCTCACGGTGAAGTCGAGCGTCGCCTCCGTGGCGCCGGGGATCGCGCTGCCGTTGAACATCCACTGGTAGGAAAGGCCGGAGCCGCCGGCGAGGGCGGTGAAGGTGAGGCTATTCCCGCCGTTCACGTGGCGCGGCGATGTCTGCCCGGCGAAGGGTTCGATCGCGAGCTGTGTGGCGGGAGTCAGATCGAGGGATGCCAGCGGACGCCGGTACAGGACCGGAGTGCCTCCGATGTTGCCGACGAGGAACAGCGTGTCCTCCGAGGCCTCCAGCCGCCGCGCCTCGAAGTCCGGCGAAATGCCGGTCGGATCGATCGCGTCCCAAGTGATTCCACGGGTGGCGGAGAAATAGAACTGCTTCTTGTAGCCGGTGAAGAGGTGGGTGCCGTTCGTACGGATGTCGTGGTGCTCGCCGAGGAATTTCCCGATGAAGCGGAAATCCCCGCCGGGATCTTTGAAGTAGGTGCCTTGGTCCGCGACGGTCGGACCGCTCGAAGCGAGGATCAGCCGGTCGTCGGCCAGGGTCAGGTTGCCGTGCTGGCCCTTGGGGGATCCGGGCAGGAGAGTCCAGTTCTCCCCCTGGTCCGCCGTGACATAGACGCCGCCGTTGGCGGTCGGGCTCAGGATGGAAAGGTAGGCCTTGCCTTCGCGGGCGGCGACCGTGTCCCCCAAGACGGTGGTGAAACCCAGGAAAACGGTGGCCGGCAGGCCGTTGCGCTTGCCCGTCCACGTCAACCCGTCGGCGGACACGTAACAGCCCGCCAAACGACTGGAGGCATAGTAGGTGCCGGTGGTCGGGTCGTGGGCGACGCCCTCGATGCTGTCCCCGATGGCGCTGTCCGGCAGGTGGGTTTGCGATGCCCGCGTCCACTGCGTTTCGCCCGGGCTCAGGCGGTGCATCGGCGTGTAGCCGTTGTTGTTGGCCAAGCTGCCGGGATCCTTGCCGACATAGATGAAACCTCCGGCGGCCTCGACGAAGTTCAACGAGGCGATCGACAAGTCGTAGCTGCCGGTGCCCGCGACCGTGTTGAGCGCGGTGAAGGAGTCGCCGCCATCGGTCGAGCGGTAGATCCCCGTCGCGCCGAGGAGATAAAGCTCGTCCCCGTGGGCCAACAGCGGACCCATGTTGTTGGTGCCGGTGAAAGCGCCGGGGACGTTGGCGGAAATGTCCTCCCAGCCGCCCTGGGCGAGAACCGGAGTCAGCAAGGCGGCGAAAAGCGGGAGCGGGAAAAATGGCGTGGATCTCATCGGATGCGCCGAGCATCGGAAGGCAGGTCGATTCCGGGCATCCTCCGAACAGGGGAAAATGAATTGCCCCCGCTGCGGCGAGACCGGGCGCCACGAGGTGGCCGCAGGACCGTTACGGGAAGCCCTTGCAAGGCGTGCGGGGGCCGTGCCGGAGGTCACTCCTCCGCGCCAACCTCCTCCGCGGCCGCGTCACCGAAGAAATCGGCCTCCAGTTCACGAAGCCGTGTCTCCAGCGCCCGCGACCGTGTGTCGCCGGCCTGCTGAATCTCGATCGTCCGCCGGAACTTCTCGTGGACCTCCTCCTTGCGGCCCGGCGCCCACGGAAGATGGGCTCCCACGTCCGAGACGAAAGCGAGGGATTCCAGGCGGTCGAGCTTGTCCCGCACGCCAAGCTCCACTTTCTCGGCAGCACCATCAACGTCTCCGCACAGCAGCCGCACCTGCACGATCGAAGAGGTGTGTAGGCCTTCCACCAACACGCCGCGGCTGCCGCTTCGGGACCCGATGACGTGACCGGCCGAGTAGGCGAGGAGGAGGGCGACGACGCCTCCGGCAACCATCAGCTTGCGGCTCATTTTCCTGGAAAGTCGGCTCCTGACCTTCAGTCACAAACGTGCCATGATCGACGAAACCATCAACAAAACTCTCGTACCGCGCTACGAGGTTCCGAAGTGCCCGCCTTTCCAGCTCCCCGCCACTCCCCGCGCGGGTTCCTCAGCGACGGCGGCGCAACAGGAGGATGAGCCCCAGGCCGCCGAGCGCCGCCGCGGACGGCTCCGGAATCACCACCACCGAAAAGGTTCCGCCGCTGATGTCATAGGCGGATTCGCTGGAGTCGCCGTATCCGCTGTTGAAGTAGGTTTCGCTCGAGACGCTGCGCGGGATGATGGAGCCTCCGTCGCTGAAGTGCGACAGCTCGACCGTGTCCCCGACGCTGACGGTCGATCCGGACGGAGTGGGATCCGTCTGCAACCCGAGGCCGACGAAGGCGTCGTCGGTGATCAGGTCGAAATAAAGGATCCAGTTGTCGCCTCCACCGCCATAGAGTCCGGCGGAGGTGGGGAAGTACTCCGGCGCGGTGCTGCCCGCGTAGTGCGCGAACGTCCCGTTGAACGCCGCGTTGGCCGCACCACTGATCTGGATGGAAGTCTGCGAGGCATCTCCCATCGCCACCGGGTAGCCGGCATCGTCGGCATAAGTGCCGTCCGGGAACAGCGCGGTCACCGTGAACTGGGCTCCGCCGAGGCCCATCGTGTCCGGACCACCGGTGAGATTAAGCGTTCCCGTGGCCGTCACGAGAAACGCGGCGTGCGACGCGGAGAGGGAACCCGCAAGGATGAGCGCGGCGGCGAGAAGAGGACGTGGCGTGGGTTTCACAGCCCATCAAGCCCGCCAGATGTCTGGCAAGCCCCACCCGAATCGATCTTTGCCCGAGCGGGCCACGGAAGCGGCGGATCGACGGAGCGGAAAATTAGCCTTGGAACCCATCATTCCGACGAACCGGAGAGCGCACGCCAATCCAACGAAAAGCCTTGTCCTTCCCGAAGTTGTATGACAACGCCATCAGCGCGTTATGAAACCCCACCTCCACAAGAACTCCCCGATTCGATTGGCGATCCTCGCCCTGCTGGCTTTGTCCACCGGCTCCCAAGCCGCGCTGGTCGTCGCCGAAAGCTTCAGCGGCGGCTACACGGCCGGAAGCCTCACCGGCCAGAATGCCACCGGCCTGGGACTGTCGGGCACTTGGGTGCAGAACGGATCGGGTCCCAACCTGGAATACCAGGGCGCCGGACTGGAGATGACGGGAGTCCACTCATCCGGAGGAAGCGCGACCCAGACCACCGGCGGCACCGCCAACAACAACTCGCGGACCGCAACCGCCGCTTTCGGGTCCTCGCTTTCGACCGGACCGCTCTACGGCAGTTATCTCTTTTCCACCACCATCCACAGCCCCGATTCCCGTTCGCTGGGGCTGGTCGCGGTCGGCCCGTCCGGCAGCAATGACGGCACCACGACGGCCGGCCAAGGCACCTTCACCTGGGCGGGCAACACCTTCAACAGCGCGGACTCCAGCACCAGCTTCGAAGGTCCCGGTGTGCGCGCGGGAGGCTCCGGCTGGGTGAATCCCGGCGTCTCGCTGACGACCGGCAGCACCTACCTGATGCTGTTCGAGTTCGACGCCACGGCCGGACAGACCACCGCCTGGGTTCTGAACCAGGCCCAGGTGACCCACCATCTGGCCGAGGGCACGCTCACCGATGCCTTCTTGTCGGGGGCCGGATTGGGAACAGACAGCGACCAAGTCATCTGGACCGGAAGCGCCACCGCCGCCAACGGCATCGGGGACTTGTCCCACCTGCACCTCACCGGCTTGGCGAGGAACGCGGATTTCGCCTATGTCTGGGACGAGTTCCGGGTGTCGGACTCCAGCTTGGTCGAAGCGGTCACCGTTCCCGAGCCCGGCACCGCCATCCTCGGCATCATCGGGATCCTCGGCGCCCTCCGCCGCCGACGCGCCTGACCTCCCCGCGGCTTTCCCACCGGTCCCGTGCCACGCGCGGGGCCGGCTTTTTTTTTGTCGGCCGACTTGTTTTCCTCGCGCCCGTCCTTGCCACTCGGCGCGCGGCCTGTTCCTCTTCCATTTGATGCCAAAGTCAATCCACTTCGACGGAGACGAGTGGGTCCGCATGGTCTTTCCCCTCGCGGAGTATCCGGGCTGGCGGGTCGGGGACCAACTTCCCGGCACGCTAAGGTCCGCGTCGGGAGCGATCTACGAGTTCAAGGGCACGGCGACGGTGACCGCAGTCGAAGAAGCCAGAGACGCTGTCAGGATCACCGTCCGCCACCGGAAGGCCTGAAGCCGCTCCGCTGACTTAAGCCGTGACGATCTCCCGCGCCTGCGGCCCACGGCGCGCGTCAGCTCTTGCGCACCCAGGCGTAGTCGGCGCCGTCGTCACATGGCACCTCTTCGAGCGTGAACTTCCAGGCGTCCCCGCCCGACCCGGTCCGGAACTCGACATCATGCAAGTTTTCCGACGAAGGGTCCTCGCTGAACGGATCGATCTCCGCCACCACGAGGTCCACCAGTTTGACGTAGTCGCCGACGAGGCATTCCGATGGATGGTTGCGGGATTCCATGGGCCGGATTCTGACCCCATTCGCAGTCTCCGGTCAATCCGGGGCAACGCGGTCAGTCCCGAAAAGATGCGCGCATTTCCCAGTGTCCTCGCCGGTCCCGGAGTTTCCCGGCCCGCTGCTGTGGATCGTGTCGGCCGGTTCGCGCTATCTCGGGTGGCACAGCACCAAGGCGGTCGGCTTGTTGCACTGCTGGTGATCGGCGAAGACAGGTGGTCCGAGACGAGTGAAAAGCCGGATGAAAGTGACCCAAAACCGGGCCGAGGCCACCTCGACGCGCGGCCCTGCTGGTGCCGATCCACGGCTTCTTCGATGAGCCGGCCTCCGCCTGCCGCTCGCTTTCGCGGCGGGCGTCCTGCTGGCGCTTGCCCTTCCTGCCCCCGGGCCGGACGCGCACCGCCGCCTGGCACCGCGGCGCGATCCGCCTAGCCGGGCTCGCGCTGCTGGTGGAGCCAAGACGGTAGGTGCCTCGCCGCGGGAGTCCGCGCGTTTTTTCAAGTCGGGGTCTTTCGGATTGCCTGAAATCTGAGTGATCCGGATGATGACTGCCCGCTTTCCGCGGAACCTGAAACCACATCCATGAAACCCCGACTGCTCTTACCTCTCGCCTTCTCCTTGTTTGCAGCCGTTCCGGCCGCCGCCGCCACCATCAACTTCGGCATGACCGACGGTCTTGTCTCCAGCCTGACGCTGGAGAACCTCGAGTTCGCCGCCGCCCAGGATTACAACGCCGGCTCTTTCCAGCTGAGGATCGTGGACTTGTATCCCGAGACGCAGGGGATGGCGATGACCCAGTTCGAGGCGGCCGGGATGTCGGTGGACATCAGCGGCCTCGCCCAGACGGTCGCGGCTCCGTTCGGCATCACCGCCCAGAACACGGGCATGGGTGGGGCCGGCGTGGAAGCGCTCTTCTGGTATTCCTTCGAAAGCACCATCTCGGTCGAAACGGGCGACGCGATCACCCTCGCGGGCTCGGCGGCGACGACCACGCACGGCAGCGAGCCGCTGCCTCTGCCCGCGAGCGGCACCTACACCGCCTACCTGGTGTCCTCGTCGGACGGTGCCCTGCTTTCCGGGCCGCTGGAGGTTCAAGTGGACGTCGTTCCCGAGCCTTCGGCCCCGCTGCTGGCATCGTTGGCGGCCGCCGTACTGCTGGTCCGGCGCCGGCGGTTCTAGCCGGCGGCAGGCGCTTCGGCCTTCCTTCCCCCGCCCTGCGGCGGTCGAGACGAAAGCCCGGCGCGAGCCTACCCCATTTCTTCAACATCCGACCCGCGCTCCCCCTCGCCCGGCTGAGGGGGAGTGGTGATGGTCGGTCCCGGAATTCCGGAAAGCCAGTGCCCGTCTAAGGAGCCGAGGAGAACACGCGGTAAAACCTCTTGGAGGCGGTGATCTCACGGAAAACCACGATCTCTACGTTGAGTCCTTCGATGGAATCTCCGTCGTCGGTCCACTTGACCAAGTCCGTGGACGACCTAATCCGGTAACGTCGTCCTTTTGCAGCGAAAAGCCTCAGGACCAGTCGTTGGTAAGCGACGGACCGGCCGCCGCTTGGATCCGCTCGGCGCGCCGTTCAGCCGGGCGGAGCGCGCCGGATGTCACGAAGACGCCACACCGATGAAGAGAACGTCCTACCCCGCGCGGGTTCCTTAGCGACGGCGGCGCAACAGGAGAATCAGCCCCAGGCCGCCGAACGCCGCCGCGGACGGCTCCGGAATCACCACCACCGAAAAGGTTCCGCCGCTGATGTCATAGGCGGATTCGCTGGAGTCGCCGTATCCGCTGTTGTCTCGGAGATCCGCGGGACCTCCGCTCTGAAACCGGGTTTCGCGTGCGCTTCCATCAGGCCGGGCGTCAGGTCGAACGACCACGAGTAAAGGTTCAGCCGCCGCTCGCGGGCGATGTCGCGCAATTGCTCCATGCATTCCTCCTCCGGCCGGCTGATGGCGACAATCACGCCGTGCAGCGGGTGGGATTGCGCCAGCGAATCGAGTTCCTCGAGGTCTCCCAGCACCGGGAAGCCGCGCAGGATCCGGCCTTTGAGCGCCGGGTTTCCGTCGATGAAGCCGACCACCCGGAAGCTCCGGAAGCGCGACGGCGGGCAGGTCTTGAGGTAATCCAGGAACAGGTTTCCGAGGTCGCCGCCACCGTAGATCACCACGTGGCGCTCGCTGTCGCTCTTCTTGTCGAACCGGCGGTGGCCGGCGTCGACCGCCAACTCGCGGACAAGTTCCGCGCCGCAGCGGGGAATGGAGACGCCGACCATGGCTGCCAGCGAGGCCAGGACGGCGACGCCGGCGGTCAGGAACGCCAGGTCCTGCCGGAACAGCGTGACCAAGGTGGCGCTCAGGATTCCGGCCGAGCCGAGGCAGAAGCAGACGCCAGCCACGTCCCGGATGCTGGCGCGCGACCAGACCCGGCGGTAGGCCTTGGCGAAAAACAGGCTGGCGACGCCCAGAACCGAAAACACGGCCACGAAATGCATCGCCGGCAACACATCCCGCCCCGTCCGGAAATCGTGGCTGAGCAGCCAAGTGGCACCGACGGCCGAGAGCACCACCACGGCGCAGTCGTAGAAGAAGACCGCCAGGCGCAGTCGTCGGTTGCCGACGGGGCGTTTGATCGCCAGGTGCAGCATCGAGCCGCTTTGCACCAGCTCGATCCGCGCCACCGAACGCAGGCCGAAGAGCGAGAGGATCATCAGGCCCACCACCGAGACGCCGATGACATGGTCGCCGAAGATCATCGGCAGGAAAGCGAGCAGCGCCAGCACCACCGCCAGGCCGTGGAGAATGCGGGCCACCTTGCGCTGTCCATTGCCGGCTGCGAGGAAGCGATGGTGGAGGTGGTCCTTGTCCGGATCGAAGATGCCGATCCGCTCCTTGCCCATCCACTGGTGCAGCAGCTTCCGGATCGCCCGGCGCCAGACGGCCAGCATCACGTCCAGCAGGGGCACCCCTGCCACCGCGATCGGCAACAGCAGCGAGCCCACCACCGCGCGCCTGCCGATCGACTGGGTGGCGGCGGACGCGATGAACAGGCCGAGCAGCATCGAGCCGGTGTCACCCAGGAAGATCCGCGCCGGGTTCCGGTTGTAGCGGATGAACCCGAGCAAAGCCGCGGCCATGAGAAACATCAGCACCATCGCGCCCGTGTGGCCTTGGATCGCGGTCATCGTGCCCAACGCCACCAAGGCGATCAACCCGAGTCCGGCGCACAGCCCGTCGAGCCCGTCGATCAGGTTGAAGGCATTGATCAGCGCGACCGTCCAGCCGATGAAAATCACCGCGTCCAGCCACATCGGGGCCTCGAGGCCCATGATCTTGCCGTGGGAGTCGGGCCTGAGGAAAAAGAACAGGGCCGCCGCCGCCGTCTGCGCCGCCAGCTTCCACAACGGCCGGACGCCACCACGGTCGTCGAGCACGCCGACAACCACCAGCACCAACGAGCTGGTGGCGAGCGGGACCAACCAGTCGGCCCGCGCGCTGCCAAGCAGTTCAGGCCAGATCGTGGAAGCCGCGAAGGCCGTCGCGAGGAAGGCGGACCAAACCGCCAGTCCACCGGCACGCGGGACCGGCGCGGCGTGCACCCGCCTGGCCCCAGGCAAGTCCATCAGGCCGAGCTTGCCCGCCCATGCGATCATCGCCCGGTTCGCGATGAGCGAGAGAGCCAGGGACAGAATCACGGCCGCCACAAATGGCAAAATCGTCATGACCGGTGGCATGGGAATCTGGAATCGAAAAGTGGAGGTTGGATTCCTTGTAGGGGGGAAGGCAAGCCGATCTATCTGGCGGACTTGGACAGGTCGAGAACGATTATCCGTGCATTTCAGCGAGAATCGGATCGCAGGACCGGCAGCCGGAGCGTTGCCGGCTGGAAGCAATCGCAACGCCAAGAAAACACCTACTTTTCTCCGCCGCCGCCTGAAGACATGCTCGGCAAACCGAAAAGTGGAACCACCTCAAGACACCCCGATCGTGTTTACAATATGAATCTCAATGACTCGAGGATCGGCCCCCGGGTTCGGCATCGGTTATTATTTCAATGTGCCAGCAGCTCCGAGATGCGCAAGACATTCCTTGTCGGATCGAAGTGCGCGGCTGCGAATTCCGCCGCGCGGGCTCCTCGGCATCGGCATTCCGTCGCATCCGCCGCCTCCCGCAGCGCCGCCAGCAGCCCCGCGATATCGCCCGGTTCCACGATCCAACCTCCCCCGCTTTCCGCGACCCACCGCCCGATGCTCGAATCGGCGGCGCCCATGAAAATCACCGGCCGACCGGCCGAAAAAATCCCCTGGAGCTTGCTCGGCACCATCGTTCCGGTCCACTCCGGCGCGAGCGAAGCGAGTTGGACGTCGGCCGTCCGGAGATGAGCGGATAGTTCCTCCGCCGGTGCGTAGTCGTGCAGTTCCACGCCGAGTTCCGGATGCTCGCGGACGAACCTTTCGATCTCGGCGCGCCGTTTGCCGCCGCCGAAGAAGACGAAGCGCACCGGTTCTCCCACAAGCGCGCGCGCCGCTTCCAGGATTTCATCGAAGCGGTGGCCCAGTCCCATGTTGCCGGAATACATCACCACCCGCTCGGCATCGCTCCAGCCACGTTTCTTCCTCAGGGCGTGGACCTGCTCCGAGGACCGATCATCCGACACACGGCCGCCCCCCCACAACGGCACCCAGTCCACTGGGGGCGCGCCGGCTCCGCGATGACGCGCCGTCCGTTCCGCCATGTCCGGCCCGAGCGTGAGGACCCGGACGCAGCGCTTCCCGCCAAACCCAAAACGCGCCCATCCGGCGAGCATCCGGTGCGCCCAACCGTCCTCCCGCAACATGCCGTGCGCCACCATCACGTCCGGATACAAGTCCATAACCCAATGCGCGTGGTCGCACCCGCGGAACTTGGACAAGAGGCGCGCCAGCACCGAGAGATAGGGCGGCGTGGTCAGCGCGACGATCCGGTCCGGCCGCGGCCGCAGCGTCGTCAGCTTCCAGGCGACGCCGAAGGAGTAGGAAAGATAATCCGCCAGCTTGCCGGCAAAGGTTCCACGGCCGAACCGCGTCGCCTCGATCCGGATCACGCGGACGCATCGTCCTTCGTCCTGTTTCCACCCTTCGACGTTCGATGTTCGACGTTCGATGTTCGATCCGCCCCCCGATCCCGCATACCCGCCGGTGGCGCAGAGGACGGACACCTCGTGGCCGTCCGCCGCCAGCCGCTCGGCCACCGCCGCCAGCATCACTCCCGTGGGCGCGCCGTCCGGAGGATAATACTGGTTGAGGAATACGAGGTGCATGGCTTCCCGCGGCGGCGCGCTGATGTTCCGTCCGGCGCGCGGCGGGTCAATCCGGAAGGGTGGCTCGCACGCCGTAGAACCGTCGAGCGGGAGGTGGAGCCGGCGATGCCACCGGACTCACGACCCATTGCTGCGGCGAGTCCTCGAGCACTTCGATTTCCACGGGACTCCAAGCAGCGAGATCCGCCGAAGTTTCCACCGCGAGCTTCGCCAGCCGGTCCCCCTGGCGGGGAATGGCGAGGCGCACGTGCCCCGGCCCCGCAGCATTCTCCTTCTCCACGAGGACGGCCGGCGGCGGGCCCGGCGTGAACGGATCGCCGCCAAACACGAACTCGAGGAGGTTTGGAACTCTGTCTCCGTCCGGATCATCAGCGGCTCCGGAAAGCGGGTGCCCGCCCAGCACGGCGGCGCGCCATTCCGGCCACGTCACGAGCGGGATGTTGTCCCGCACCGCCGCGCTCCTCATGAGAATGGGGTCGCCCGAGGCGGCGATGGCCCCGACGACCACCTGTTCGGCATCGGCGGCGTTCCACTCGAGCGGGAGCGGGTTGAGCGGATTCGGCGTCGGCCACGTCCAAGTGCCGGAGCGGAACAAGATCCACTCTTCGGCGCCGGGAGCCGCGGTCCTGCGACCGAAAACCCATGCCTTCGCTCCCGCCGTGAATGGCGCCGGATTTTCCGAAACCGGGTGCGAGATCGCGAACCGGTGGGTCGAGCCGCTGTAACTTCCCGCTGCCGCCAGGTGCCAGGCCTCCAGCCATTGCGAGGTGTTTCCGGACGTCGGTTCGAAGCCCGCGGCGAACACCCCGAGCTCGAAGGTGAAGCCGGTTCCCATCGGCTCGCCCGAACTGGTCAGATTGGTGCGATGGGGATCGCTGAAAGCCACGATGGTTTCCCCCGCCGCGGCCCCACAGGCGCAGCAGAAAACGGCGAGGCAGCGGGCGGTCCAGGAGAAACTCACGCGCGGAGCATGCCGCGCTTGCGGCGGAAAACGAGCCCCGAGACCAGCAGGATGCCGACCAACGCGGACGAGGGCTCGGGAACGGGAGAGGAAAGCTCGAAGCCGTAGGTTTGCAGCGTGTGGCTCTCCGTCGTGGTCCGGTAGCCGGAGCCGCTGACGCTCCCCTGGCCGCCCCACACCGGAGTGGCCGCGGCCAGGTCGCTGGTGGACCACTCGAGCGGCAGGGTGTTGTCGCAGCAGTCTCCGCCGGCGGCCGGGAAGAGCCAGTCGTCCGCCCTGACCAGCAGCCATTCGCTGCCTTGGACCGCCTCGGCCGAGTTCCGGATCCACAGGAAAGCTTCCCGTTCCGCGAAATCGAAGCGCACCTCCGGATCCTGGTAGCCCGCGCTGGATCCATCCGAGAGCATGACCTGGGACGAGCTGAAGCTGCTGGTTTCCGCGCTGTATTCCGCTTCGTCGAAGACCCGCCAATTCGTCCCCCAGTCTCCCACGTTCGAAGCGCTCGGGGTGAAACCCGAGGTGAAACCGCCGAGCTGGAAGGTGAAGCCGGGATCGAGCGGACTGCCCGTGCTGTCCACCATGTCGGTGAAATACAGGCTGCCCCAGTTGATGGTGGCGGCGCGGGCGGAGACGGGCGCGCACCAGCAGGCCGCTCCGCAGGACAAGGGGAGCAGGACGGCCGACACACGCCGGACAAGGAAGCGGGCGGAGGAAATCATGGAGGGGAGAGGATGGAAGAGGCGCGGGAGGCGGCTCACGGAGTCCAGGGTGCGGGAGTCCGGTGATCGGGATGCGGGTCCTTGGTCCGGATGAACGCGCTGCGGTTCATCGGCAGCAGATTCTCGTCGTCCCGCGGAGTGGCGCTGGCGTCGCCGATGCGGACCCAGCGGAGGAAGGCCGGCTGGGCCGGCGCGCCGGAGGCGAGCCAATAGGTTTCGTAGCCCTTGGCGGCGGGATCCTCGTCCGGCTTCCAGAGGAAGATCGAATCCGCGGTCTTGAAATCGAGGCTGCCGAACAAGCCGGCGGCGAGGGTGAGCCGACGGCTGGAGGGCGAGGCGGCGACAGGATATCCTCCGGCGACGAGGTTGTGGCCGGCGGCGAGTGGCCGCACGAAGTCATTTTCCCTGACTTCCCCGTAGCTCAGCAAGGTCGTGGCCGAGCCGCGGTTGTCGAAGAAGGTCCCCCGGCCCGGCGCGGCCGATCGGTGAAGACGCGGAAGCGGGATAGCCAGCCCTGCGACGCGCTGGTGAGGGTGCCTGCGGGAATGTCGAGCTTGATGACGTGGACCCCGCGGTAGGTCCCCGCGGGCAGGCCCTCGAAGCGGCATCGGTGACGATCGAGCCGAGCGGCTCCAGCACCACAGGGTCGGATCCGTCTCCCGGTGGAGGTGGCCGGTGATGCCGGGAAGTTCGGTCTCGTCCAGCTCGCCGGCGTCCATGTCCTCGCCGTCATCGAAGAAGTCGTCGATGTCATCCGCGATTCCGGCGACGCGGGTATCGTTGGTGAGCACCGTCCCGCGATGCCGAACGCCCCGTCGAGCCGGTAGCCGAAATCCAGGCCGAGGTTTCCCGAGGAGGGCGAGACGACGCTTCCGCCCGTGACCCTGAAGACGATCGTGTCCGGGGTGCCGATGCCGTCCGCATCATGCGCTCGCTTGCATCGACTCGAGAACGCCGCCGCTGGGCATCCAGTGAGCCCCGGCAGTTGCGAAGCCATGTCGGCGGTCCGCATGTTTTGCATGAAGGAATTTCCTGTGCAGGCGCGCACTACGCGATTGCGTGCAACCAGATGCTTGAACGGCAGTAGCGCCACAACGATGGTCAGTGGCGTGAACCCGCCGCGTCACGGAAAAGAGTTCGGTCACGAAACCATCGCCGGGCGGGGGGCGACTCCGATTGTCGCCCTCGGATTTTGATTTGTTTGTGTGCGGTTCGGCTCCGGGAGCTTTGCTCCCGGCGCCGGATTGGCTGGAAGACGCCCTGGACGCCCGGAGGGGCAGGATTCGAAAGGCGGGCCGAGCAGCTCACTCCTTTTCCATCGATCGCGTCATGGCTTGCGCCGCCGGTGCCGAGCCCAGGCCGTGGGTCGGGTGCTTGTCATCGGCTGAATGTTTCGAAGCCCAGCGAGGTCCGACGCATTCTCAATCGCCACGGCCTCCGCCAGCGGAATCTCCGGATCCCTTGATCGTCGACCACATCCCGATGAACTCACCGCGCGGCCTTGGAGGACCAAGGATTCCAGGCAAGGATGCATCGGTCGTCTGGTCCTGGTCACTTTTGATCACGTGGTTCGTCTCATCTGGCCTTTGCCGTGCCGGAGCCCGCTTCAAGAAGCTGCCGGAAAACCCGTTTCTCCGACGGAAGCAGCCGCTCCCAGTCCACGTCCTCCAGCCAAGCCACCGCCTCCTCCACCTCCCCCGCGCGGATCAGCGCCGTCGCGCGGATGATCCGGCAGGCGGGCTGGAAACTTTCCGGGTGCCGGCCGCCGGGATCCGTGAGCGGAAGAGCCGGGTCGGCATCGCCCTCGAGCAGGTGGCCGAGCGCAAGGGAAAAGCGGACCGGAACGTTTTCCGGAAGTCGTTGCAGGATTGGCTCCAGGTCCGCGATCAAGCGCGATGGCGGGGCGTGGCCCATCAGACAGGAAACATAGGCGTGCTGCACGACAAACATCGGGTTCTCCGGCTCCATCGCGCGGTAGGACGTCAGTACCTCCAGGAGTTCGGATTCGCGTCGGGATTCCGCGAGCGACTCGATGAACGGCTTGAGACGCTCGCCGGGCGGCAGCGGGCCCTTGCGCCGCCGGATGGCTTCCAGCCAGGCGCGGCGTGCCAAACTCTTCAAGCCACGGAACTCCGCGCGCCGGGCCAGCTGGACCAGGGCCTCCGGCGACAACGAGGCCTCGGCGGACCGGATCGCTTGCTCTTCGGCCGCCTCACGCGCCGGCCGGTCGTCCGATTGCGCCGCGATGAACGCCCGGTCGCAATGGATCTCGGCGGAGTCGGCGCCGGGGGGCGCTGGGTCGAGCGCGTCCGCCCATGCCGCCATGTCGCCCGTCCGCTCGAGCACGAACCGCCGGGCGTCGAATCCCTCCACGTCTCCAGGCAGCCGTTCCAACAACTCCAGCGCCATCTCGGGGCGGCCCGCGTGGATACACCATCGGGCGGCGAAGGCCGGATCGGCATCGGCATGGGAACGGAGCGCCTCCGTGAAAATGAAGTCCGCATCGATCGGACGAGCCGCCATTTCGCACCGGGCGAGCCGCAGCCGCCGGAGGGGAACCTCCTCTCCCATGGCAGGCTCCAGACCCGCCAACGCGGAAGCCAGCTCGGGCAGGAGCGACGGTTGCGGGATCTCGTCGAGCAGCGGCAGGAGCGCCGCGCCAGTCTCCGCATCCGCCCGAGCCCGCTCGATCAGGTTCTCCTGGAAAATCCGGTGCGCGCGCTCACCTCCACTGGCGAGCAGGAGCCGCATCAGCGCCACTTGCAGGTCCGGCGGCAACGGCCTCGGATGGGAATCCAGCGCATCCGCCGCCTGGTTTCTCATTCCGTCCCGGATCATCCTCTCTACCCACGGCCCGACGAAGCGCGCGTCTTCCCGTTCGGTGGCGGTCAGGGTCGTGCGCAAGCCCGCCAAGGGGCCGCCTGGAAGAGTCCGGCAGGCGAATTCCCAGGCATCGCGCCGATCCTCCAAGGGCAACGACGTGCCCCGGATCAACAACTGGCACGCCGCATCCGTGGCTTTGGGATCGCCCAAAGCCCGCGCGGCCTTCAAAAAAACTGGCAGCACCTCCGCGCGCCCCGGATCGTGGCGCAGCACACGCAGCGCCGCTTCCCTGGCCACCGAGTGATCCCCGGCCGCACCGGCAGCCAATGCGGTGCGGGTGTCGCGGGCGGCGCTCCAGCTACGCCACGCCGCGAGGGCCGGGGGAGCGATGCAGGCCGCCAGTCCCAGCACCACGACCAGAATGGCCGAAACCTGCCAAAAGACGTGGAGGTTCGCCCATCGGTGGCGCCATTGGCCGAAGAATCTCATTCCCGTGATGTGCCAGCCAGCGGGCCTGTCGGCAAGGCTGAGGAAAAAAGCATGAATCTCAAAGCATCAAATCCGAAACGAATGAGCTTTGCGTCCTTTGCGGCTTCGCGAGTGCAGAGTGATGAAGGAAAGCACGAATCTCCAAGCATCAAATTCGAAATGAAGAGCCCTCTTCCACGGATCACTGCCCACTGATCACTCGGCACTAGGCACTAGGCAGTGTGGACAAATTCAGAATCTCACCCAATCGGCTAATGCCGCGAGAC